>JAEENZ010000237.1 GCA_016283985.1 Bacteroidales bacterium | reverse complement strand
GAAAGTCCAGCTGAACCCCTTCGGCCCGGGTTTCCGGCACCACGTGATTCGCCACGACATACATCCTCCGCACCAGCAGCCTGCGGTCCACGATGCGGTCGAAGAGATCTCCTACCGCCTTCAGTATCAGTTCGGTAGATGATGTCTGCCGCCCGAGGTTGGCCGAGCCATGCGCAGGTTTCGGCACCGGGCGGCCGTACCAGTCCGTGGTCACCGCGCCGCGGAAAGACTGACGGCCGTTTTTGGGCGCGAGGCTGTCCGTATCGTAGCACACCGTCAGCACCACCTGGTCGCACAGCACGCGCTGCTCCACCATCTCCAGCACCAGTTGGTCAGCGATTTCTAGAACAACCACCCGCGCCTTTTCAAAGGTATAAGGCTCGCTCAGCACCTGCCCGTGGCTCAAGCTGTGGCCTTCCGGCCGATAACTTTTCACCTGGGCGATGGTGCAGGGCTCCCATCCCCACGCGTGGTCTATCAGCAGCTCGGCGTTCACCCCGAATTCCTTGTAGAGGATCTCCGGGTTTGTCAGCGAGCATCGTGCTACATCTCCCAGCGTGTGCATCCCCTTGTTTTCCAGGCGATTAGCCAGTCCGCGACCGATGCGCCAGAAGTCGGTGAGGGGCTGATGGGCCCAGTACTTCTGCCGGAAGCTGCGCTCGTCCAGGGCCGCTATCCGCACCCCGTCTTTGTCCGGCGCGCTGTGCTTGGCCTCGATGTCCATCGCAATTTTGGCGAGGTACATGTTGCTGCCTATGCCGGCGGTGGCGGTGATGCCCGTCTGCGCCAGCACGTCTCGGATCATGCGCATCGCGAAGTCGTGAGGGGTTGTTTTGTAGAGGCGGATGTACTGGGTGGCGTCGATGAACACCTCGTCCACAGAATAGACGTGGATATCCTCGGCGGATACATATTTAAGGTAGATGTTGTAGATCTGGGTACTGACCTGCATGTAGTGGTACATGCGCGGGGGCGCGATGAGGTATCCGAGGGCCTTCGAGGGGTCTTTCTGGACCTCCGGGTCTTGGGTGGCGATGCCGGAGAAGCGGTGACCGGGGGCTTTGCGAAGGCGCTCGGCGTTGATGCGTTTCACCTGCTGCACCACCTCGAAAAGCCGGGCGCGGCCGGATATCCCATAGGCCTTGAGACTTGGCGTAACTGCCAGACAGATAGTCTTTTCCGTGCGGGATGCATCCGCCACCACCAGGTTGGTCGTGAGCGGATCCAGCCCCCGTGCCACGCACTCTACGGAGGCGTAGAACGACTTCAGGTCTATGGCTATGTAGGTCCGGGAATCCATTAATACAAAAATAGTAAATCTTCCTTATACCCGTGCAATTCCTCGCCGGGTAATTCATTTGACGCCACCTTGTACGCTGATGGGCGCTTTCGGCCAACGACCTACCAAAACTAAAACAAGTTCCTGCCAAAAGGCAGAAACTTGTTTTAAGCGGTGCGGAAGGGACTCGAACCCTCGACCTCCGGCGTGACAGGCCGGCATTCTAACCAGCTGAACTACCGCACCGGGTGCTGGTTGCGCCGAAACGCGGATGCAAAGATAGGGATAATTTCAGTTTCTGCAAATTTTTTCGGAAGAAAATTCCTATTTTTGTATACTTTGAGCGACTCGATAATCATAAAGGGGGCAAGGGTCAATAACCTTAAGAACATCGACCTGGAAATACCGCGCGGAAAGTTCGTGGTGGTGACCGGCATTTCCGGCAGTGGAAAGTCCAGCCTGGCGTTCGACACCCTTTATGCAGAGGGCCAGAGACGCTTCGCGGAAAGTGTATCCTCCTACGCCCGCCAGTTCCTCGGCCGCATGAGCAAACCGGACGTCGACCTCATCGACGGCATCCCCCCGGCCATCGCCATCGAACAGAAAGTCAACGTCAAGAACCCTCGTTCCACCGTCGCCACCACCACCGAAATCTACGACTTCCTCCGCCTCATCTTCGCCCGCATCGGACACACCTTCTCCCCGGTCAGCGGCCGCGAGGTACATAAGGACGGCCCGGCGGACGTGATGCGCTGGCTCGAGGCCAATACCCCCAAGACCCTCTACATCCTCGCCAACCTGAACTGGGACACGCGGGACGACAAGGTAGAACTGATGCTTGGCCTGAAGGAGGATGGCTACTCGCGCCTCTACATCCCCGGCTCCGGACAGGACGCCGGCGAAGTCCGCCAGATCGACGACATCCTCCAGCTCGACGGCAACTATCCCTCAGACGCCTGGCTGCTGATCGACCGCCTGAAGGTCGCGGCCCCCGCTGATTATACGGAAGATAAAGACCTCCGCACCCGCCTCCTCTCCTCAATCTCCGATGCTTTTTCCCGCGGGGGCGGGGATATCAGGCTGGTGGCGCAGGATGTTCAAATCGATTTCTGTAATCGATTTGAACTGGATGGCATCACCTTCCGCGAACCTGACGATTATCTATTCAGTTTCAACAGTCCCCTGGGCGCATGCCCAGTATGCGGCGGCCTGGGGAAGATAATCGGCATCAGCGAAGACCTCGTGGTGCCCGACAAGACCAAGAGCATCTACGACGGCGCGATTGCCTGCTGGCGCGGAGACAAGATGGGCTGGTTCACCCAGCACCTGGTGCACGTCGCGCCCCGCTACGGTATCCGCCCTTTCGAACCCTACTGCAACCTCAGCGAAGCCGAACGCGAGATCATCTGGAACGGCCACAGCATAGAGGGAGATGAGGAAAGCATAGTCGGCATCAACGAATTCTTCGAATGGGTGCACACCCAGCGCTACAAGATACAGTACAAGTTCATGGAGAACCGCTTTAGCGGACGCACGAACTGCAGTGAATGCCACGGCAGCCGCCTCCGCAAGGAAGCCCTCTACGTGCAGGTTGCCGGCAAGAACATCAACGACATACTCACGATGACGAGCGAGGAGGCGCTGGACTTCTTCCAGAACATTCAAATCCCTGAAAACGAGCGTACTACGGTCGCTGAACCCATCGCTGAAATAATCTCCCGCCTGCAGTGCATCGAGGACGTGGGCCTTGGTTATCTGACCCTGAACCGCACTATGAACACCCTGTCCGGCGGCGAAAGCCAGCGCGTGAATCTGGTCACCGCCCTCGGCAGCTCCCTCGTTGGATCCCTGTACATACTGGACGAACCCTCCATCGGCCTCCACTCCCGCGACACCGAACGCCTCATCGGCGTCCTTCGCCGCCTCCGGGACCTTGGCAACACCGTCCTCGTCGTCGAGCACGACGAAGACATCATCCGCGCGGCCGACCTCCTGATTGATATGGGGCCGTTGGCGGGTGTTAACGGTGGTGAAGTGGTTTATCAGGGGAAGGTTGAAGATGCTATTGGGCAGCCGGAGACCGGCGCTTTTCCGGGCGAGCCTTTTTTTGGCGAGCACGGGAATGACGCCGGCGCAGGCCCTAAACAATCTTTAACATTACAATACCTGGCCGGCCGCCCCCGATACCAGCGAGCAAAACGCAGCTGGAACTACGCCATCCGCATCGAAGGCGCCATGGAACACAACCTCAAGGACATCACCGTCGAATTCCCGCTGCGCGTCCTGACCGTCGTCACCGGCGTCAGTGGATCCGGAAAATCCAGCCTGGTTGGGGACATTCTCTACCCGGCCCTCTACCGCCGCCTGAACGACGCAGGCGACCTCCCCGGCACCCACAGGGCCCTCGCCGGCAACCTCGACCGCATCACACGGGTGGAGTACGTCGACCAGAACCCCATAGGCAAGAGCACCCGCAGCAATCCCGTCACCTACCTCAAAGTCTACGACGAGATCCGCAAACTCCTTTCCGACCAGCAGTACGCCAAGATCAACGGCTACGGCCCGTCCTACTTCTCCTTCAATCAGGAAGGCGGCCGCTGCCCCGAATGCCAGGGCGAAGGCGTTGTCACCATCCCCATGCAGTTCATGTCGGACGTGACCATGGTCTGCGAGGAATGCGGCGGCAAGCGCTTCAAACAAGACATCCTGGAGGTTCGCTACCGCGAGAAGAACATCGACGACATCCTGAACATGAGCATCGAGGACGCCATCGCCTTCTTCCGCGAGGGGAAGGAAGATGCGGCCCAGAGCATCGCGGCCAAGCTGCAACCGCTGGTGGACGTGGGCCTGGGATACCTCAAGCTCGGGCAGAGCAGCAGCACCCTTTCCGGAGGCGAAAGCCAGCGCATCAAACTCGCGTACTTCCTCTCCATCAGCGGCGAGAACCGGAAGAAAGAAAAGATAATGTTCATCTTCGACGAGCCCACCACCGGCCTGCACTTCTTCGACGTGGAGAAGCTGCTGAAGGCCTTCGACGCCCTGCTGGACGCCGGCCACAGCCTCGTGGTGGTGGAACACAACCCGGATGTCATCCGCAGCGCGGACTGGCTGATAGACCTCGGGCCGGATGCCGGAAGCAGGGGCGGGGAAGTGGTGTTCGCGGGCACGCCGGAGCAGATGATATCCTCCGCGCAAACCTTTACAGCTCAATATCTTAGAAGATGAAACGGGGACTGTCCATAATGCTCGCGCTCTTCGCGATCAGCGCCGGTCTGTTTGCACAGACCAGGGCTGAGACGCTCCGCGCGAAGCTGCTGGATCCTTCCGACCCGACCGTGTTCGTGGCCGCCCACCGGGGTGCCTGGCGCGAGGCCCCCGAGAATTCCCTGGATGCCATCGAGAAGGCCATAGAGATGGGGGTGGAGATAGTGGAGATAGATGTGCGCAAGACGCTGGGCGGCGAACTGATCCTGCATCACAACCCTGTACTCTTCCGCCCTGCCGGTGCTCCCACGCTGGAAGAAGCGCTGCTGGCCGCCAAGGACCGCGTCCTCATCAATCTCGATAAAACCTTCGGCCTGTTCGACGAGGTGATGGAAGTTGCGGAACGGACGGGAACGGTGGAGCAGATAATCATCAAGAGCAGCCGCGAAGCACACAAGGTGCTGGAGGTGCTGGGCCCGTACCGGGACCGGGTGATCTTCATGCCCATCATCAACCTCAATCCCAGCGGCGCTATCGCCAAGGTGGAAGCCTACGTGCAGAAGCTGGATCCGAAGATCTACGAACTGACCTTTTATGATGACGCCAACCCCGCGCTGACCATAGTGCGAGCCCGGCTGGCAGGCCGGAGCCGCATCTGGTACGACTCGCTATGGCCCTCCCTTTGCGGGGGACACGATGATGCCAAGCCTATGGCTGAGGGGATAGGCTGGCTGATAGACAATGGCGCCGGGGCCATCCAGACCGACATTCCCCGGTACATGATTGAATACTTGAAAACCAGATAGTTATGGATGCTATAGTTACTTATGTGGACGGGCTGGACCCGCTGTGGCAGATGGATTACGAGAGCACTGTCGGGAAGAAGATCCTGGACAAGCGCTTCCGGGACTGGGGCACGCTGAAGTACCACTTCCGCGGGCTCGACAAGTTCATGCCCTACATCGACCGCATCCATCTGGTGGTTGCTCGCGAGAGCCAGGTGCCGTCGTGGGTGAACCGGGAGACGGTGAATGTTGTGCTGCACAAGGATATCATGCCCGAGGAGCATCTGCCTACGTTCAACAGCTCAATGATCGAGATGTTCCTTCACAGGATACCGGGTCTTACCGAAAGGTTCCTGTATTTTAACGACGACATGTACACGGTGAAGCCCTGCCGCTTCGAAGACTTCTTCCCGGACGGTGTGCCGGCCATGAAGTTCGCGCATAACTTCCTCTATTTCGGGGACTTCCGCTACCTGGTGCATCATTCCGACTCCCTCGCCCGAAAGGCCCTGGGCATGCCGGAATCCTGCCGCTACGTGCGCCCGCAGCACACCGCTTCGCCGATGCTCAAGAGCCAGTGCGATGAACTATATGCCAAGGTGGAGCCGGAGATAATGGCTTCTCTCAGCCCTCTTCGCACGCGTGCGAACTATAATCAGTACATGTTCCTGGACTACATGTATTATCAGGGAAAGGCCCGCAACCGCAAGCTATCCAATAAGCACTTCAGCCTGGCCGCCCATTCCATAGAGAAGATATGCGACTTCCTGCGCAAGCCATCCACCAAGATGGTATGCATCAACGACGTGCACATGACCAACGAGAAGTTCCTCGCTTGCAGGGACCAGCTGCTGGCCGCCTTCGAAGAGATACTGCCCGATAAATCCCGCTACGAGAAATGAAAGTAAGCATCATAGTTCCCATATATAAAGTGGAGCGCTACATCGAGCAGTGCGCCGAATCGGTGCTGGGTCAGAGCTATGGAGACATCCAGTTTGTCTTTGTTGATGACGGTAGCCCGGATGCCTCGGTGGACAAGCTGAATTCGCTGATAGACAGTAAGTTCGCAGGACTTCGTGACCGCATAGAGATAGTCCGCAAGCCTAATGGCGGCTTACCCCAGGCGCGCCTGACCGGTCTTCAGCACGCTACCGGAGACTATGTCCTCCATGTGGATTCGGACGACTGGCTGGAACTGGATGCGGTGGAGAAACTGGTCCGCAAAGCCGAGGAAACCGATGCCGACGTGGTGTATTATTATGTTCGCAAGGAAAAGGGGGAGGGCCGCTTCCATATCTCGAAAGACAATGTTTACACGGACCCGAAGGCGTTTTCCCGGGATGTTTTCTGCAACAAGGCCCACGGTTATGTGGTTAACAAGTTCGCCCGCCGCAGCTGCTACCGCGATGATCTGTTCTATCCGCATGGGAACATGCACGAAGACATGGTGCTGATGGGGCAGCTGCTGTTCTATTGCAAGAAGGTGGCCTTATTGCCGGAGACGCTGTATCATTATCGCAGAAACAATTCCGCTTCCGAAACCCGTCAGGCCCGCAAGGTCCGCCGTGCCGCATCCGCCCGCAACTTCCTGGATCTCTATGAGTTCTGGCGCGACCGCCTGCCCGGATCCCCCCTTGAGCCGGTGCACAAGCACATCCTCAGGCGCTGCCGCTGGATAGCAATCCGCTGGGACCGCACCCTCTTCGCCGAACGGCCGTATCTTCGCAAATGTCTATAGGGAAATCAGTCCGTTCTTGATGGCATAGATTACCAGTTCGACGGTATTGTTTATGCCAAGTTTCCGGAAAATGTTGTTCTTGATCGTGACCACGGTCAGGTATTTGATGCCCAGGCGTCCGGCTATCTCCTTGTATTGAAGCCCCATGCAACTGAGGCGTATCACGTCGATCTCCCTTGGCGTGAACATGCTGTTGGATGCCTTCTTTGCAAGACTTATCCGTTCGATCAACCTGGCGATATCCGTTCCATAGAATTCGTATCCTGCGGCAACGCTCTTGATTGCATCGATCATTACGGATGCATCACTGGTTTTGGACAGGAAACCGTCTATTCCTATGTTGAGAAGAGTCTCCAATGACGCCAGGGAAGAGTCACTGGAAAGAACCAGGAGGGCGACATCCGGCATTTCAGCCCTCATCCTTCTGGCAAGTTCAATTCCGTCCATCCCGGGCATCACAATGTCGAGCATCATAACATCCGGTTTGAGTTCTTCAGCTTTTTTTAAGGCATCTATGCCATTTCCTGCGGTCCCCACGATTTCTACGCCCTTGCCTTCCAGCATCGCTGTGATGCCGAAAAGCATGAGAGGGTGGTCGTCCACCAACATAAGTCTCACATTATCACTCACTCGCTCGCCCTCCTTTTGGGATTTGAATAGTGAAGATACTGCCTTTTCCTTCTGCACTTTGCACGGTGAGCCTGCCTCCGATAGACGCAATCAGATCCCGGCTGACTGCAAGACCTATTCCGTGGCTTGGTTCACCAGATGTGCCTGAACGGCGGAAAGTGGTCTCGGAGCTGTAAATTGCGTCAAGTTTGTCTTCAGGGATTCCAATGCCGAAATCCTCCACGCTCAAATTGATACAGTCATTCTCCGGATGCAGATGGATTATTACCTTGTTGCCGGGATTGGAAAACTTGATGGCATTGGAAAGGAGATTTCTCAATGCGAATTGAAGATGATTGCGGTTGCAGCAGACAATGATGCTATCTTCCTGAAAATCCTGCTCGAGCGTAATGCCCTTTTGGGCGGCGATTTCGCGATACTGTCCGATAGCCTCCTGCACCATCTCGACAATGTTGAAATGGGTGTCCTCGCCAGAAGAAGATCCATCTTTATTCTGGACCCATTTTACGGCATTGCCTATCAGTTCTACCTCCGATTCGGCCTGCCTTTCCAATTGGGCAAGGACTTCCGAGGATTGGGCATCCTCCGGAATACGGGAATGGCTCCTGAGCATCTGGATGCCCCTTAACATAGCGATCGCCGGGGACATAATATCGTGGGAAATCACTTTGAGAAGGAAGCCTTTCTGGTCGTTGCTCTGCTTGAGTTCTTTCTTGACTTTATTGGAATGGACGGCCGTGACGGCGGTGATTGCCGCGGCAATGAGGAGGAGGGCCAATACGCTGAGCAGAAGCGCTATCGTGTTCCTTTTATGCTGAAGGGCACGTTCCTGCGTAGCAATCTGCTCCTCCCTTTTGGCAGTATCATACTCGATGTTGAACAGTTCCAGAGCCTTGTCACTGTCGGTTTTCGCTATCTCAGCCTGTAGGGTCGAAGATCGGTCCAGAAGCGCATAGGCCTCCTTGGGATTGATGTTCTTCAGGTGGTTGGCATAAGACAGGCATATTCTCTGCTCAAGAGGTTTGTCGGGGAGTTCCCTGGCAAGGTCCAGCGCCTTTTTGTAGTAGGATGTCGACAGGGTATTCCTTTCGTATTTCTCGTGCAGGCCGGCCAACTGGAAATAAACTATGGCAAGCGACTGCTTGTTCCCGATATCAAGGAAAACTTTCTCGGCATAGTTCAGATCATCCGTCGCTTCCTTGTATCTCCCGAGGGCGAGAAGCGGATATGCCCGCTGGCTCATCCTGATTGCTATCGCGCCCGGATCTTCCGTCTCCATTGCGGTCTTTACGGCCAGATTGGCATACTCCAACGCTGTCTCATCCTGTTTCAAGGCATGATAAACATCGCACGCCTTTCCGTACGCCATGGCAAGTTTCGCAGGTCTTCCCAGAGGCTTCTCAACGGCAATGGCCTCCAGGGCTTCCTTCTCGGCCATCTCCGGTTTTCCGGCGTAGACATACATCGAAGCAAGATTGATGAGCGACGAAGACATGCCTTCGGGATTCTGGGATTTCTTGTCGAATTCATAGCAGCGAACGAAGTAATCGGATGCCTTGTCGAACGCCCCCAGCCTTGAATAAGATGCGCCCAGTATGGAGTAAAGCTCGGCGGCGGATTCCTCCGAAGACTTTGCCGGTTCCTGTTTCAGCCCGTCAAGTGCCGTTTTTATCGCCGCCCCGTAATCAGCCTCGAAGAACTGCTTTTCCGCTATGCTGTATGCGTCTTCAGATTCCTCCTGTGCCCATGATAACAGGGGAATCAAAAGAAATACTATTAGGGCTAAACGTTTCATCTCCACAAATATAAGCATATCCCTAACAATGGGATATACATAAAAATATGTATTTATAAAAAAGCTGGTAATTGCGAAATTCGCAAGTTGTATTAGTAAGTTATTATCAATCTATAAGTCATGACAAAAAAACAACATTATGATTCGCCCGTGAGCGAAGTCATTGAACTCTCTCTTGAGGGATGTATTGCTCAAAGCGCCCCCGGTTTCAAGGATGGCGGTGATCTTTTCGATTAATTAAAGGAGGACAGTACAATGAGGAAATTGTTTATTCTTTCTACTGCAGTATTGGCAGTAATGGTTTCCTGCCAGAAAAACCAGGAAACAGTGTCTTCTTCTGAAGAGGGGAATGGTGTTCCAATGACGCTTACAGCCAATATAAGCGGCACCAAAACAGCCTACAATGACAACGGCTCAGGTCTTAAAGAAACCTGGAATGCCGAAGAAAGCATTTCTGTCGTTACTCTTAATGGTGATAACGGCGAACTCGTATCCGTTGACACATTCACTTCCAGCGGTGAGGCCGGCCGTTCTTCGGCTACTTTCAGCGGCACTTTTACCGGTGGAGCAAGCCCTGCGAAGGTTATTGCCATTTATCCGGCACTGACTATGAGCGGAGGCATGTACAGGACTCCCGCTTATAAAGACAGGTATGGTAATATTGCCCGTATAATTTATAACGGTTCAGGCCAGTACTTCCAATACTCACAGAACAATGAAGTAAAGCAGACTGCAAACGCAGATTTCAGTCACATGACAAATTACTGCCTCATGTCCGGAGCGGTAGATATCGACGACATAAAGAACGGTACGCTCACTGTTTCTTTGAACAATCTTATGACTGTCCTTAAATTAGTCGTGACTCTCCCTGCTTCTTGTAAAGGACATACATTCAGCAAAATACAGATGAATTGCTATACTAATAGCTCGGGTAATTATAATATGTTTGCCGCTGGCAGTAAGGAGTATATTGATCAGGTCGCCTCTCCTATTAGCGGTAGTTTTAAAGATCCTTATTCCGCACGCGTTTTATGGGGAGATTTTGCCGTTCCTGAAACAGGAGTAGTGACTCTTTACATGCCTTTCGTTCTCGCTGATTCCAGCATAAAGAGCGGATACTATTGGATGTTCACAGCTTTTGTAGACGATGTTCAAGCCGGCAGTGATATTACCATCAAGACGTTCACAAAAGATATCACTCTCCAGCGTGGATATATGTATACGGTCAATGTTGTTGTTCCTGATTAAAATAATAACACATCAATAATATGGATTTAAAGAATTATTATGAGTCACCTGAATTGCAGGTGATTGAATTACGCTCAGAGGGCGTAATCTGCCAGTCTATCACAGGCTATGAAAATGGTGGAGATGTTCCATTTGGTGATTAACAGGAGGAAAAAGCCATGAAGAAAGTAATTGTATTAGCGCTGATTGCGTTTTTAGCTTTTTCCTGCCAGGTCCAGGAAGAGGTTGTCGATATTCAGGAACCCGAGGTAGAGGCCGTCGGTATACCCATGCAATTAACCGCATCTCTGGGTACCAAAGCTACATATGCTCTTGAGGACGGTCTGTTAAAGCCTACATGGGGCGCGAACGAGACAATAAGCCTGGTCACTTGGACGAAGAGCTCAACCGTCGTTGTAGATAACTTCACTTACTCCGGGGAAGCCGGAAAGACATCCGTCACGTTCACCGGTACATTTACAGGCGGAGCTCCTGAGGATCGCTGGGATGTTTATGCAGTTTATCCTGCTCTTACAGAAACCATCGATGGCAAGTTGGGGTCGGCTGCGAACGCTGAAGGCCTTAGGGCTATATATAAGAATGGCCTTGTGTTATCTTCTGATTTCATGAATGCCTTGAAGTTGAGTAGCGATATCAAGCAGGATGCCAATGGCGACTTCTCCCATATTGCGGAAGGAAGCATCCTTATTGGCGCTGCAGATGTAGCCGGGTCTGCTTTTACTACAACTCTTGAACAGCAGCTGTCGGTCTTGAAGGTGACATTCAGTTTGCCTGCGGCATTCGATCCAAACGCTTTGGACCAGATTACCTATGCATCTATCGAAACTACCAACAGCAGCGATGTGTCTATTAACAAGTTCTGGAACGGAGGCACATTCTACAGTGGTTTCAGCGCCGGTTCGCTTGGCAGCGAGTTGAAGGTAAACTTCGATTACTATATGCTGGATTCCAGGGAATTCGTTGTTTATTTCCCTTTCCGCGCAAATGCATTCAGCGCTGGGGACAAGTTCGTCTTTAAAGTGCATAATTCCACTGAAAGCGAAGACTATACTGCAACCAAACCTCTGACCAGTGACTTTACTTTCCTTCCGGGCAAGCAGTACAATATGTCTGTTAGCCTTGCTTCTACTGCATCTCCTGCTCCTCCGGCAGCAACCAACCTGAGTCCCGGCAACCAGACTGCAAACTGCTATGTGATTGCATCTGATGATGCTGCAACTTACAAGTTCAAGAACTGCAAGGGAACGGATTATAACTGGCTCAATAGCACTGCCGCATCTGCTGTTGTGCTTTGGGAATCCCCGGCTGGTGCACTTTCGGCACCTTCTGTAGGCGATTTAATCACATCTGCCACCCTGTATGACGACGGCTATGTATACATCGAGACCACCGGTGCCCGTGGAAATGCGGTTGTGGCCGTGAAGGACGATCTCGACAACATCCTCTGGAGCTGGCATATATGGTGCACGGGCGCTTCCTTCGATCCTACAACGGATTACTATAGCAACAATATGATGAAGGTGAACCTGGGCGGCTTCAGCTATGCATATACTACCGGCGACAGCAACGGAGTCGGAAGCACAGAAACAGCCGGCCTGCTTTATCAGTTCGGCCGTAAGGATCCTTTCCGCGGCGTCAAGAACCTCTATGCGGATGTCGATCCCATTCAGATATATACTACAAATGCCGGCAACTGGAATTACGTCGCGAGCACCGCTGAAAATGGTACTGTCGCCTACGCCCATGCCCATCCAATGACCTTTATCAATCCTAACTTAAATAATTATGACTGGGTCTATGCTGCTGGTTATGAATTAGGTGCAAAAGATCGCTGGAGCAGCAGCAACGACGATCCTTGCCCGTACGGATGGCATGTAATGGGTGATTATACGTATGTTGCCAATTCTTCATTCACGGATTATGTCTTGAATACCGACAAAAATGCCGGTGTCACCTTTGATCTGGACCCTGTCACGGCCTACTTCCCGTTTGCCGGATATATTGAAGAAAACAACATTCCTACCCAGATATATGACTACCGTAGTTACGGCTCAGACTATTTCCGTTATGCAGGCTTCTATTGGTGCACGAACGGTGGAAGCACTACGTATCGCAAATATATGAGGATTGAGGACAGAACAGGTTACGATGATACATCAGGAATGGTGTCGGTCCATGATTTCGGCGCACCAACCGTTACGATGATGCATACATACGATCTTAGCGAACTGTATGCCTTTGCGCCGGTAATCGGTTGTTCCAGTGCCATGTCCGTTCGTTGTGTGAAATCTAATTAATACAAATCTAAGCCATGAAAGGGAAGGGCCGGTCGCGAGACCGGCCCTTTTCTTTTTGGCGAGGTCTGGGGATTTTCGTACATTTGCATTAATGGATTCCCGGACATTCATCGCCATAGACCTGAAGTCGTTCTACGCCTCGGTGGAGTGCGCGGCGAGGGGACTGGATCCGCTGACGACCAATCTGGTGGTGGCGGATGCATCCCGTACGGAAAAGACTATCTGTCTGGCAGTTACGCCCAGCCTCAAGGCCTATGGGATATCCGGCCGCGCCCGGCTTTTCGAGGTGGTGCAGCAGGTGAAACGCATAAACGCCGAGCGCCTTCGTCGTATCCCCGGCAGGCAGTTCTCCGGCATAGCCACCCAGGATCCGGAAGTGCAGAAAGATCCCACGAAGGCCCTCGGCTACCTCATTGCGCCTCCGCGTATGTACCACTACATGCAGGTCAGTACCCAGATCTACAACATCTACCTTAAATATGTATCCGCCGAGGACATCCACGTCTATTCTGTGGACGAGGTGTTCATCGACGCCACCCAGTACATCCGCCTCTACAAAACTACCCCTCACGACTTCGCGATGAAGATGATCCGGGACGTGCTGGCGCAGACGGGCATTACCGCCACCGCCGGCATCGGCAGCAACATGTACCTCGCCAAGATAGCGATGGACATCGAGGCCAAGCATAGCGCACCGGACAAGGACGGGGTGCGGATCGCGGCGCTCGACGAGCGCAGTTTCCGGCAGAAGTACTGGGCCCATCAGCCACTGACCGATTTCTGGCGCATCGGCCGCGGACTGGCCAAGCGTTTGGAAAACAAGGGGATGCATACGCTGGGAGATGTGGCCCGCTGCTCGCTGGTGAACCCGGAAATCCTCTACAAGGAATTCGGAGTGAACGCCGAACTGCTGATCGACCACGCGTGGGGATGGGAGCCCTGCACTATCGCCCAGGTGAAAAGCTATCGGCCGGAAGGCCATAGCCTGAGTCACGGGCAGGTGCTGAGCGAGCCGTACACCTTCGAGAAAGCGCGGGTGGTTGTGCTGGAAATCGCCGACCAACTGGTGCTGGAGATGGTGGAACAGCGGGTGCTTTGCGATCAGGTGGTGCTTACGGTGTGTTACGATACGGACAGCCTCGCGCCAAAAAACGGCCGGCAGTCTTTCCGCGGCGAGGTAACCACCGACTGGTACGGCCGCCCGGTGCCGAAACCCGCGCACGGCTCTGCGAACCTCGGGCGGCAGACATCATCTACCGAACTGATACTGAAGGCGGTAGGAGATCTGTTCGACCGCATAGTGGACCGGAAACTGCTGGTGCGGAGGATGTATGTCGTGGCGAATCACGTGGTGCCGGAAACCCAGGCCGAAGGGGTTCAGCTGGACCTTTTCGAGGCCGAACCGGACACCGACCGCGAGCGCAGCCGCCAGGAGGCCATCCTGAAAATCCGGGAGAAATACGGCAAGAACGCCATCCTGAAGGGAATGAACTTTGAGGAAGGAGCGACTGCCAGGGAACGCAACAAGACAATAGGAGGACACAAGGCATGAACGAGTTCGAGAAAAACGCTTTCCAGAAATACGCCGACATGCTTGACCTGCCGCATCCCGAGCCGGATCCGGTGAAGCATCCGCGCATGTCCCTGCGGGACCGCGCCGCCCAGTTCGCCCCCTTCGCCGCCCTCACCGGCTTCGAGGAGATGATAGATTCGCAGGAGTGATGGTCTGCTTTTTGCAAATGATGCTGTAGAAGCGCATTTGCTAAAAAAAAGGAGACCGACTATGAAAAAGATTCTTTTAATAATTGTTGCTATTCTGGCAAGGACGGGCTGTTCAGTGATGAGGATAGGCAATTTCACATCAGGGACAGAGTATTACAATAATCATTACAAGGGCAGTACACATAATCAGATTGTGCGTGATTTCGGTGCTCCGGACCGTGATGTATCAGACGGCGCAGGCGGATATATTCTTGTTTATGAAAAGTTCAGGAGTTCTTCCCGTGTGGATAGTTTCGGATATGTGGACTATGATGTCGACAAGAGTTACATCCAGTTCTTTATGAATGACCAGGGCATCTGTTATGAAGTCCGCACCAACTGGCTGGCTCCTGAAACGCAGAAGGCTATAGTAAATACAGCGGTAATCAGCTATGGTGCCATCAGCGGCCTTAGTCTGCTTGTCTTCTTAATTATGGTGCTATAAGATAAATCTATTGTTTTGCTGTACGTTCAACCTGGTGCGAAAAAGCCCCGTGGCGCGTAAAGTGCCAAGTATGAGGGAATTAAAGTAAATGCCTCTGTCGTTCTTATGGCAGAGGCATTTCTAGTAATTCGCTATGTATCAAGCAGATAGCCGCCACGGGGCGCCAAGAGCTGCCACGGGCACTTTATTCCCACATGAAGCGGAGCATTTCGGGGGTTTTGCGGTAGTCGTAGATGCGGATGTAGTCCATGCCGTAGAGGCGGATGTGGGAGTCGCCGCCGCCGTCGTCGAGGTCGTCGCCGACGAAGAGGCAGTCATCCAGAGAGTAGCCGTGCTCGTGAGCGTACCTTAACGTGGCGTCGAACTTGTTGTACTGGCGGGGGGTCAGGTCGAAGGATGTAGAGCC
>JAEENZ010000236.1 GCA_016283985.1 Bacteroidales bacterium | reverse complement strand
AAGGTCATGGGGGATTTGCTATATTTGCGGTATGAAAAGAGTATTATTTATCGTAACAGCCATTTTATTGGCAAGTTGCCAGAGCGGCATCAAGACCGGAGACCTGCTTTTCGTTGGAATACCCGGGGATTACAGTCTGGATGAGTCCGAGATGGACGGGGCGATCAGCGCCGCCACGGGAAGCAAAGACGCCCTCAACCTGATTCACGTGGCAATACTGGAAGTAGGCAAAGACACCACCTGGATAATCGACGCCACCATCAAGCACGGAGTGGACCGCCACCCGCTGGACACCATGTTAAAAGACTTTACGCTGAAAGACGGTTCCCAGCCCACATACATAGTCAAACGCCTGAAAGACAGCCGGAAAGCTGCTCAGTACGTGGAGAACGCCAAGCAGTTCCTGGGACTCCCCTACGACGTTGCATTCCTGCCGAACAACGGCGCGCTCTATTGCAGCGAACTGGTACGCGAAAGCTACCGCACGGAGAACGGCGCTTTCATTTTCGACGAGAAGCCGATGAATTTCAAGAATTCGGAGGGAGAATTCCCCCTCTACTGGCAGCAGCTCTTCGCCCTTATCGGCCAGGAAATCCCTCAGGACATCCCTGGGACCAATCCGCAGGACATGTCTGGTGCAGCGGTGTTGAAGACCGTCAACGCAGAGCTATAGTCATTCCTCTACCAGTATAACACGCCTCCTTTGTTTCGGCTGATCTCGCAAGGCGAATAAGGAATCTGCGCTCGGAAAGCATTCCGGGGTAGAAACCGCTGCGTTCGCCTATGGTCAGCACGCCGGCGGCATCATCCCACAACAGAGGAATCATTGAATATGCCCCTTTCTCGTAGGCATAGGTCAGACCGTCGTCTTCATATAGGGTAAACACGGCATCCGCTCCGGGATAAACCACGATTTCCAGCGGGTCGGCAGGCTTTTCATCACACCACTGCATGTCGGGCCCCATAGGTATTATGGAACCGCCCTTCACGAACAGCGGGATCCTCTCATAAGGGGCAGCGGCCTCTATGGGCTGATCCCCTTCCAGAGCCTTCTCGGTGTAGAAATCATACCAAGTGCCTGCAGGCAGATAGACATCGCGGCTTCGGGCCTTGTATTCGCACACGGGGCAGGGCATCAGGGCCGGGCCGAACATCCACTGGTCGGCCACCAGCCGCGCGGTGGGATCATCCGGGAAGTCCATCGGCAGGCCGCGCATCATGGTATAATCCTCGAAGTGCACCATCCCCGCCAGGGAATACAGGTAGGGCATCAGCCGATAGCGGAGTTTCATGTACCAGAGGATGCTCTCGTAGGCGGGAGTGCCAGGCTCGGCGATGTTCCATAGCTCGCGGCGGGGCCACTGGCCGTGGGTGCGGAAGAGGGGAACGAAGATGCCGAACTGATGCCAGCGCGTCTGGAGTTCCTGCCACTCGGCACGGTTGGCGACATCCTGGAACTTGCCCATCACGCTGAATCCTCCTATGTCCATCCCCCAGAAAGGAAGGCCGGCCATGGAATAGCCCAGGCCCGCGGTAATCTGCATCTGCATGTCCGTCCAGGACGTGCCTATGTCCCCGCTCCAGGTGGCGGTGGAGTAGCGCTGCAGGCCGGCGAATCCGTTGCGCGTGAGGAGGAACACCCGCTTGTCGGGATCCACCCCGCGCTGGCCCTCATAGATGGCCTGCGCATTCACCAGTGCGTATGCGTTGTAATATTCAGTGGCAGGACCCAGGGCCGTGGGGGTAAGCAGCCACTGCATGTATTCCTTGGGCAGGCAGTCCCGGAGGTTGGGCTCGCTCGCGTCCATCCACCATGCATCTATCTTTCGGCCGTACTTGCTGTAGAGATGAGAGTCCATCTGCTCCCAGAACAACTTGCGGCCGCCCTCGGCATAGGCATCGTAGAAGGTCTGGCGATGCCCCAGCCAGTCCTGCACGGAGTCGCGAACGGCGTTCTCGTAGGTATAGCCGGCATCGCGCAGGGCTTTGTAGTTGTCGGTGCTCGTGTAGAACTTGGGCCAGACGCTGATCATGAAACGGCCGTGGAGGGCGTGCACATCGTCCAACATCTTTTCCGGATCGGGATAGCGGGTTTCGTCGAAGTCGTGGGAGCCCCACTGGTCGTCTTTCCAGTACTGCCAGTCCTGGACTATGTTGTCGACCGGGATGCCCCGGCGGCGGAACTCCTGAAGGGTTCCTACCAGGTCTTCCTGGGTGGAATAGCGCTCCCTGCTCTGCCAGAAACCCATCGCCCACTTCGGCAGCACCTGGGCCCTGCCGGTTAGGATGCGGTAGCCGTGGATGATTTCATCGTATGAGGCACCGGCTATGAAGTAGAAGTCCGCCCCCGGCTCGAATTCCGACCAAAAACTGAGCCTTGCCTGCTCTTCGGGGCTTTGCAGAGGGGCGACCCGCAGCCCGAGATATGAGACGTCGCCGTCCGGATCCCACTCGATGCGTAGAGGAGTACGCACCCCGGCTTCCAGGTTCGCGGAGAACTTATAGCTGTTCGGGTTCCAGGCCGGACGCCAGCGGCGGGACATCACTTCCCGTCCACCCACCAGCGTGCGTTGGAATCCGGCATAGTACTGCGTAAAACGGTATTCCCCGGACTGAGGGGCTTCGACATAGCCTTCATAAATCACTTTGGCGCCGTTCAGCGGGAAATCCGGAAGATTCCTGATAGCCCACTCGTTTTCGAAGTACAGGCTGTCTTCGCGGCGGACGAGGCGCCTGCCATCCTTTGCAGTATAGGTGCCGGTCAGTGCTCCCGGGTTGCCGTTTTTGTCGTAGAGTTTCAGTTGCTCGCCGAGCTGCAAGTAACCGGCAGGATTGCCCCAGCGGCTGTATGAATACGCATCGAAAAGAAGGCCGTATCCGCGCGTGCTGACCACGAAGGGAACGCTTACCTTGGTGTTGTACTGATAGAGTTCCTCGTCGGTGCCCCGGCGGTCGAATTCCCCGGTCTGGTGCTGCCCGAGGCCATAAAGGGACTCCCCTTCCGGGCTGTCGAACACGGTTCGGACCTCATAGCTTCCCTTGCCCTCAACCTCTTTTGGGGTTAGGGAGATGGTGCCGCCCCCGAGCAGCAGGTTGCCCTCCATGTCGGCAAAGGAGATGATGCCATCGGGGCTCACCGAAGCACGGACCGACGAGGTGCTGACGGTCACGGTTCCATTGTCGCTTCCAACTTTGAACCTTACCCTCCCCTTCTGCGGCAGCACAACGAGGCTCTCCCGGGAGATGTCTCCTTTGGTCACACGGATGACCTTTTCCCCTACCACCCGGAAGGATATGCCATTGGCAGTAACCACATTCCCCTTCCGGGAATAATCCCTGTTGCATGCCGCAAGAATCAGCAGAATCGCGATTCCCGCAAAACGGAGGTATCGGTTCATACAATTGATATTTGGTTATTTACAAATTTAAGAAAAAATCCGTATCTTGCAGATATGAAAATACTGATTCTTCTTGCAGCGGTGCTGCTGAACAATAACTGGAGTTTCTCGATTGGCGACGCGGCCAGCATGGAACGCGATTTCACCCACGGCACGGAGTATTTCACCTATTATTCCAAGGTGATGAGCGCCAATCACAGCCATGCGCCCATCATGCCGGAATTCGACGATTCCGCCTGGCAGAAAGTGAGCCTCCCCCACGACTGGGCGGTGGACCTTCCGTACAGCGCCGAGGCCAGCCACTCCCATGGCTACAAGTGCATAGGATGGAAGTATCCGGGCAATTCCGTGGGGTGGTACCGCAAGCATCTGGATATCCCTGCGGAAGATGAAGGAAAGCAGATATGGATCGAGTTCGACGGCATTTTCCGGAACAGCCAGGTATTCTGCAACGGTTGTTATCTGGGCGGCGAGCAAAGCGGATATACCCAGAGTTCCTACGACCTTTCTCCCTACCTCAACTACGGCGGCGACAATGTGATAACCGTGCGATGCGATGCCTCCACAGAAGAGGGATGGTACTACGAAGGCGCAGGCATCTACCGCAACGTATGGCTGCATAAGGCCGGTCCGGTTTCGATCGTTCCTTATTCCCTCAACGTCAACAAAGGCAAACCAAGGTTCGCCATCAAGAAGGCGGGGCCGAATGTGGACCAGAAGAAGATCCGCAGCCAGCTGCGAATCCTGGATGCCTCGGGAAAGGAAGTTGCCAAGCCGGAACACCGCTGGAGCCTGGAAGACCCCTATCTCTACACATGCGAGATCATCCTTTACTACGATGGAAAAGTGTCCGAACGGACAGAGGTAAAATTCGGCATCCGCGACATAGAATTCAACCCGGAAAAAGGCTTCCTGCTGAACGGCGAGCCTGTGAAACTGAAGGGCTGCAACCTGCATCTGGACCATGCCGGAGTGGGTGTTGCCGTGCCGGACGAACTCTGGCGCTACCGCATCCTACAGCTCAAGAAATACGGATTCAACGCAATCCGCTGGTCACACAATCCTGCATCCCCCGCAATGCTGGACCTCTGCGACGAACTGGGCATGCTGGTGATAGATGAGAATAGGCAGATGGGCATCAACGACCAATTCGACCAGCTGCAGAAAATGATAGCGCGCGACCTCAACCATCCTTCCATAATCCTCTGGAGCATAGGAAATGAGGAATGGGCGATGGAGAACAGCCCCAAAGGCGAGAAACTGGCGAAACTGATGTGCGAAGAAGCGCACCGCCTGGATCCCACCAGGCTCTGCACCTACGGCAATGCAGGCGGGCGTGAGCTGGTGAAGGGAGTGGACGTGTTCGGCTACAACTACATAGTCCAGAATCCGGTCGATGAATATCATGAGAAATGGACTGACAAGCTTGCGGTAGGCACCGAGGAGACTTCCGGAGCCGGCACGAGGGGAAAATACCAGACCGTGCCGGAAGAAGGATGGATGGCCCCGCTGAACCGACGCGATACAGTTGGCCGCATCAACGTGATAGAGCACGGATGGAAATACTACAAGGCCGAGCCATGGCGGGCCGGGCTGTTCTATTGGACCGGGCAGGATTACCGCGGAGAACCGAATCCCATGGTCTGGCCTGCGACCGGTTCCCAGTTCGGCATCCTGGACTACTGCTGCTATCCCAAGGACGAAGCGTTCTATCTGAAATCCGTTTGGACCGACGAGCCTATGGTCCATATCTGCGGGCCCATGAACGGAGAAGTCTGGGTATACTCAAATTGCGAAAAGGTCACTCTCTATGCCAACGGCAAGTCCCTTGGAAGCAAGAAAATGCCCAAGGACGGCCATCTGGTCTGGAAGGTTCCCGCCTCGGCCGGCAGGTTCAGCGCACGGGGATTCGTCCGCGGCAAGCAGGTCGCGGATGACATCTGGCCGGAAGTCGTTACCGGCACTCAGGTCATCGTTTCCAAACAGGTCCTGAAGCCCGACGGGCAGGACGTGGCGGTGCTGGATGTCATCAGCCCCGAAGAATCCCTGTCCGTGAGCGTGGAGAATGCCAAGTTTCTCGGCTGGGGCAACGGCAATCCCGGTTTCAAGGAAGTAGAGCGGCCTGTTCCCGGCAGTTCCGGACCGCTGACGATCAAGCCGTTCGGCAACCGCGCACAGGTGCTGGTCCGCAGCATCGAGGGATGCAGCGGAGCAATCAGCGTAACAATCGGTGATCAGGTGATATCTACAATTCGATATTCAACACCTGCCGTCCTGGCTTATAAGGAATAAAGAAACTCCCCTTCCCTCCGGTATAACGGATGTTCAGTTCGTATTCCGCATCGCGGAAGCGGCGGTGCACCCTATAGGTACCGTGCTTCAGAGGGATGCAGGGTTCTACCAGCAAGCCGTCGTACTGAGGCTTTATGCCGAGTATGAACTCGCTCACGCATTTCCAGGTCCATGCGGCGGTGCCGGTAAGCCAACTGTTCTTTCCCTCGCCCGGTTTCGCGGCTTCTGCGCCGGCCACCATCTGACAGAAAACATAGGGCTCCACCTTGCGCAGCGCCTGGTCGGTGCAGAAAGCGGGAGTGATCTTCCTGTAATGCCTCCAAACGTCATCGGCACGGCCGGCCATGGCCTCTGCGATGATGACCCAGGGGTTGTTATGGCAGAAGATGCCACCATTCTCCTTATATCCTCTGGGATAGGAACTTATCTCGCCGTAATCCGGGATGAATTCCGAATATGCAGGGGTGTTCAGCACCATGCCGTGCTCACATTCCAGATACTTTACCGCTGAATCCAGGGCCTTGTCGCAAAGCCCTTCGGCGGCGCCTATGCGGGCCATGCCGCACCAGCCCTGGCTTTCAATGAATATCTTGCTCTCGGCATTCTCCGAAGATCCTATCTTGCGGCCATAAAAGTCATACGCACGGAGGAACCATTCGCCGTCCCAGCCGTATTTCTTTACGGATTCTTCCATGGAAGACACGGCGGCACGCACATCGGCGGCGGAAGCATCTCCGAGGCGGTCCAGAAGTTCCGCGAAATCGCGGCCTTCCGCCACGAAGAGCCCTGCTATCATGAGCGATTCCGCCTTCCCGCCAGCCACGTTTTCCGTGGTCTGGAAAGACTCGTCAGGATCGTTCGAGAAGCAGTTCAGGTTCAGGCAGTCGTTCCAGTCCGCACGGCCGATAAGGGGCAGTCCGTGAGGACCGACATTAGTAGCGACACGTCTAAAGGATATCTTGAGGTGTTCGAGCAGCGTTTTTTCGCTTCCGGGCTTGTTGTCAAAGGGGACCGGCTCGTCCAGGATACTGAAATCTCCCGTCTCCTTCAGGTATTCGACCGTGCCAAATATAAGCCAGAGGGGATCATCCCCGAATCCGCCGCCTATGTCGTTGTTTCCACGTTTGGTAAGGGGCTGATACTGGTGGTAACATCCTCCGTCCGGGAACTGTGTGGCAGCGATGTCCAGGATGCGCTGGCGGGCGCGGTCCGGAATCATGTGCACTATGCCCGCGAGGTCCTGATTGGAATCGCGGAAACCCATCCCCCGCCCTATACCGCTCTCGAAGTAGCTGGCGCTGCGGCTCATGAAGAAGGTTATCATGCACTGGTACTGGTTCCAGATGTTTACGGTACGGTCCAGTTCGGGTACGTCGGATGTGACGGTAAAGCGGCCCAGAAGGTCGTCCCAGTAAGCTCGGAGGGCGGCAAACGCGGCATCCACCTGTGCGGACGTGGCGAAAGCGGCCATCATTTCACGCGCAGGGGCCTTGTTGATCACGCCGGGAGCCGTAAACTTGGCATCATCCGGATTCTCGGCATAGCCCAGCACGAACACCAGTTCTTCCGATGCTCCGGGCTCGAGCGACAGGTCGAAGCGCTGTGCGGCCACCGGACTCCAGCCGTGGGCGACGGAGTTCCCGGATGTGCCGGCAAGCACCTGCTGCGGGGCTTCGAATCCGTTATACATGCCCAGGAAGGTCTCGCGGTCGGTATCGTATCCGTCAAAGGGGCGGTTGACGCCGTAGAAGGCATAGTGGTTGCGCCTCTCGCGGTATTCGGTCTTGTGGTAGATCGCATCCGGTTCTATTTCGACTTCTCCGGTGGAAAGGTTGCGCTGGAAGTTCTCCATGTCGGTAGAAGCATTCCAGAGGCACCATTCAAGGAAAGCGTACAGTTGAATCTTCTTGGCGGCCGATCCCGTATTGGTCAGACGCACGCGATGAATTTCGCAGCGCTGTCCGAGAGGCACGAAGAAGAGTGTCTCGGCCTTGAGGCCGTCCTTCTGCCCGGTAATACGGGTGTATCCCATGCCGTGACGGCACTCATAGGAATCCAGCGCGGTCTTGCAGGGCTTCCAGCCTGGATTCCAGACCGTATCGCCATCCTTTATATAGAAATAACGTCCCCCGGCATCCATGGGCACTCCGTTGTAGCGGTAGCGCAGGATGCGACGGAATTTCGCATCCTTGCAGAAGCAATAGCCACCGGCCGTGTTGGAGATCAGCGAAAAGAAATCGCCGGAGCCCATATAGTTGATCCAGGGCCACGGGGTCGCGGCCTCGGTGATCACGAATTCCCGGGCGGAGTCGTCGAAATGTCCGAAAGTCTTCATAACCAGTTTATAACAGTCTTGCCCCAGGGCTTAACGACCTCATCCGGCCAGGGGCCTTCGGAGGATGCCTCGGGGGTGAACATGGAGCAGGTCTCCGCCTTGTCGGAGATGCTCCAGGTGAGCATGCTGATGCCGCGTTCCATTGCCCAGTCGGTCCAGGCCTGCCAGGATTCTGCATCGACGGGACCGTCGCCGGTCGCCTCGCAGGCGGCACATTCCGAAAGGAATACCGGGATGCCGGCGGCGATGGCCGCATCACTGCGCTCGCGCAGATAATCCTTGTGCGTGGCAGCGTAGAAATGCACGGTATACATCAGGTTGTCGTAGCATGTCAGCGGATCTTCTGCAGGGAGGTTTATGTCCTGATCCCAGTGCGGGCAGCCCATAAGGATGAGGGGATGCACCGTGGATATGCTGTCGATGACGGGAATAAGTTCCTCGGCATAAGCCTTCAGCTCGGCCCAGGAGTCGTTCACGGGCTCATTGTAGAGCTCGTAAATCACGTTGGGGCTGTCGGCATAGCGTGTAGCAACCTTGGTGAAGAACTCCTTCGCCTCTGCGGTATGCAGCACGTGGGAATGCCAGTCGACGATCACGTATGCTCCGCATTCTATGGCGCCGTCCACGACATTGTAGAGACATTCCAGGGCGAATTCAGGCTCGCCCATGTATCCTCCGCGTATGCCCGGATTGTCCGCCTTGGCATGGTCGTCCGCACCGATGGCGGCACGGAAAATGGGAACGCCCCAGTCATCGTGCAGGTGCTTCACCGCTGCCTTATTATAGAAACGCGGCCATATATTGTGCCAGCCGAAGCTGACCCCGCGCATTACCACGGGCTTTCCGTCCGCAGTGAGACTTGTGCCGACTACTTTGAGGGCGGGAACTTCCGGTGCCTTGCCGGATGAACATCCGAGTGCGAGAGCCATACTGACGGCCATGAGAATTATCGAGAATCTGCGCATGATTATTTCTTGATAGGATAAAGACGGAGGAGGAGCATTATGAGCAGGGCTATGGCCGCGGGGAACAGCGAGAAGATGCTCCAAATCATCTTCTGCACCGCAGGCTCGTTGGTAATGGTCACGACGGTCTGTCCCGTGGCTGGATCGGTTCCGGAAATGAATCCGGCGATGCCAAGCAACAGGGCCACGAGGGCTCCTGAAATGGCCGAACCGAACTTCTGCGCCATGGTTCCTGAAGAGAAAATCAATCCGGTGGACGAGGTGCCGTTCTTCTCGGTGGCATAGTCGGCCACGTCGGCATACATCGACCACAGGAGCGGGGAATAGAATCCAATGCCTACGGACGTGAGGATCACCATCGCAACCATCAGCCATATGTACTTCGGATCCATGGGGATGAAGAAGAACAGGATGGATGTCACGGCACAGATGAGTGCAGACAGGCTGAACGCGCGGTGCTTGGACCCGACCCACTTCGTGAACGCCGGGCTCAGGCCGCCGAAAATCATGCAGGTGACCTCACCGAAGGTCATGAAGACGGTATAGTTGATTATGAGACCCGACACGGTGACGTCGCCGTGCAGGCAGTATTCCAGCATGTAACCGGCCACCGCATAGCGGAATCCGTTGAAGAAATTCGTGCAGATCCCTACAAGCGTCAGGTATATCCACGGCTTGTTGCGGAACAGGTCGGCGAAAGGCTTGAAGGAGAACTTCTCGGCGCGGA
>JAEENZ010000235.1 GCA_016283985.1 Bacteroidales bacterium | reverse complement strand
TACGCCGCGCTCTTCGTCGAATGGCCTCCCAAGGCGTGGGCGAACTGCCCCGACTATGGGGACATCTCGGACGTGAAGGCTGCATGGGACGCAGGCAGCATCGTGCAGATATGCTGGCACTGGAACGTGCCGAAGTCTGAGGATGCCTTCCGGAACCATGATCCCAACCAGTATGCCTTCTATACCTCGGCGAACAAGGCTTTCCGCCCGACGGACGCCCTGAAGGAGGGGACCTGGCAGCACGAGTGCATAGACAGCCAGATTGCAAAACTCGCCGGCTACATGAAACTTCTCGCCGATGCCGACATCCCCGTCCTTTTCCGCCCTCTCCATGAGGCGGCGGGCGACTATACCTGGGGCTGCTGGTTCTGGTGGGGGTTGGACGGAGCAGGGCCGTGCAAACAGCTCTGGAACTATCTCTACGACAAGCTTACCAATACCTATAACCTGAACAACCTCGTCTGGGTATGGACGGTGCAGACATCCGATGCCGGCAAACTAGCGGCGGTCGAGAAGATGGAAGAGTGGTATCCGGGAGATGACTGCGTGGATATCGTGGGCTCCGACCTTTATGTAGAGAAGAATACCACCCAGTCGGCCGTGTTCAAGAGGGTGAATGATTCAGTGAAGGGCAAAAAGATGGTGGCTTTGTGCGAAATAGGCAACCTTTTCAATATCGACGCCTGCTATGAAGAGGGTGCGCCCTGGATGTACTTCCTCACTTGGAACGATTCCGACAACGGCACTCCTAAACTTTGGAGTGGCACCACCAATAGTGACGGCTCCATCAGCTACAATTGGAACAACACCGTGGCCGACTGGAAGTCTGTGCTGTCCAACACATATGTGCTGAACAGAGGCAGTGTAACGAACTGGAAATAGAATATGAAGACAAAGACCATACTCAATCTTCTTTTATGCATGGCTGCGTTCGCGGCATGCGGAGGGAAGGAACCCTCACAGACAGAGAAAGCGGCGGCTCCCGTGCTGGTGTCCGTCGAACCTGCGGACGGATCTACAGGCGTGGAACTCAGCCTCAAGTCGATCGGCTTTACCTACGACCAGAATGTGAAAGTTCTCACTGCAGACCAGTCCAAGGTTAGCATATCCGGCGGTGCGGACATCACGAAGGTGAACGCCTACGGCAAGACCGTCACAGTGACCGTCTCCGGCCTCGACTACGGGAAGACCTATACCGTGTCCGTTCCCGCAGGGGTGGTTCAGGGGTTCAAGGAGAACCAGGAAACTGCGGCAGCAGCCTCGATGAGTTTTACCACCATGCCCAAACCCGATGAAGGAACTTCGGAGCGCGAATCCGATGTGGCCTGGAATCTCTTCGCGAAGCTGGGGCTTGGATGGAACCTCGGCAACCAGCTGGACGCCTACAACGGCAACATGCCCTCCGAGACATGCTGGGGCAATCCCGTAGCTACCCAGCAGACCTTCAACAAAGTGAAGGCAGCGGGCTTCACGACCGTACGTATTCCCGTGACCTGGCTCGGCAAGATAGGCGCAGCTCCTGATTATACGATCGATGCCGCGTGGATGGCAAGGGTAACGGAAGTCGTGGGGTACGCCCACAATGCCGGCCTGAACGTCATAGTCAACACCCATCACGACGAGGATCATAACAACGGCCACTGGCTGAACCTCAAGGACGCTCCTGGCAACGCGGCGCTCAATGCGCAGATAAAGGAGGAAATCTCAGCCGTATGGACCCAGATAGCGAACAACTTCAAGGATTGCGGCGACTGGCTCTACTTCGAGGGGTTCAACGAGCTCAACGACGGAGGCTGGGGTTGGAGCTCTGATTTCAAGGCGGATCCTACCCGCCAGTGCAACGTGCTGAACGAGTGGATGGACGTGTTCGTGAAGGCGGTGCGCGCCACCGGCGGCAACAATTCCACGAGGTGGCTCGGTATCGCGACCTACGCCGCGAATCCCGGCTTCATCCAGTACCTGACCCTTCCGGAAGACAGCGCCGGCAAGTTGATGATATCCGTCCACTTCTACGATCCTTCCGACTATACCATCGGCGATGCCCAGTATTCCGACTGGGGACATACCGGGGCGGCCGGAAAGAAGGCTGTCGGAAGCGACGAGGACTATGTGGAGGCACTCTTCAAGAGTCTCTGCTACAAATATGTCAATCGCGGTATTCCTGTGTATATAGGCGAATTCGGATGCTCCATGCGCAACAAGGCCGATTCCCGTGCATGGGCGTTCTACAAATATTATATGGAATACGTGGTAAAGGCCGCCCATACTTACGGCCTTCCCGCCATCCTTTGGGACAACGGAGCCGAAGGATACGGAAAGGAACACCACCCCTACATCCACCATGGAACCGGCGACTACATCGGCAGCAGTAAGGAGATAGTGGATGTAATCGTCAAGGCGATGACCAATGTTTCTTCAACCTATACGCTTGAATCACTTTATAACAGTGCACCCACATTCTGATATGAGAAATATGCTGAAACCTATCCTTTGCGGCGCATTCGCCCTCGTGCTTGCAGTATCGTGCGGCAGCAAGGTACAAACCGGGCGGGAACGCCTTCTGAATTGCCTCCAGGCATCCGTTGATGCCGGAAAGATCCTGTATGGTCATCAGGATGACCTCTGCTATGGCCACGCGTGGACCGTCGAGGACCCCGCGAACGATCCTCTGGACCGTTCCGACGTGAAGGACGTGTGCGGGAAGTATCCTTCCATGCTCGGCCTCGAGCTCGGAGAAATCGAACTCGGAGGCGAAAGGAGCCTGGATGCCGTTCCCTTCCTGCTCATCCGCAGGGCCGCAGTCAAGCAGGTGGAGAGGGGAGGCGTTGTCACCTTCTCCTGGCATCCCCGCAATCCGCTCATGGGCGGAACTGCATGGGATAACACTGACGGCGTGGTTACCTCCATCCTCGAAGGCGGGGAGAACCATGCCAAATTCATGGGCTGGCTGCAGATCCTTGGGGATTTCTTCGACACCCTGCGCGATGCCGACGGCAAGCGCATCCCCTTCATCTTCCGCCCCTGGCACGAGCACACCGGCAACTGGTTCTGGTGGGGGCAGAGCCATTGCACCACCGAAGAGTACGTGGCCCTCTGGAAGATGACATACGATTACCTGGCCGGCGAGCGCGGCTTCGACAACATAGTCTGGTGCTACTCGCCCAGCATGAACGTGGATGCTTCCGGCTATATGGAGCGCTATCCGGGTGATGAGATGATCGACATCCTCGGCCTCGACGCTTACACCTACAAAGAAGAAGAAAGGGGTATCGAGGTCGCCTGCGCGGATTTCCGTGACCAGCTGACCGCCACTCTCGAATACATGGTTCCCCTCGGAAAGAAACATGGCAAGATCCTGGCCCTGTCAGAGACGGGCCTGGAAGGCATCTGCGCCCCCACGTGGTGGACGGAAGCCCTCTATCCCGCAATCAAGGACTACCCTGTAGCCTATGCCCTCACCTGGCGCAACGCCTGCGACAAGCCGGAGCATTTCTACGGCCCCTGGAAGGGATTCGAGTATGAGGATGATTTCAAGGCTTTTGCAGAAAAAGACAACATCGTATTGCTTTAGAAAATGGATTTCAAAGAGAGAGAACACCTGCTCCGAGTCCGTCACGAAGAGCTCCTGAAGAGAATCAACGTTCCCGTGGATGACAACGGGATATATGAAAGATATATGTTCCCGGTGGTGACCGCCGCCCATGCGCCCCTGGAGTGGCGCTACGATTTCGATCCGGCGAGCAATCCATACCTCATGGAACGCTTCGGCATCCACGCCGCGTTCAACGCCGGTGCGATCAAGCTGCACAACCGTTATTACATGGTGGTGCGCGTTGAGGGTGCCGACCGCAAGTCCTTCTTCGCGGTGGCCGAAAGCACGCACGGCACGCACGGCTTCCGTTTCTGGGACCGCCCTATAACCATGCCCGAATGGGGAGAGCCTGCCACCAATATCTACGACATGCGATTGACTGCTCACGAGGACGGATGGATTTACGGTATCTTCTGCGTGGAGCGCAAGGATCCGAATGCCCCGGAGGGAGACCTGTCTTCCGCCGTAGCGGCTGCAGGAGTGGCCCGTACGAAGGACTTACGCACTTGGGAACGCCTTCCCGACATCCAGTCCCGAAGCCAGCAGCGTAACGTGGTGCTGCATCCCGAATTCGTGGACGGCAAATACGCCCTCTACACGCGCCCGCAGGACGGTTTCATCGACGCAGGCAGCGGCGGCGGCATAGGCTGGGCGCTGGTCGATACCATGGACGGGGCAGTCATCCGCGACGAAAAGATCATCAACACCCGCCACTATCACACCATCAAGGAATCCAAGAACGGGGAGGGCCCTGCGCCCATCAAAACCCCGAAGGGATGGCTGCATCTCGCCCACGGCGTGCGCGGATGCGCATCCGGCCTGCGCTACGTCCTCTACATGTACATGACCGCCCTCGACGATCCTTCCCGCGTGATAGCGGAGCCCGCCGGATTCTTCATGGCCCCGGAGGGGGAGGAATACATCGGCGACGTGATGAACGTCCTGTTCTCGAACGGCTGGATTGCCGACGAGGACGGCACGGTCTACATCTATTATGCATCGAGCGACACCCGCATGCATGTGGCAGTCTCCAGCATCGACCGACTGACCGACTACTGTCTGAACACTGCCCCGGACGGCTTCCGCACGGGTCTCACCGTGGAGCGTCTGAACCGCCTTATCGATAAAAACAGCAAAAAGATCTGATTATGGCCAAACTGTCTGAGAAAATAGGATATGCCCTTGGCGATGCCGCTGCCGGTGGAATCACCTGGAAGGTAATGTCCATCGCATTCCCCCTGTTTTTCACCAATATCTTCGGACTCACGGTCGCGGATGCGGCGACGCTGATGCTGATCGCGCGCCTGTTCGACGTTATTACCGACCCTCTGATGGGGGCCCTTGCAGACCGCACGCAGTCGCGTTGGGGCACATACAGGCCGTGGATCATTTTCGGGGCCATTCCGCTTGGGGTGATCTTCGCACTTCTGCTGCACACTCCCGAACTAGGTCTTGCTGGCAAGCGCATCTATGCATACTCGATGTATTTGCTGATGATGGTCGCTTACACTGCGGTAAACGTTCCTTACGGGTCCCTTCTGGGAGTCATGACTCCCGACGATAACGAGAAGAACGAGTTCTCGTCTTTCCGCATGGTGGGTGCTTATGCAATGGGGTTCGTGACCCTGCTGTCCTTCCCCTATCTCCAGAAGCTGGTCGGCGGCACTCCGGCACATCAGTATTCCGTGCTGGGCGCCATCTTGGGTGGCCTGGCCGCACTGGGAACCCTGGCCTGCGGCCTGCTCACCAAAGAGAGGCTGAAACCAGTCCGCGCCGAGAAGTTCTCCTTCAAGCCTTTCGCCGACCTGTTCCGCAACAAGCCGTGGATATACCTGACGCTTGTAGGGATCTGCACGAATTTCTTCAACGGATTCCGCTATGCGGTGGCCGGTTA
>JAEENZ010000234.1 GCA_016283985.1 Bacteroidales bacterium | reverse complement strand
TCGCTCACGGCTCTCACTATCATCGAAACGCAAGCTGGTGATGTCTCAGCCTATATTCCTACGAACGTGATTTCCATCACCGACGGGCAGATTTACCTGGAAAGTTCGCTCTTTAACCAGGGATTCCGCCCAGCTATCAACGTGGGTATTTCGGTTTCCCGAGTGGGTGGCTCTGCCCAGGTGAAATCGATGAAGAAGGTGGCGGGCACGCTTAAGATAGACCAGGCGCAGTACAACGAGCTGGAGGCGTTCAGCAAGTTCTCTTCCGATATGGACAAGGTGACGGCTCAGACCCTGGACAAAGGGCGCAAGAACAACCGTCTGCTTATCCAGCCGCAGTACGCACCTATGCCCGTGGGCGAGCAGGTGGCAGTCCTCTTCTGTGGCACGCACGCCCTCATGGCGGACATCCCTCTGGAGAAGGTGTCCGAGTTCGAGGGACTTTTCTTGGACAGGATGCGCGCTTCGCACGCGGATGTGCTGGATACGCTGGCTTCCGGAAAGATCGATTCCGACGTCGAGGCGGTGCTGACGAAGGTCGCCGCCGAGGTAGTATCGCAGATTAACGCATAAGGTATATGGCTTCGCTTCGGGAGGTTAAGGATCACATTGCGTCGGTTCGCAGCACGCTGAAGATCACTTCGGCGATGAAGCTGGTTGCGTCTGCCAAGTTGCGCAAGGCGCAGCAGGCGGCGGAAAACGCGAGGCCGTACACCGAGGCGTTGACGCAGATGCTTGAGTGCGTGCTTACCGCCAGCACTTTCGACAACTCCTCGGTGTCCGAAGAGGGAAATCAGAGGGTGGGAATAGTGGCGGTGGCGAGCAATTCGTCGTTGTGCGGGGGATTCAACATCAACGTGATTCATAAGGTGCAGGAGGTGGTTGCGGAGATCCGGAAGGGAGGAGGGGACGTTGAGGTGATTTCGGTGGGACGGAAGATGGCGGAGGCGATGCGGAAGGCTGGATTTGCTCCGGAGGACCATGCGGACCTGGTGGGGCGCAATACCTTCGAGAAATCTGCCGCGTTCGCTCAGACCCTCATAGATGCCTTCGATTCCGGCCGCTACAGCCGTATCCTTCTGATATACAATCACTTCGTTTCCACTGCTTCGCAGAAGGTCCAGGTGGAACAGTACTTGCCGTTCGCTTCTAATGTCATTCCGAGCGAAGCGAAGGAATCTGACTACATCCTCGAACCATCGCGCGAGGAGATACTCGCGACGCTGTTGCCGCAGGTGATGCGGCTGAGGGTCCATACGGTGCTGCTGGATTCGATAGCGGCGGAGCATGCGGCACGCACGCTGGCCATGCAGGCGGCGTCGGACAATGCCGAGGATCTGCTTGCGGAACTCACGCTTGAATACAACAAGGGGCGTCAGCAGAAGATCACATCCGAAATACTCGACCTTATAGGAGGAGCGCAGCAATGACGGCGGTAATCCTTGCAAACGGGGACTTTCCCCGTAAAGAATATCCGCTCTGGCTGCTTCGGAAAGCTGATGTAGTGGTTTGCTGCGACAGCGCTACCTCGCTAAGGCATCTGCGGAAACATGGCATTGAGCCCGTTGCCGTCGTAGGTGATATGGATTCGCTGCCGGCCGCTCGGCTCAAGGCTCTGGGGAGCCGGGCCGTGAAGGTGGACGAACAGGACTACAACGACCTGAACAAGGCCTTTCTCTGGCTACTCGAAAACTTTCCGCAAGTAACTGATATCCATATACTTGGCGCAACGGGCAAGAGTGAAGCCCATGCGCTTGGGAACCTTTCCTACCTCATGTTCTGGGAGCAGGAGCACGAACTCTCGGCGCGCGGCATTCGCCTAGACATGGTGTCCGACTACAACACCGCATTCGCCGTTACCGACAGCTGTGACCTGCATGTGGGCGAAGGTCGCAAGGTGTCGCTTTTCTCTCCGGACGGGACGCTCCGGATTTCTTCCTCCGGCCTTCAGTGGGCCACCGATGGCGTGCGCTTCGATTTCTGGTTCCGGGGCACGCTCAACCGCGCCTCGTCCGACGTGATTTCCCTCCGCTTCAATCACCCCGCACCCGCCCTTATCTTCCTTGATTAGGGGTAAAAATGCCCTTAAAAAGGCATTAAATGGCGTTCTCCTTTATAAAAAGTTTGGATTTCTAATATTTTTTTCCGAACTTGCCGGCTCAATTGTACTTATTTGTACCTATGCGCGTATGCATAAAAAACCGGACAACTAGTATAGTTAGTATAGTTTATTGTTTAATTAATCAAATGGCTTATGAGAAAATTTAAGCTCTTTCTTGCATCTGCAGCCATCCTGCTTTCAGGTTTCGCGGCACTTGCCCAGAACATCACTGTGAAGGGTACCGTGTCCGATGAATCCGGGGAGCCGATAATCGCTGCGGGTGTAGTCATTGATGGTACTACGAAGGGTACCGTAACCGGTGCGAACGGTGAATATACCATTTCCGTTCCCGCCAATGCGTCCCTCCGCTTCAGTTCCATCGGTTACAAAGACCAGCTCATTCCCGTTGATGGAAAGGCGGTTATCAATGTAACCCTCGCAGAAGACGCGACCAAGCTTGAAGATGCAGTCATCGTGGCTTATGGTACGGTGAGCAAGGAGTCCCTCACGGGTTCCGTCACCACCCTCAAGTCCGACGAGATCGCATCCGCTCCGGTCACCTCTGTCGACAAGATGCTTGCCGGTAAGCTTGCCGGTGTCTCCGTGACACAGGGTTCCGGCCAGCCTGGTTCCACCTCCACCATCCGCGTGCGTGGTACCTCATCCATCTCCGCAGGCAACGAGCCTCTGTGGGTTGTGGACGGTATTCCGATGATGGCCAGCGACTTCCGTCAGATTTCTGATGTGGGTGTCGGTGGCGGTTCATCTTCCACCTTCCTCAATCCTAACGACATCGAGAGCATTACCGTGCTGAAGGATGCTGCAGCTGCTTCCATTTATGGTTCCCGCGCAGCAAACGGTGTCATCCTCGTCACCACCAAGAGCGGTAAGAGCGGCAGGGCAAAGTTCACCGCACGTGCAAAGTACGGCGTGCAGCAGCTTGCCAACGACAACAACCTCCGTCCTCTCACCGGACTCGAGGCCCTCGAGTACAAGCGTACCGCTGTCATCAACGCCGGCCAGGATCCTGACGATCCTACCGGAAGCATGTATTTCCCTTACACCCTCCTCGAGAACGGAGCATCCAACTGGTACAAAGAGTTGACCAGGATCGGTTCCATCCAGGAATATGAGGTGAACGCTACCGGCGGAAACGACAAGTCTTCTTACTATTCTTCCCTTTCATATCACAAGAACGTGGGTGTGTACAACTTCCTGGATTTCCAGCGTTTCACCGCACGTGTGAATGCCGACAGCCAGCTCACCAAGAGCCTGAAGACCGGCGCAAGGGTTAACGTAAGCTATTCCGATTCCCATTCCCCTCAGATGGGTAACACATACTACATCAACCCTCAGTTCGCAATGTGGCATCCGCTGCCTTGGCACAAGGTTTACAACGACGACGGATCCCTCAACTACGACATTTCCGAAATGAGCGGCACCAACCCTCTCGGCGTTGGCAACGATGAGTATAACGATAAGGATTACCGTCTGCAGGGCAGTGTCTATCTCGAGTGGAAGATCCTCCCTTACCTCACCTTCAAGACCACCGACGGTGTCGAGTTCCTGCTTGTGGACTCCCGCCAGTACTGGAGCCCTAACGGAAGTAAGCTGAGAGGTTCAACCTCCACCATGGCATACTCGCTCTTCACGAACGATATCCGCTACACCACTTCCAACACCCTCACCTTCGACAAGGCCTTCGGTGAACATCACGTTCGCGCAATGGCCGGTCAGGAAGCCATGACAGAGACCTATAAGGTTCTGGGCGGCTATTCCCCGGGCGTTGATCCCAACATTCCTTACCACACCACCGGAACGGCGGCAAGCGACGAGGTCGAATACAGCTTCTCTGAAGAGACTCTCCTGTCTTACTTCGGCTATGCTGAATACAGCTTCGCCCACAAGTATTCAATCCAGGCGACTCTCCGTACCGACGGTAGCTCCCTCTTCGGCGCAGACACCAAATGGGGTACCTTCTACTCCGTCGGCGGTAGCTGGAACATCGCAAACGAGAAGTTCCTCAAGGGCTTGAACGGCACAGTCAGCCAGGCCAAGCTCCGTGCTTCCTATGGTGTGAACGGTAACAACAACATCGCAGCTTACAGGGCCTACGGCACCTACGCCAGCGTGCAGAACAACGGTGCAATCGGATATGCTCCTTCCCGTTCCGCCAACCCTGAACTCTCCTGGGAGTTGAACAAGACCTGGAACGTTGGTCTGGACTTCGGCTTCTTCGACGACCGCCTCACCGGTAGCGTCGACGTCTACAACCGTATTACCGACGACATGCTCCTCGCAACCCAGGTGCCTTACACCACCGGTTTCGGCAGCAACACCAAGAACGTTGGTTCCATCCAGAACAAGGGTGTCGAACTCCTCCTCGACGGTGTTCTCTTCCGCAAGGGAGACTTCACTTGGACGGCAGGTTTCAACATCGCATTCAACCGTTCCCTCGTGCTCGACCTTGCCGGTAACGAGTTCCTCACCCCGAGCGACTCCCGTATCGACGACAGCACCGGCGTACGTATCACCGAAGGCCGCAGCCTCTACACATTCTATCTGCGCGACTGGTACGGCGTCAACCCGTCCAACGGTGATGGTCTCTGGTGGGCCGAAGACGGCACTCTTACCAACGACCGCAACAAGGCTCGCTACATCTATTATGGATCTCCTGAGCCTAAGGCGACCGGTGGTTTCAATACCAACGTCACTTGGAGGAACTGGACCCTCGGTGCGTACTTCCAGTTCGTGACCGGCAACAAAGTGCTGAGCTCCAACTCCTATGTGGATGATGGTTACAGCCTCACCGCCAATACTTCTAATGCAGCCCTCAATTACTGGAAGCAGCCCGGCGACACCGGAGTTACTCCCAAGCCCGTGGCACAGAACCCCGGAGTTTATCACTCCCTGTATTCCACCCGCTTCCTCCAGGACGGCAGCTACCTGCGTATCAAAGACGTCACCCTCTCCTACAATGTTCCTTCCAAGGTTCTCGATCAGATCAAGATCAAGGGTGCACGCCTCTACGTCAGCGCTCTC
>JAEENZ010000233.1 GCA_016283985.1 Bacteroidales bacterium | reverse complement strand
TGGCGGACGCGCTTTGCGACTATGATCCAGACCGTCATCACGAAGCCCACCAAGAACATAAAGATTCCGGAATAGCCGAAGAAATGCATGGGCTTCTTACCGAAGGTGCTCAAGAACCAGAGAGACAGCAGGTCCAGGAATCCGTTCACGAAACGGCTCATGCCGAACTTGCTCTTGCCGTATTTGCGTTTCTGGTGGTGCACGGGCATCTCGCCGATCTTGGTAAACCCTGCATTCTTGGCAAGATAGGGGATATATCGGTGCATTTCCCCGTATACCTCTACGTTCTTCACGACATCTTTCCGATAGGCTTTCAGGCCGCAATTCATGTCGTGCAGTTTGATGCCGGTGATGCTGCGGGCGGTGGCGTTGTAAAGCTTCGAGGGCAGATTCTTGGTTATCGGATTGTCCTTGCGGTGCTGCTTCCATCCGGATACTATGTCGAAGCCTTCCTCCTTAATCTTTCTGAACAATGCCGGGATCTCGTCCGGGCTGTCCTGAAGGTCGGCGTCCATCGTGATCACCACGTCTCCTTCCGCCTGGGCGAAACCACAATAGAGGGCTGCAGATTTGCCGTAGTTGCGGCGGAAGCTGATGCCGTGGATGGCCGGATTGGCGGCCGAAAGGCCCTTGACGATGTCCCAGGAGCCGTCGGTGCTGCCGTCGTCGACCATCAGCACTTCGTAGCTGAAACCGTTTTCCTTCATCACTCGCTCTATCCACGCGCTGAGTTCGGGGAGGGATTCCGCCTCGTTAAAGAAGGGGATTACAACCGAAATATCCATGTTAGTCTTCGTCTTCAAAAGGATTGGATTGCCCGCAGATGTTGCTGGATGCAATGGCGGAAACAATAGTGCCGAACAGCCAGCACCAGATAAGGTTCACAAAGAATGTGATGGTGGGGAGCGATGACTCCATGTTCATCATCTGGTCTATCTGTTCGGAAGTCATGAAACCGGAATATGCCTGAGCCAGTTTGTCGAAACTTTCGGCAAACATATTGGGATCTATCAGAGTCACATATGCAAGGTAGAATCCGGCATAGACCAATGCGGATAGCAGGGCTATCATCATGCCGAAGCGGAATGTGCGTGAACGGTCTTTCCCGTTCTCTTCTGCAAAGCGGCGTAAGAACCTGATCATCAACCAGATACAAAGTGCAACCTTGCCTGCCCAAAGCAAAAAGGAAAGGGCGCTGATAAGGAAGTTGGCGCCATCTATCCTGGACAGCAGTGCCGAGATCAGAAAATACACGATTGCAACTGCCGCAACCACCAATCCGGCCTTGCCGGCATCGTTCCATAAATTGTTTCTCTCTTGTGCCATAAATGCAAAGGTAGCAATTATTTTTATTATCTTTGTAGGCTGATATAATAACGACGGAATGATTAACATTACTTTCCCTGACGGCAGTGTAAAAGCCTTCGAAAACGGCGTCACTGCATATGAAATCGCCCAGAGCATTTCCCCGCGTCTCGCGGCGGAAGTACTTGCGGCAACGGTGAACGGCGAAATTTACGATCTCACCAGGCCCATCAAGGCCGACGCTGAGATCAAGCTCCACAAATGGGAAGATGAAGAAGCCAAGCACGTTTTCTGGCATTCTTCCTCCCACCTCATGGCAGAAGCCCTCGAGAGTCTGTATCCGGGTGTCAAATTCGGCATCGGGCCGGCCATTGAGAACGGCTTCTACTACGATGTGGACCTTGCAGGTGCAACCATCACCGATGCAGACCTTCCCAAAATCGAGAAGAAGATGCTGGAGCTTGCCCAGGGAAAGGAAGACTTCAAGCGCATCGAGGTCAGCAAAGCCGATGCGATGAAGCATTTCGAAGAAAAGGGCGACCAGTACAAATGCGAACTTATCAGCGAGCTCGAGGACGGCACCATCACCTACTACACCAACGGTGCATTCACCGATCTCTGCCGCGGGCCTCACCTCCGCAACACCGAGGTGATCAAGGCCGTCAAGCTCACCGCCATCGCTGGCGCGTACTGGCGCGGGGATGAGAAGCGCCAGCAGCTCACCCGTATCTACGGCATCACCTTCCCCAAGAAGAGCATGCTCGACGAGTATCTCGTGCTGCTCGAGGAGGCCAAGAAGCGCGACCATCGCAAACTCGGCAAGGAGATGGGTCTTTTCACCTTCTCCAGCCGCGTCGGCATGGGCCTTCCCCTCTGGCTCCCGAAGGGCGCCGTACTGCGTTATCAGCTCGAGACCTTCCTGCGCGCCAAACTGCAGGAATACGGATACCTCCAGGTAGTGACTCCTCACATCGGCAGCAAGCAGCTCTATGTGACTTCCGGCCACTGGGCAAAATACGGAAAGGATTCCTTCCAGCCCATCAAGACCCCTCAGGAGGGTGAGGAATACATGCTCAAGCCGATGAACTGCCCTCATCACTGCGAGATTTACGCCTCGTCACCCCACTCCTATAAGGAACTTCCTATCCGCCTTGCGGAATTCGGAACGGTCTACCGTTACGAGCAGAGCGGAGAGCTCCACGGGCTTACCCGCGTGCGCAGCTTCACCCAGGACGATGCCCACATGTATGTGCGTCCGGACCAGCTCAAGGATGAGTTCAAGAAGGTTATCGACCTGATCCAATATGTGTTCAAGGTCTTCAAGTTCGACAAGTTCAAAGCTCAGATTTCCCTGCGGGACAAAGTTAACCGCGAAAAGTACATCGGCAGCGAAGAGAACTGGGAAAGGGCTGAGAGGGCTATCATCGAATCCTGCGAAGAGAAGGGCCTTCCCGCCAAGGTTGAATACGGCGAAGCCGCTTTCTACGGCCCGAAACTCGACTTCATGGTGAAGGATGCCCTCGGACGCGAATGGCAGCTCGGCACCATCCAGGTGGACTACAACCTGCCAGAGCGCTTCGAACTTGAATACATCGACGCCGACGGCAGCAAGAAGCGCCCCATCATGATCCACCGCGCACCGTTCGGAAGCATCGAGCGTTTCACCGCCGTTTTGCTCGAACATACGGCCGGTCATCTGCCCGTATGGCTCGCTCCCGAGCAGGTTAAAGTGCTGCCAATCAGCGAGAAATTTGAAAATTATGCAAAAAAAGTTTGCGAATTGCTAAATAATTCCGAAATTCGCGCTTCCATAGACGCCCGCAACGAGACGCTCGGTAAGAGAATCAGGGACATAGCCCAGTTCAGAGTGCCTCTGCTTGTGGTTGTCGGGGAAAAAGAAGAGGCCGACGGCACCGTCTCTGTTCGCAGGGAAGGTGTGAACGTGGGCACTATGAGTGCGGAAGATTTTGTTAAATATGTTAAATCAGCGGTAGCTGAAGAATTATCCTAGATGCCAGGACCTTACAGACCGAAACCCTCGGGTTTCAACAAAGCTCGCAAGCCCGACCAGCGTTTCCAGCCGAAGCGCGACGAGAACGAGGCACCCATCAACGAGCAGATTACAGCGCCCCAGGTGCGCCTCGTGGGTGAGAATATCCCTGAACAGGGGATATATCCCCTTTCGAAGGCGCTCGCGCTTGCAGATGAGCTTGAGCTCGATCTGGTCCTGATCAGCGACAAGGCCGATCCGCCCGTGTGCAAGATACTCGATTACCAGAAGTATCTCTACCAGCAGCGCAAGAAGGCCAAGGAGATGAAATCGAATTCCGCGAAGGTCGTCATGAAGGAGATCCGTTTCGGCCCCAACACCGACGAGCACGACTTCCAGTTCAAGCTGAAGCACGCTCAGGAATTCCTCCAGGAGGGTTCCAAGGTGAAGGCTACGATCTTCTTCCGCGGCCGCTCGATCATGTTCAAGGACCAGGGCGAAAAGCAGCTCCTGCGTTTCGCCGTCGAACTCGAGGAGTTCGGACGTGCCGAGAACATGCCTACGCTCGAGGGCAAGCGCATGCACATCATGATCGCCCCCGTTAAAAAGAAATAGTCCGCAGTGTTTGCGGTAGATTATATTTATTAACAAAAACAAAAGAACAATGGCAAAGCTTAAAACCAATTCCGGTGCCAAAAAGCGTTTCACGCTTACCGGGTCGGGAAAAATCAAGAGGAAGCACGCTTACCACAGCCACATCCTCACCAAGAAGACCAAGAAGCAGAAAAGGAATCTTGATCATTTCGCCATCCTCGACAGAGCCGATGAGAAGCGAGTAAAAGAATTGTTGGTTCTCTAAAAAGTATGAATTATGCCTAGATCAGTCAACTCAGTCGCCTCAAGGGCGCGCCGCAAGAAGATTCTCAAGAGAACCCGCGGTAACTTCCTCTCCAGAAAGAATGTCTGGACAGTAGCAAAGAACACCTACGAAAAAGGTCTCACCTATGCTTATCGCGACCGCCGTCGCAAGAAAGGCGCATTCCGCGCACTGTGGATCCAGCGTATCAACGCTGCCGCCCGCCAGTACGGCCTCAGCTATTCCCAGTTCATGGGCAAGCTCGCGAAGCAGAACATCGGTCTTAACCGTAAGGTACTTGCCGACCTTGCAATGAACAACCCCAAGGCGTTCGAAGCAATCATCAATTCTGTAAAGTAAAGTGAAGTGGGCCGAAGGAAGAAATTTCGGACAAACAGCAAGGTCCTGAACTGGATCCTTGACTGGGTGGACGCCATACTCTTCGCAGTCGTGGTCGTAACCTTCATCAACATTTTCTTCTTTCAGGCTTTCAAGATACCTTCTTCCTCAATGGAGAGCAGCCTCTATACCGGAGACCATCTCTTCGTGAGCAAATTGACATACGGGCCACGGATGCCCCAGACTCCGCTGACCGTCCCGTTCACGCACAACGTGATCTTTGGAAAAGAGTCCTATTCGACTTCTGTCCAATGGAAATACCGCAGGCTGAAAGGGTTCAGGAAAGTAAAGGCAGGCGACATCGTGGTTTTCAACTTCCCGAACGGTGATACCGTTCTGCGCCGGGATCCTGCAGCAGACTACTACATGCTCTCGCGCATATACGGAAGAGATCAGATCATTGAAAGACTGGGTCCTGTGACCGTCCGCCCCGCGGACAAGACGGACCACTACGTGAAGCGTTGCGTCGCCGCTCCCGGCGATACCCTCGAAGTCCGCGACGGACTCGTGTGGGTGAACGGAGAGCAGCAGACGGTTTGGCCGGGAGTGCAGCTCAGCTACCAGGTCGTGACGAAGGGCGGTGCCCTGAATCCCAAGACCATAAAGAAGCTGGGGCTCAACACCCGCGAACTCTACTTCAACGCCCAGCTCCCCGGTTATCCGGCCATGCCGCTGACCGCCTCGATGCTGGAAACGGTGAAGAAGCTTCCTTCCGTGGTGGACGTTACCCTGAATGTGGATTCGACGGATACTTTCGTCTTTCCATATGAAGGCGGATACGGATGGACACGCGATGAGTTCGGCCCCCTGTGCATACCTGCCAAGGGCGTGAGCGTGGAGATAAACGAAAAGACTCTCCCTCTCTACGAACGCATCATAAGGGACTACGAAAAGAGTGACCTGCCCGCAGCAATCGAAGAAGGCAAATACACTTTCAAGCAGGATTACTACTTTATGATGGGAGACAACCGGCACAACTCCCTCGACTCGAGATACTGGGGCTTCGTGCCCGAAGATCACGTGGTTGGGAAACCGGCGGTAATATGGCTCTCCACGGATGCGGGAAAGCGTTTCCCCTCCAACATAAGGTGGAACAGATTTGGAAAAGTAAAATTTTAAAAGTATAAAACTATGTCAAAGGTTTGTCAAGTAACCGGAAGAAAGAGGATGAAAGGCAACAACGTTGCCCATTCCAAACTGCGCACCAAGCGCGACTTCTCCCTCAACCTCAAGAACAAGAAGTTCTGGAGCGAGGAGGAGCAGAGATTCGTAACTCTTAAAGTATCCTGCAAGGGTATCCGCGAGATCGAGAAGAACGGTCTGGATGCCACGCTCAAGAAAGCGAAGAAGGCAGGTCTTGTTAACCTTGTTTAATTTTTTGGATTATGGCAAAGAAAGCTAAAGGTAACAGGGTGCAGGTCATCCTCGAATGCACTGAGCAGAAAGAGAGCGGTGTTCCTGGAATGAGCCGCTACATCACCACCAAGAACAAGAAGAACACTCCCGACCGTCTCGAGCGCAGGAAGTACAATCCTTTCCTGAAGAAGGTGACTGTCCATCGTGAAATCAAGTAAAAACCTATAGGAGATTAAGTTATGGCAAAGAAAGCCGTTGCAACATTCGCAGCAAAGGCCGGTGCTAAGAGCATGGTCAAATGCATCCGTATGGAGAAATCTCCCAAGACGGGCGCCTATGTGTTCACAGAGCAGCTCGTCGAGGCTGAAAAGGCAAAGGACTTCTTCGCAAAGAAGTAAGCCTTGGCACTCAGTTTCTTCCAGAAGCTAAGCCGGGCCATTACCGGCAAGTCGAGGGTGGATGATGACACCCTCGACGCGATAGAAGAGGCCCTTATTGAATCCGACATGGGCGTCGATACCACCTTGAAGGTGATCGATGCCCTTGAGGATAGGGTCGGCAGAGACCGCTACACTTCCTTCGAGGAACTGGTTGGTTATCTGCGAGATGAAATTTCCGCCCTCCTGCAGAAGGGCGGAAATTCTGTAGAAATGGATTTCTCCAAGAAGCCTTACGTGATACTCGTGGTAGGCGTGAACGGCGTGGGGAAAACCACAACAATTGGAAAACTTGCCCATCTCTTCAAGAGCCAGGGCAAGAAGGTGATACTCGGAGCTGCGGATACTTTCCGCGCCGCCGCCGTGGACCAGCTTGTAATTTGGGCTGAGCGCGCCGGAGTGGACATTGTCCGCCAGGAAATGGGCTCCG
>JAEENZ010000024.1 GCA_016283985.1 Bacteroidales bacterium | reverse complement strand
GACCGCCTGGCCAACGAGGCCACCGAGCAACCGAAAAGCTAACGCAGTATGAACCAGGGAGCTATAGCTAGCAGGTACGCAAAGGCCTTCCTGCGACTGGTGCAGGAAAACGGCCGCGAGGAGCAGGTCTTCACCCAGGTGAGGACCCTGCTCGCGGATCCATCTTCTGCCCTAAAGCCGCTGGAACCCGACCTCGAAAGCCTGGTGCTGCTCCTTAAGAAGAACCGCAGGCTGGACTGCCTCAAGTTCATCCTGCACGATTTCATCCGACAGTGGTGCAAGGCTGAGGGCGTGGTCATAGCGAAGCTGATCACCGCGGTGCCGTCCCCGGGCCTCTCCGAAAGGCTCGAGGTGCTCCTGCGGGAGCACACGGGCTGCAGGATTATCATGGAATCCGCCATCGACCCCGAACTGCTCGGTGGCTTCGTGCTAGAGCTCGAAGATGAAATGCTGGATGCGAGCGTACGCCGCCAAATCGACGACATCCGCCGCCAGCTTGTACAAAAGAACAACAGAATTATATGACGCAGAATACAATCAAGGCCAGCGAGATTTCCGACATCCTTCTCGGACAGCTGAAAGACATAGACACTACCGTGCACTTCGAGGAGACCGGCAAGGTGCTGCAGGTTAGCGACGGCGTGGCCCGCATCTATGGCCTGGTGAATGCCGAGGCCGGCGAGCTGCTGGAGTTCGCTTCCGGTGTGAAGGCCGTGGTGATGAATCTCGAAGAGGATAATGTGGGCGCGGTGCTGCTCGGCCCCACCGACCAGGTGAAGGAGGGCATGAGCGTGCGCCGTCTCGGACGTATAGCCTCCATACGGGTCGGCGAGAAGATGGTCGGACGCGTGGTGAATCCGCTCGGAGAGCCTCTGGACGGCCTTGGAGAGATTACCGGCGAGCTGTTCGAGATGCCGCTGGAGCGCAAGGCGCCGGGGGTGGTGTACCGCGAGCCGGTGACCGAACCCCTTCAGACAGGCCTCAAGGCCGTGGACTCTATGATCCCCATCGGGCGCGGCCAGCGCGAGCTCATCATCGGCGACCGCCAGACGGGTAAGACCGCCCTGGCCATCGACACCATCATCAACCAGCGCAGCAACTTCGAGGCCGGAAAGCCCGTCTACTGCATCTATGTGGCCGTGGGCCAGAAGGGTTCCACTGTCGCGTCCATTGTGGAGACGCTGCGCGCGAAGGGGGCGATGGACTACACCATCGTGGTTGCCGCGACGGCTTCCGATCCCGCTGCGGTTCAGTATTATGCGCCATTCGCCGGGGCTGCCGTCGGGGAATATTTTCGCGATACCGGACGCCCGGCCCTTATAGTTTACGACGACCTCTCCAAGCAGGCCGTTGCTTACCGCGAGGTGTCGCTGATCCTGCGCCGCCCGTCCGGCCGAGAGGCCTATCCGGGAGATGTGTTCTATCTGCATAGCCGTTTGCTCGAGCGTGCGGCCAAGATCATCGGCCAGCAGGAAGTTGCGGAGCAGATGAACGACCTGCCCGAGTCCCTGAAGGGGCGTGTGAAGGCCGGTGGTTCGCTCACGGCTCTCCCTATCATCGAAACGCAAGCTGGCGATGTCTCAGCCTATATTCCTACGAACGTGATTTCCATCACCGACGGGCAGATTTACCTGGAAAGTTCGCTCTTCAACCAGGGATTCCGTCCGGCTATCAACGTGGGTATTTCGGTTTCCCGCGTGGGTGGTTCTGCCCAGGTGAAATCGATGAAGAAGGTGGCGGGAACGCTGAAGATCGACCAGGCTCAGTACAACGAGCTGGAGGCGTTCAGCAAGTTCTCTTCCGATATGGACAAGGTAACTGCTCAGACCCTGGACAAAGGGCGCAAGAACAACCGCCTGCTGATCCAGCCGCAGTACGCCCCTATGCCCGTGGGCGAGCAGGTGGCCGTCCTTTTCTGCGGCACGCATGCCCTCATGGCGGACATTCCTCTGGAGAAGGTGTCCGAGTTCGAGGGACTTTTCTTGGACAGGATGCGCGCTTCGCACGCGGATGTGCTGGATACGCTGGCTTCCGGAAGGATCGATTCCGACGTCGAGGCGGTGCTGACGAAAGTCGCCGCCGAGGTAATATCGCAGATTAACGCATAGGGTATATGGCTTCGCTTCGGGAGGTTAAGGATCACATTGCGTCGGTTCGCAGCACGCTGAAGATTACTTCGGCGATGAAGCTGGTTGCGTCTGCCAAGTTGAGGAAGGCGCAGCAGGCTGCGGAGGGCGTGAGGCCGTACACCGAGGCGTTGGCCGGCATGCTAGCAAGCGTGCTGGCGGAACCCACCGCGAAAAGCAAAGGGCAGGTCTGCGACCCACAAGGGGCCAGCAGTACCTGCATTGCTTTTCCGCAGGCCCCCGCTCCCGCCAGCACGGGGGGCTATGACTCCGAAATGGATTCCACTCGCCACGCAACTGTCATTCCGAGCGAAGCGAAGGAATCCAGGGTGGGAATAGTGGCGGTGGCGAGCAATTCGTCGTTGTGCGGGGGATTCAATATCAATGTTATACATAAGGTGCAGGAGGTGGTGAGAGAGATTCGCGATGGTGGGGGAGAGGTTGAGGTTATTTCGGTGGGGCGGAAGATGGCGGAGGCGATGCGGAAGGAGGGGTTCGCTCCGGAGGACCATGCTGACCTTGTGGGGCGCAATACCTTCGAGAAGTCGGCTGCGTTCGCCCAGACCCTCATAGATGCCTTCGATTCCGGCCGCTACGGCCGTATCCTTCTGATATACAATCATTTCGTTTCCACCGCTTCGCAGAAAGTCCAGGTGGAACAGTACTTGCCGTTCGCTTCTAATGTCATTCCGAGCGAAGCGAAGGAATCTGATTTCATCCTTGAACCCTCCCGGGAGGAGATTCTCGCGACGCTCCTGCCGCTGGTGATGCGGTTGAGGATCCATACGGTGCTGCTGGATTCGATTGCGGCGGAGCATGCGGCACGCACGCTGGCCATGCAGGCGGCGTCGGACAATGCAGAAGATCTGCTTGCGGAACTCACGCTTGAATATAATAAAGGTCGCCAGCAGAAGATCACTTCCGAAATTCTCGACCTGATAGGAGGTGCGCAGCAATGACGGCGGCGATTCTGGCAAATGGGGAATTTCCCCGGAAAGAGTATCCGGTCTGGCTTCTCAAAAATGCGGATCTTGTGGTCTGTTGCGACAGTGCGACATCCCTTCGCCGTCTGCAGAAAATCGGCATAGATCCGCTGGCCGTTGTGGGGGATATGGACTCGCTTCCAGCTACCCTGCAAAAGGCCCTCGGGAAGCGGGCCGTCAAGGTGGAAGAACAAGACTACAACGACCTTAACAAGGCCTTTCTATGGCTCCTTCAGAATTATCCACAAGTAACTGATATTCACATACTTGGAGCAACGGGAAAAAGCGAGGCCCATGCTCTTGGAAACCTCTCTTACCTAATGTTCTGGGAGCAGGAACACCGGCTCTCGGAACGGGGTATAAACGTGGATATTGTCTCCGATTTCAACACCGTTTTTGCTATCAAGGACAGCTGCGAACTTCACGTTGGGGAAGGCCGCAAAGTTTCCATTTTTTCACCGGACGAAAGCCTCCGCATCTCTTCTACCGGATTGCAGTGGTCCACCGATGGCGTGGCCTTCGGTTTCTGGTTCCGGGGCACGCTCAATCTCGCTGATTCTGACGTAGTTTCCCTCCGTTTCAACCACCCTGCTCCCGCTCTGATCGTTCTGGATTAAGGGCAAAAAAGCCGTTAAAAAGGTATTAAATGGCGTTTTCCTTTATAAAAAGTTTGGATTTTTGATTTATTTTTCCGAACTTGCCGGCTCAATTGTACTTATTTGTACCCATGCGCGTATGCGTAAAGGAATTGACAACTAGTATAGTTAGTATAGTTTATTGTTTAATTAATCAAATGGCTTATGAGAAAATTTAAGCTCTTTCTTGCATCCGTAGCCATCCTGCTTTCAGGTGCCGCGGCACTTGCCCAGAACATCACTGTAAAGGGTACTGTGTCCGACGCTGCCGGAGAGCCGATAATCGCTGCGGGTGTAGTCATTGATGGTACTACGAAGGGTACCGTAACCGGTGCGAATGGTGAATATACCATTTCCGTTCCCGCCAATGCGTCCCTCCGCTTCAGTTCCATCGGTTACAAAGACCAGCTCATTCCCGTTGATGGAAAGGCGGTTATCAATGTAACCCTCACAGAAGACGCGACCAAGCTTGAAGATGCAGTCATCGTGGCTTACGGTACGGTGAGCAAGGAGTCCCTCACGGGTTCCGTCACCACCCTGAAGTCCGACGAGATCGCATCCGCTCCGGTTACGTCTGTCGACAAGATGCTTGCCGGTAAGCTTGCTGGTGTCACCGTGACACAGGGCTCCGGCCAGCCTGGTTCCACCTCCACCATCCGTGTGCGTGGTACCTCATCCATCA
>JAEENZ010000232.1 GCA_016283985.1 Bacteroidales bacterium | reverse complement strand
ACTTAACACAACTGAGTAAAAATGGCACTCTGTGAAGTCTGGAAGCCACTGTAATGTTTTTGGAACGAGGAGGAATATTGATTTTATAACATATTGAAAATCAATAAATTACAAAACTGCCGAGGAGTTATCCTTGGCAGTTTTTGGTTATTCGGCCACTTTGGGCTATCCCTGAAAGAAAAGGAATAGTAAGTAATAATTGCTATCTTTGTATCATGACAACTACTCGAGTTTATATTGTCTTCTACACTGGCAGGAAAATGGATTTTCAGGCAATTTCCGAATTGGCTGGGATAGAGCCAACACACATTGAGGTGAAGGGAGAAGAACTAAGGGCTAGGATTAGTAAGCATAACTCATTTGAATACCATTTGCCAGCATCACATGGCAAGATTGTGCAAAGGCAGTATAACAAACTGATGAGAGCTATCAAGAACTCCAAACAATTGGGTGAGTATTGTCAGGCTCATGGCATCAAGGTCTGTGTGCAAGTTGTTATTGAGGGCATCACTGACACCTACTCATTCCCAGTTCTTCACATGGATAAGAAGTTCATTTCATTTCTTGCCGATTTGAATAATGCCGAGATTGATTTTGATATGTATACAGAACCCTGGGATAAAGAAGGTGATGATTACAAAGAACCTGCAATAGTCCTTCCCTCTGGTGAGTGTCTATATAAGATTTAATCTGGGATAGTAAAGTCGGGTTGCATTATGTCAGTTAATGGCTAGTAGCCTGCCTCAGACTTCCCAAATGCGTTTCACATTTTGCGTTTCGCATTTTGCGAAATGAAAAAGATTGTATATCTTTGTGGAAAAATAACAAGATATGAATCCTTTTTATTTGATTCCACATACGCCAGACCCGTATTTCTGCGATAGGAAGAAGGAGATGGAAGATATGGTTCACTTCCTTGAGAATGGGCAAAATGTTACACTGATTGCCCCGCGAAGATATGGAAAAACAGGCCTAATTTACCATGTTTTTGATAAAATAGCAGAGAAAAAGGGCCGTATGGAACTATTCTATATGGATATCTATGCGACCGGCAGTGTCGATGATTTTATCGCCGTCTTTGCCGAATCAATTGCAAAGGTGTTGAAGAAGGAATCTTTGGTGAAATCATTTCTGAAATTCCTTAGCCGTATCAGGCCGGTAATCAGTCAGGATCCATTCAGCGGCGAGCCCAAGTTTTCTTTTACTATGGATTCGGATGCAGACCGCCGCTATTCACTGAAGACACTGCTGGATTATTTGGAGCATCGACCGAACAAAGTGATTGTGGCTATTGATGAATTTCAGCAAATACGCGAATATGAAGGTATGCCAATGGAGGCTCTGCTGAGGACTTACATACAGCCTCTTACCAATGTTCAGTTTATCTTCTCCGGCAGCCGAAAGCATATGATGGCCGAAATGTTTACATATGAGAAGAGCCCTTTTTATGAAAGTGCCTCGCTATACTTACTGAAAAAAATTGACAGGGATGTCTATGCCCGTTTTATCAAAGAACAGTTTGAAAAAGAGAAGAAGCATATAACTGAAGATGCAGTAGACTATATTTTAGACTGGACGCGATGCCATACTTTCTATACACAGTCCTTGTGCAACCGCGTTTTCTCGAACGTTAGGAAAGAGGCCAGCCTTTTAGATGTTCTTGTGGCAGCAGATGCTTTACTTAAAGAGAATAATGACACTTTCTTTGAGCGGCGTTCACTGCTTACTCCCAGGCAATGGAAGTTCCTCATCGCAGTAGCCAAGGAAGGTAACGTAGAAGAGCCAACCGGAGCTGCTTTTTTGCAGAAATATGGTCTGGGAGCCCCCTCAACAGTCTCTAGATTGCTCTCTTCCCTTACGGAGAAAGAGTTGCTCTTGGAGACCAAGTCCTTGGAGGGTAGTTCTTATTGTGTTTATAATGTATTCTTCTCCAGATGGCTGGAGAGGATGGGATAGTAAATTGGGGATATTTCATGTCAGTTAGAGGCTGTGCCCTGGCTTTTTCATTTCTCAAAATGGCCGAATAAAGCCAAAGAAGGTCAGAATACGAAGTATAGTCCAAGGGAAGAACCACAGTCGCTGGGGAACAGTTGCAAACAGTAACGGTTGTTAAACAATCCGAGCCGCCCCAGACGACCTGCCAGATAGAAATGGTCATTCAACGGGAAAGCGATGCCCGGAGCAACACCTATCCCAAAAGAAGAGGTGGATTGTTTATCTTTCTCAAGGCTTGCCAGTTCCAGCAGAGCGTCGCAAAAGATACGGGCAGGGCCAATATCTACCAGATAATAACGGAAATATGGAGCAAAGACGTACTCGTCGCCTTCATTGTCACCTTCGTTTTTCCAGGACAGGACACAACCGACAGTCATGTTGTTGTTTAGATTAAACCCTACTTCAGGTGCAATGCTATAAGCCGGCTTGTCATTTAAACCGAGGCTGCCGCCCACATAGAACTGGGCTTTCGCCGTGAAGGTCGCCAACGCCAGGACAAGAACTAAAAGAACCCTTTTCATATTAAAAACGGTTTTGCTTATTAAACTGTTAACCACAAAGTTAGCACAATTTCTCTTAAAACCAAACCCATTCCCGATCGGCACTTCTTTGCATAATAATCGCAGTTTCATTCACTTGCCAAATCATGAAAGAATAGTTATTTTTGTGATGCTATGAGTTTTAAGGGCATACTCAGATTATGGCTGGCCATCCCAGTCGCGATAGTGTTGTTTTCATCGTGCGGGAGGGGCGATGTGCCTTCGCTGGAGAACGGGCGGATGAGCATCGCCTTCGATGCGGCGACCGGGTGGCCGGTGTCGATGACAGATAAGACTTTCAACGAGGAAATGCTGGATGGGAGTGTGCCTCTTTGGGGATTGAGGGATGCCAGGGATAGCATTATAAAAGAAGAAACGACCTTCGTGGGTTGCCGCCGCAAGCCGGAAGGGCTGCAGTTGCGCTGGAAAACTGCTTCCGGCATCAAGGTGAAGGCCAAGGCCAGCCTCTCAGCAGAGGATAGCCTGCTTCACTGGAGCATCGCCGTCAAAGGCCTGGAACCCGGTTCCTCGGTGCTTTATCCCATCTTTGATTTCAAGAAGATGGAGAACGAGGATTTCGCCATTTCCAGCTGGCTGGGCCGCCTGGAAAAGGATCCCCGCAGCGGCCTTAGCGCCGAAAAGCCTCTCATCCGCTTCAGCACCGACTCCCCCGGGAAGCTGTCCATGCAAATGATTGCCTCCTATGACAGGGAAAGCGGGCGCGGGCTGTACCTCGCGTCCAACGACTCGCTTTCTTTCGCAAAGACCTTTACCGTCGAGTTGGATTCGGCAAAGACCCGTTTCTATCTTACACACTACCCCGCCCTCGACAACACCTCCAAGTCCTGGAATCCGGGCTACGAGGTAATCACCGGCCCGTTCCGTGGCGACTGGCTCACAGCCGCCAGCATATACCGCAGGTGGGCCGTACAGCAGCGCTGGTGCAGTGAAAGCCGCCTGGCGCAACGCCGGATAGAAGACTGGGCGCTCGGCACCGGCCTGTGGGTCTGGAACCGCGGGCGCTCTGAGAACGTCCTTTCGGAAGCCCTGCACCTTCAGGAGATATCCGGACTACCCGTGAGCGTCCTGTGGCACTGGTGGTGCAACTGCGGGCACGACGAGGATTTCCCGAATTATATGCCTCCCAGAGAAGGAGAAGCATCCTTCCGCAACGCGGTCGAATCCGCCTCCGGGAAGGGCGTGCGCGCCCTCGTGTACATGAATTCCTTTGAATGGGGAAGCTCAACACCGGAATGGGAGGAAGCAAAGCCTTTCGCGCTGAAAATGCGGAACGGATCCTTCCGGCAATACGCATCCAACACGTTCACCGGCCACAAACTGGCCGCGATGTGCCTGCACAACTCGTTCTGGAGTGACCGGTATGCCGCGATGGCCGACACGCTGCAGCGGGATTACGGCGTCGGAGGCATCTACATGGATGAGGCGTGCCTCGGCCTGCGCTGCTACGACCCTTCGCACGGGCACAGCATAGGCGGAGGAAACTATTGGGTAGAGGACTTCAACGGCCTTTCTTCCCGCATCCGCACACAGGCCGGCAGGACGGTCCTGGCCGGCGAGGGTTCAGGCGAAGACTGGATTCCGTCGCTGGACCTTTTCCTGACTCTGGGAGTCAGCCGCGAACGCTACATAGGCGGGGATGCCGAACCCATACCACTATTCCAGGCCGTGTATCACGATTATGCCATCACCTTCGGCAGCTACAGTTCGCTGGTGTATCCGCCTTTCGACGAAAAGTGGCCGGCGGAGTTCCGCCCAGATGGCTGCGAAACCCTCCTCCCAGACCGCTACAACCTGCAGTTCCGAATGGAACAGGCACGCGCGCTGGTGTACGGAATGCAGCCTACCATAGCCAACTACCACGCATTCCTTGACCGGGCCCGAAACCGCGAAATGGACTTCGCCCTGCTGCTGGCAAGGGCCAGGATGAAGTATCTGGATTATCTGCTCTACGGCAGCATGGAGCGGGTTCCGGAGATGAATATCCCCACAACACGGGCCGACATCTCGAAAGTCTCGATCTATGCTGCCCGCGACGGCAAATCGGCCCCGCAGGTTACGAAAGAAATACCACTGCTTTACACGGGCATGTGGAAATCGCCGGAAGGCCGGCTTGCGCTCTTCATCGTCAATATCGGGGATGATCCTCAGCCCGTCAGTTTCTCCCTCGGCGGTCAAACCGTCTCTACCACCATCCCGGCCCGTGACATCTGCGTAATAGAACGCTGAAATTGTTATCTTTGTGTTTAAATAAAGACTATTGAAATGAAACTAAGACTTTTCTTTTCATTCGCGTTTATGGTGGCTCTTTGTGCCGCGTGTGTGGAAATTCCTGATAATCAGGAAGAAGAGACAAATGCAGTCGAATCCTTAAGTGTCGTTCCCGGGCAAGTAGAGCTGGAGGAGGGTCAGACGCTCCAGTTGGAAACGGTACTTAGGCCGGAAGGTGTGGAAGCAAAAGTCTCCTGGTCAGTCCTTAAGTCGGCCACATCCCAGGAAGGTGTCGTTACCGTAAACGCAAACGGCCTTGTGACAGCCCTGAAACCAGGCTATGCCGAAGTTGAAGCAAAATCAGGCAAGGCGGCCGATATTTGCTACATCAGCGTCACAGCCAAGCCGAGGCCGGCCGAAAAAGTGGAATTCGAAAAGAGTTCATATGAGGTTATTAAAGGCGGCAAGGTGAGTATTGGTGCCATCGTGACCCCGGAGAATGCGACAAACAACCATCTGGACTGGACTTCGTCCGATGAAAAAATAGCAACGGTGGAAGCTTACGGCACTGTGACCGGCATTGCAGCCGGCACGGCCACCATCCGTGCAACCATCACCGGAACTGAACTATTTGCGGAGTGCCAGGTAGAAGTGAAGATCGTACCCGTGGAGAGCGTAAGCATCGACGTAGAGAAACTGGACCTTGAAATTGGGAAGACAGCCTCCATCGTGGTGACCGTCCTGCCCGAATCCGCCAGGGAGGACAACCCAGTTTCGTTCTCCAGCAAGAATGACAAGGTTGCGTCTGTAGATGCCGCCGGCGTTGTAACCGCCGTCGGAGAGGGGCAGACTGAAATAACCGCCACAGCGGGCGACAAGAGCGCGTCCTGCCCCGTGGTGGTGACAGTGCCGGTGGTGGATGTAGAGTCCATCGCCTTCGCGGTCGAGACCTTTGTGTTCGCCGTCGGTCAGGTGGATTCCCTTAAGGTTCAGTTCACTCCCGCAGAGGCCGCATTAAGCAACAAGGTATCCTTCACGTCTTCTAATCCCGATATTGTCGAGGTCAAGGATAACAACCTGCTGGATGCAAAGGCTGAGGGAGAAGTAACCATTACCGCCACCGCCCAGGGCAAAATCGCAACCTGCAAGCTGACCGTAGGAGAATGGTCGGACAACGGCATAGACATGGGCCTGGAATCCGGAATCCGCTGGGCAACCTACAACATAGGAGCAAACAAAATGTCCGATTATGGGGATTACATTGCGTGGGGAGAAATTCAGAAGAAAAACAGCTATTCCTGGTCGAACTACAAGTGGGGAACCGCTGAAGACGCAATGACAAAATATGTCTTCTGCTCCCATTACGGGGCCGTGGACAATGTAGACACCCTTGTTCCGGAAGATGATGCCGCCCATGTCAGATGGGGTGAGAAGTGGCGTATGCCGACATTGGAAGAATTCAAGGAACTGCTGGCGGCATGCAACACCAGCCGTGCCCAGAAAGGAGATGTTTATGGGCTGCTCTTCACTTCCAAGACAAATGGAGCAAGACTGTTCCTTCCGCAGGCGAACAGTTCCATCGGCGGGAATGCCAATTATTATGGGAACTACTGGACGAGCAATGTAAACTCAAGCCCGACGGGACAATCCTACCGAGCTCACTATTACACGTTTACAAATGGTCAGCGTGGTTATATGGCGCAGTATGAGCGATATGCAGGAATGACGATCCGTCCGGTCTGGGACCCCAAACTGTAAACTAAAGTATCGTTTCCTTGATAAACCGCACCTCTTCTTCGCTGTAGGGCGTGTAATCGGGGCGGAAAAGGTCGTGGAACCAGACTTCAGGCTCTTCCGTGAAAGGAACGGGTTTCCCGTCCTCCATGGGGTTCCAGGGATACTGGCACTGCTGCTTGCCATTCACAAGGCCATAGCTGAAGCTTCCTATCTTTTTCTCCTTGAAGTAAGGCAGGATGGAAGGATAATCCGATCCGCGCGGGCGGGCCATCCACTCCGAACACAGGATGGGGCGGCCGAACGGGCTGCAAAAGTCGTAGTACCTGATGCAATCACGGAGCGCATTGTAGCAGTGGAAGGAGATTATGTCGCTGTTGTTCAAGACGAAATCGGAGATATCTTTATTGTATGATCCCCAGGTCGGCAGGGCGATGATGGGAGACGTGAGCGGCTGCGACGGGTTCACTTCCCTAGCCCAGCGGTAAACCTCTTTCAGGAAGGGCAGCGTATCGAATCCCTTCGTGTTCTCAGGCTCGTTATAGAGGCACCACGCCAGAATGCGAGTATCCTTCCTATACTTCTTCATCACCTGCTTCAGGTAGCGCTCTATCACAGGCCATTTATCAGGATTATTGACCACGTCCCTACCGGGCGATGACATCCACACGGAGTTGTGCACGCCGGGCACGGGCTGCGGCTGGGGGCCGGTATAGGGGTTCTTGATGGTCCCTCCGTTGGTGAAGAATGTCATCAGGATGCGCAGGCCGTGCTTGTCGGCCAGCTGCACAGTCTTCTCCAGCCTGTCCATGAAGCCTTTCGGGTCTTCCTGCCACACGATGTCGCATAGGAACAGGCGGATTACATTGAATCCCAGGTCCTCCGCCAGGGCGAGTTCGCGGTCCAGCACGTCCGGCTGGAAGTACGCCTCTCCCCAAATCTCCACCGGGGTGCCTCCGTAGGACGGCATGAACACGCAACCGACCGGCCAGGGCTGGGCGGCATACCACTCATTGGCCTTCTCCTCGCTCCACTTCCCGGCAGGTTCCGGGCTGCAGCCTGTAAACCACAACCCCAGAAGCAAAAATACCGTCAGAATCCTTTTCATTCTATCTGACTGTAAAATCCAGAGTGATCTTGATGTCGCTGGAGGATGCTCCTACAAGGATCTTGTACTCCCCTGCGTCGACTTTCCAGCTGTGGGATTCCGCGTCGTAGTATGAGAAGGCGGCGGCACCCAGGGGGACCCTGAATTCCACGCTCTTGCCTTTGACAATCAGTTTCTTGTCGAAACCCTTGAGCTCGAATGCCGGGCGCATGACCGAAGGTTTTACAGGGGCCACATAGACCTGTGCGGCCTCCATGGCATCCACCTTTCCGATATTCTTTACAGTGAAGACGACCTCGCTGCCATCGGCTGTGGGGGTAACGGAACCGCCGGAATACTCAAAAGCGGAATAGCTGAGGCCGAATCCGAACGGGAACAAGGGCTGAACGCCGAATTTTTCCACTCCGCGATAGCCGACGAACAGGCCTTCGGCATAGGTGGCGTGCGGGTACGGATTGCGGCTCGGGCTCACCTTTAGCACGTCGGGATCGGTCTGATGATAGTATGCCGACGCCGGATTCTTATCCTCGGAACCCCAGAAAGTGAAGGGAAGCTTGCCGGAAGGAGACACCTTGCCGGAGATTATGTCTGCAAGGGCCCTGCCGCCTTCCTGGCCGCCGTACCAGGCCATGATGATGGCCGCCACATTGTCTTTAAAGGGGGTTATATCCACTTCACCGCCGGAATTGATGATTACCACGGTATTCTTGTTAAGGGCCGCGGCAGATGCTATGAGTTCGTTCTGGCCCTCAGGAAGCGCGTAGGTCCTGTCGTGGTTCTCGCGCTCGGTATCATGATTGAACCCCACGACTACGATAACTGCATTAGCCTTCGCTATGGCTTTCTGCTCCTCGGGGCTGAACTCCTTGCTTTCAATTAGCTGCACATCATATTTCTTTCCGAGTGCCTTCAGGCCGGCGAAGGGAGTGATGTTGCGTCCGGGTATGGGATCCATCCTTCCGGAACCTCCACCGAAGGCCACCGTGTTAGCATTCGGGCCCAGAACCACGATGCGCCCCTTCTTAAGGGGAAGAAGGCCGTTGTTTGAGAGGAGCACCGGGGCCTCGACGGCTGCCTTGTATGCCATCTCCCTGGAATAATCATAATCCTCCGGAATGGACTCATCCTTCGCGGGCTGGTCGAGCAGGCCGTAGGCTATGAAGGCCTGGAGTATATGCTGGCACATGGCATCCAGGTTGGCCTCGGGCACCACGCCGTTCTCAACAAGGGGCTTTACCATCGCCGCTTTGGTGGTGAAGTTCTCCGGCATCTCGAGGTCCAGGCCGCTCGTGAGCACGCCCAGGGTCGTGTAGGTAGACTTCCAGTCAGACATCACTATGCCCTCGAATCCCCACTTGCGGAGATTCTCCTTGATGAGCCAGGAGTTCTCGGCGGCATGGGTGCCGTTAACCGGGTTGTAGCTGGTCATGACGGCCGCCACGTCACCTTCTTCGACCGCCTTTCGGAAGGTCGGGAAGTAGATTTCGTTGAGGGTGCGTTCATCCACCAGTGAACCAACGCGGTGGCGCTGATATTCCTGGTTGTTCACGGCGAAGTGCTTGATAGTGGCCATCACCCTGTGATCCTGTATGCCCCTGATGTAGTTCAGGGCTATTTCGGAGGCGAGGAAGGGGTCTTCACCGTAATACTCGAAATTGCGGCCGCAGAGGGGTGAACGGTAGATGTTCACTCCCGGGCAGAGCATTATGCGTACGCCGCGGGCGGAGGCATCGAAGCCGATACCGTCGCCGACACCCTTTGCCGCATCCCGGCTGAAGCTGGCTGCAAGGCCGATTCCGCAGGGATAATACGTGCTGTTGGTCTTGTTACGCACTCCCTGGGGGCCGTCGGCCATCCTCACGGAAGGAATGCCCAGCCTCTCGATGGCATAGGTATGGAATCCGTCTATCTTTCCCGAGATGAAGTTTATCTTCTCGTCGAGAGTCATTTTGCTGACGATCTCCGCAGCACGATCCTTGTCGTTCTGGGTGATGATGTAGGGCTGGGCGGATGCAATTGAAGAAAGCATCAGCGCGACAGCTACGAGTAACATTGTATGTCTCATTTCTTTACAACTAATATTCTATAAACACAAAGGAATGCGGCTGCATCGAAAGCAGCAGGGTGCCGTCGGGCTGCAGGGCCACGGGGTACTCGGTGTACATGTTGAACTGGTCGGTGATATGGCAGCGCACCTTCCCGTCGAACTTGCCGCCGGCAAGGCTGACCGTCACGTCCTTGACAGCCGTGACGTTGTCGTCCAGCACATAGCGGCTCACGAGTATGCCAAGCCTGCCTTCGGCATCGCGGGCGGCGGTCACTCGCACGTCCGGAACGCTGCACTCAGCCTTCACCTGCGTACCCAGAGTCTTGAGTTTGCCCCAGGCATACAGGGCCCAGTAGCTCCAGATGGGGGTATCGCTCGCTGCGTCGAACAGGCCGTTGAAGCGGGTTCCGGGGGTCCAAACATAATACATCATCATATCCGTCGGGCAGTCCTGCCCTTCCTGCATGGAAGCGCAGACGAATGCTCCGGCTTTGGGGCTGGACATAATGCGGGAAGAATAAGGATAGTCGTCCGTCCAGCTCTTGATATAATTCCATTCGTTCAGGAAGGATTCCGTCTTCGTGTAGCCGTACTTGTCCAGAAGGGCACGAACCTGATATGAAAAGTCCGTGAAGACCGTCGGGTCATATTCGTAGATATGCCAGGCGAAGAAGTCGAGGGGAACGTTCCTGCGCTTCATCTCGGAGAGGATCCTCTCATACCACACGGGGATTTCCCTCACGCCGGGATCCATGCCGGACATGGCGGGGCCGCCGATCAGCAGGTCGGGAAAGCAGCCCTTCAGGTGCTTCACGGCAACCTCGAAGAAGTCGTAGAACTGCTCCGGGGAACCCGCCCAGCAGCGGGGATCCACCTTCCACTTGTCGTTATCCCACTCAAGGTTGGGCTCATTCCAGATCTCCCAGTACTTGATGTTGTAGTGGAATCCGTCCGCCCAGCCCTCGTTGTAATGGCGGATGATGTGTTCGCATATCTGCGCCCACTTCTTGTTGTCTTTGGGAGGATAGATGTTATACTTCTTGAGCGGCTGGTTCTCGATGCTCTGGCCAAGGCGGTAGAACACCTCCACGCCGGCGTCCTGGATACTCTTCACGTACCTGTCGGTGAGAGTGAAGTCGTATGATTCCGGCTTGTTGGGATTCTTGGAAAAGTCCGGGAAGATGATGGAGATATCCACCACATGCTCACCGTATGCACCATACCCGGCGGCATCGTGATTACGGGAATAACCCAGGTTGGCGGCCTTGAAATAGCCGGTCGTGCCGGTATACACCTGCTCGGAGTTATTGATGCGCGGGCCGTTGTTCACGGCGTTCATGCGCTTGACCGGCCCGATGGTGGCATCGGGAGAAACCGTGATCTGTGCAGACATGCAAAAACCCGCACAGAGAAGGGTCAGGAGGGTGGTAAAGGTTCTTTTCATGTTATTTCAGCAATATGCTCTTCTCGCGCTTTACGAACTGGATGGGGATACCGGAAGGGTCGCGCATCATGGCACCGTCGAATCCGGGAGACTTGTCGTGTGAGACAAGGGTGGCTCCGGCCTTGGTGAGACGCTCTATGTCGGCATCCACGTCCGTGGACGTAAAACCGAAATGAAGGGTCAGAGGATCCATGTTTGCGTAATCGGGAGCCTTGGGCTGAGTCTTGGCACGATAGAGTTCGATGGCAACGCGTCCGCTGCCGTCGACGATGAAGGTCGTATGGGCTTCATCATCCTTCTGAAGGGTAATCGTGAAACCGAGATTCTTGCACCACCACTCGGCAGTGGCGATGGGATCCGCTACATCGATAGCGGGATGCTCAAGTACGAAGCCTTTGGGATTGGCTGTTTTTTCTTCCTTTTTCATGGTATTGCTGGTATTTCTTTTGGCAATAAAATTCTTGACGTCCACCCATTTGTAATAAGGACCGGAGTATGCTTCGAGTTCGGGGATGAGGGTTTCCTGCTCGTTGGCGAGGAACTTCACCAGGACCATCCCCTTGCGGTTCCTGTAGAATATGAGCTGAAGGTTGGCGGCGTATGGGCAGAGCTTTGCTCCGTTCCAGTTGCCGTAGGCCTGCTCGGCCGTCAGGCGGGGATAGCCGTAGCCTTCCAGCCCGAAGTAGGAACAGATGCCGAGGAAGGGCCAGTCGTGGCCGAAGATGAGATCGGCGGCAACAGGTGCTCCGGCAATGGCCTCATCGGCCTTGCGGACCATCTCGTTGGCAAGATTCGAGGCCCTGGGCATGCGCTCGTCGCCGAAAGGCTCGGAGTTGCACTGTTGCAGGTAGGCGCTGAGGGCACCGCTGTTATAATCTGAAAGCACTACTTCCCAAGGCAGAAAGCGGAAGAGATTCTCTTCGATATCAAATGCCTCGGTAATCCTTGCAAGAGAGTAGATGTAGCTGAACAGCCTGTAGGGTTTCTTGAATATGGCCTTGCCACGTTCGGGATCGGTGAAGATGCGGGAATAGGCGGCCATGGTGTCGACCTGGACGGCCGTCAGAGGGCCGTGGACAATGGCCCTGGCTTTCTCCTTTACTGCGGAAGGGCAGGCGCGCGTGATGAATTTCTGGTATTTCTCACCGGCATCCCAGGTGATGACCAGGTCGCTTTTGCAGGACTTAAGCGTAGACGTGAAAGCGGCCATGCTCACAAGGCAGCGGGGCACCACCGACGATAGGGCGTGCACTTCTCCGTTCCGGAATACGGCGGGATAGCGCTGATACATCCTCCTCGCAAGCTGCTCATGCTCCCTGGCGCCTCTGGGAGTGAGGCGTCCGCCCATCCCGTCGTGCAGCTCGAGCACCTTCTTTGTATAATAGAAGATGGTATCCCCCGCCGGGGTAAGGATTCCTTCGTTTGAAGCAGTCTGCAGGTAGGACTTCAGTTTTTGCAGGGATGTGTCGTTTCCGTGGGAACGGGAGCCGTGCCTGCCATAGTGGCTGATGTAGAAGGGCTTGAATCCGCCAGGTGCGGGAGTATCCTTGATGGGCAGGAACTCATAGGAATGGGTGTTGAAGCCCGCCCTTTGCGGGAACTCGCGCAGATACCCATCCAGCTCAGGAGAAGTCTGGGCGAATGCGGCCAGCGAGATTAAAAGCAGAAGGGCGGAGTATAGGAATCTTTTCATATTACTAGTCAAGGTATGATTTCACATCGTTCCACAGGTAGTAAGGCCCTGCGTAAGCCTGGAGTTCGGGAATGGGCGTTTCTTCCTCGTTGGCGAGGAACTTCACCAGCACCGTGCCCTTGCGGTTCTTGTAGAACACCATCTGGAGGTTCGTGGCGAAGGGGCAGAGCTTCACGCCGTTCCAGTTCCGGTAGGCTTCTTCCGCCGTAAGCCTGGGATAGCCATAGCCCTCAAGCCCCAGATAGGAGCACAGTGACAGGAAGGGCACGTCGTGGCCGAAGATGAGGTCGGCGGCCACGGGGGCTCCAGCAATGGCCTCGTCGGCCTTGCGGATGATGTCCTTGACCAGCGGTTTGGTGCCGGCAAGGCTCCTGTCGCCGAAAGGCACGGAGTTGCAGAATGCAAGATAGAAGTTCAGCGCGTGGCGGGCGTAGTATGTCTCGACCACTTCCCAAGGCAGGAAGTCGAAGCGGTTTTCCTCTATGTCATAGGCCTCGGCGAACTGGGCGACGGTAAAGATTGCGGAAATGAAAGGTTTGGACGGCCCAGCCAGTGCCTTGCCCCGGATAGGGTCCTTGAAATATCTAGCGAAAACGGCCATAGTATCGATCTGGATGTCCGTCAAGGGCCCGTAGATTATCTCACGCGCTTTCTTCCTGATGTCTTTCGAACTGTTGCCGGCAATGAGGCGCTGGAATTTCGCTCCGCAGTCCCAGGTGACGGTCAGGTCTTTCTTGCAGGAAACGAGCGAGGACGTGAAAGCGGACATGCTCACGAGGCAGCGGGGCACGTCCGACGAGATGGCATGCACTTCCCCGTGGCGGAAAACTTCTGAATAACGCTCGTACATCCTCTTGGCCAGCATTTCGTGTTCCCTCGCGCCCCTTGGCGTCAGACGCCCGTCCAGGCCGTCATGAAGCTCGATCATCTGCTTTGCGCACGCAAGCAGGGAGTCGCCCGACGGGGTTATGATCCCTTCTGCCGCCGCAGCCTGAAGGCAATCCCTCAACAGGACATAGGGCGCATCGGAGGAGTGGGAACGGGATCCGTGCCTGCCGTAGTGGCTGATATAGAAGGGTTTGAAGCCCTTTGGCGCGGGCGTATCTTTCAGCGGATGGAACTCATAAGAATGGATGTTGAACGAAGCGCGCTGGGGGAACTCCTTCAAATACGCCTCCATCTCTGGCGACAGCTGGGCGTAGGAAACCGCGGCCACCGACAGGAATATCAAACTTATGAGCAATCGTTTCATGTGCCTAGAACTTAATAGGTTTTATTATGGTTACGAAGCGCTGGGGGCCGGATCCGGGGGCGCGGGTGGCGTCCAGGCGGATGACCGGCCGCTCGGCCTTTTCGTGCATGGCCTCGCTGAACCAGTCTTTGTCGATGCTGACGGAGGAACCCGCAGGGCCTTCCACCTTTATACACAGACCGGCATCTCCGTCCCTGTAAATGTATTCACCGGTGGCAGTTTCCTCAACGGAACCGGCCCCAAGGCCGTTCCTTAGCGTCAGGCGGCCGGAGGCAGGACCACGGACTTCATCCGTTATTACGAAGTATTTTTCGTCCACGAAGGAGATGCTGCGGCGGCGGGTCAGGCCCTCATAAGCCTCGTGTTCCACACAGAGGAAATCCGGCCGCCAGGCAAGTACCTTCGGCTGAGGTTTGTCATAATTCCTGTCGTCCAGAGTAAGCGCATTGTGGCGCGCCGTAGCCTTGAAATATGCCCTCTGGCGCTCGATCTCCTCGTCACCGGAATAAACATACGCCCCGGCATCAGGCATCAGCACCTTGCCATAAGCCCACAGTTCGAAGGTGCCGAAATCGGGTTGGGCATGCCACATGCCGCGCTCCGTGGCCTTTATGGGCATGATGATGCTGTCGTCGGTCCAGCCGTTGCGGAAACAGTAGAATCCGGTATCCGGATGGCCCGAAGATTTGTATGACGGTGACTCCCCTTCCGCGCCTCCAGTCGCGAACCAGAGGATCTTCCGGGCTTCCTTGCTGTCGCAGTATCCGCTTACATCTTCAAGCAGTTCACCGTCTGCGAGGTCGTCGTGCCGCCGGGCATCGCTGAAGCAGGGATGGGTCCCGTCAGGATAGCAGTAATCCAGATAGTACTGCGTCATACGCACCAACTGTTCAAGGCACTCGGGTGCGAAAAGATCCAGCCGGCCATTGCGGGCGGCTACCTGGATTGCATCGTCATAAGACTGCACCACGCCGATGTGATAACCCGGATCAAGCTCGATATGGCAGCCGTCCGGATAGGATTGGCGGGCAATCTCCGCGTTGAGATTATCCGCTCCGGCCCTGACCCAGGATTCGGCATCCTTGAATTCCGGGAAGCAAATGCCTGCGCGGATGACACCCGAGGACTGATGGATGAGGTGATTTCCTGACGGGCTGAACGACTGCATCAGCACCGATGCGTTCTGATGGTAGGAGCGCAGGAACTCCATAAGAAACTCCGGCGTAAAGTGCCGGGAATCAAGGAAGAGATCGAACTGCATCACCCACCTCAGCAGGCGGATACCTATCTCCAGCGGCCTCCAGGCGAAACACTCGTTCGTGGAATCGATGTCAAGGGCCCCGCTGCTCATGGTCCCCTTCTGATCGATCCCGAAAGGCTTGTAGGGGTTCTTCTTAACCCAGTCCCGGAACTCATACACGTATTCCCGGGCATATTTCTCTTTGCCGGTAGTGCAGTAAACCTTTCCAAGGGAGGTCCACCACCCCTGCCTGTGGAGCTGTACACGCATCTCTATGTCCTTTACCGGCCAGTATTCCCAGTTGATGTGCCTGCCGTAATTCCAAACGGTATCCTCCAGCACGTGGAAAGTATGCTTCAGGGCATCATCCGCCCAGCGCTGATCCTTTTCGGATGCCTCGCGGGCATCCTGACCGGGGATATAAATCCCCTGCCTCGTGCGGTAATAGTCCAGAAGAGCCCTGGACGCATCCCCCCACTGAGCATTGTCGCAGCACGTCTTTACCCGCTCCAGGCCTGGACGGTCCACGTCCAGTAACGCGAACACATCCTTATAATCTTCCGCCGGAGAGCATCCGGCAAGACCCAACAGGAAACAGATAACTATGATGCTGCGTCTTCTCATCGGCAGACAACGTTCTTGCAGTCTTCTGTTACGATGAGCGGACGGGCATCCGGCTCCCGGAAATGGAAGCGGACGTTGGAGAGGAAGACATTGTTGGCATGCCTGATATAGAGGCCGGATGCTGGTAGGCTGTGCCCCAGTTTCCTGTTTTCAGGATAGGAATCCTCCGCCTCCGGAACGGGGATCTTCGTCATCTCCACCGTACCTCCGCCGGGGGATGTGATGTCTATGTCGGAAAGATAGATATCCTCGGGATACAAGCCCGGCACACCGGTGATGGAGCTGGACATCATGCTCTCGGACACTGCAGTCACTCCGCTGATGGTGACGGCCCTGAGAGTGCTCTTTTCGGGTTGGATACCACGCCTGCCCATACGAATGAAGATGGGCGTCTGAACATCCCTCATGGCAATATTGCTGATGTTGATGTTCTCGCAAATCCCCCCGTCAACCACCTCCACGGCTATACCGGAAATGACGGTGGTAGGGGCGGTTATACCCTTTATCTTGGTAGACCAGTGCCTGAAATTGTCTTCGCTGGCGCGACGGATGGTGACGTTGCTGACGGTAACATTGCGGTAGCCCGTGGAGGATCCGGTGCCGAGTTTGATGGCGTTGCAGTTGGATGCGGCCACGCAATTGCTGACCGACACATTCTCGCAGAGACGCTCCCCCGCGCCCTTCAGGCAGATGGCGTCATCCTCACAATCGAAGATGCAGTTCTCCACCACCACGTCCTTGGATTCTATGTCGATGCCGTCGTTGTTGTAGTTGCAGTGGGAATAAACCTTGATGCCGCTGACCCTCACTCCCTCGCAGTCGGTGTAGTACTCCACCCAGTGCGCGGAATTCTCGAGGCGGACGTCTTTCACCACCACGTTCCTACACTCACGGAAGAGGATGATCATGGGCCTTCCGCCCGGATCGGCCTTCCCCACGTTGAATGCCGGATCTCCTCCCTGGCCATCGATAGTACCCAGGCCGGTGACGGCTATATTCTCCTGATAATTGGCGTAAATCAGGGCCGAGTGCGGGGATTTATTTCCCTCCGGGCTAACCCAGTGGGCCTTTTCGTACGCGTCTATATCGGCCACTCCGAGCAGTTTCGCACCCATCTCAAGATGGAGTTCCACTCCGGATTTAAGCTCGATGGGGCCCGTCAGGAATTCCCCGGCCGGCACAGTGACCGTTCCTCCGCCCAGAGCGCTCAGCTTGTCGATGGCCTTCTGGATGGCGGCGGCGTTATCCTTTCCGGGCACAGCCTTAGCCCCTGCCCTGGTTATGTCGATATTCCGACCATCCGTGCAGGCCGATAAAACAGCCAGCACAGCAGTCAGAAGCAGTACTTTTACTCCTGATCTATCCATGCGCCTACTTTCTCGTAAACAAAGCTTGCGATCTTCTCCATACCCGCAGCATTGGGATGGGCATAATCGTACTTGGGAATGCCTGAGCTGCCGTTTGCCTTGTAGCCGAACTGGCCAAGGATATCCACGGCTCGCACATCATCCCAGTGGTCTGCTATGAGCTTCACGGCATCGCCCATTCCGTAGTACAGATAGTCGCCTATGATGCAGACTATCTTAGCCTGGGGATGGCGTGCCTTTATCATCTGGATCAGGCGGATATAGGCAGAGCAGAAGGTGGTGCCGTCAAGGGCGTCGGCCGCGTCAACGGTCGTCGCCGCATCCGCAGTGGCAAGGAGTTCGTTCAGCTTGGCCTTGGAAGCCTCCGGGAAGGACTCCGCGCCCATCGCCACGCCGTCGATCAGTTCTTCCGACGTGCTGTTGTAGAGCGTATGGCCGTAGTCGTTGGTGCCGCCGAAGATGCACACCACGTCCGGATTGCCGATCCCGAGTTGCTGGAGACGGGTTCCAAAGTCCCATCCGTACCAGTAAGCCGAGGAATCCCCGGTGGTATTCTGCACTATGGTGGTATTGCCGGCCGATATGTTCTTCTCGTAGGTGCCGGTGCTCATTTTCTGGTAGATGAGCTTGTGCCACCAGGTGTCCGTCACGGAAGTTACGTCGCCGTCGCTCTTGGGATAATAGGCGCCTCCCTTACTGGTGTCGCACCAGCCTTTGAAGGTGGAGATGGAGTCCCCGATGATGCTCACCTTGGTGGTGCGGTTGGGGTCATTCAGCTCCACAATCTTGACGGTGATGTCGGAGAAGTTGTGGCGGTTCTTACTCTTGCTGCTCACATTGACATTCTCCAGTGAGCCTATCAGAAGTTGGTCGGCGTTGGTTACACCCTCTATTATTACGCTCTTTGTCTGCCAACTTCCGGTGCCGATGCCAAGTGCGTGGCCGTTGGAAAGGGCACCGCTTCCGGTGTATTTACAAAAGTATGCACTTGTTTTGTCGGTGGTGGAATTCATAACCAGATTCGATGCAACGAATACGCCCACATCACCATTGGACTCATACATGCGGTCTGTAACCGTCACCTCGATGGTTGCGGTGTATCCATCCGGAATACCAGCAAGTTTAGGCGTAACGATGTGTGTACGGGCATTGTTGGCAGTTGTTGCGCAGCGGAAATAGCCCACCCTCGAATACACGGCGCTGTTGCCGTAGAAGCCCCAGCCATGGGACATACGGGTGCCTTCGGTAATTTCGAAGTTGTTGCCCCAGAGGCGCGTGCTGGTAGAACTATACTTTTCAAACGTGCCGTCCGGGTCCTCTCCGGTAATGGGGGCCAGGGTGTGAGGACTGGGCATAAAGCCGGCGGCACCGTCAAACTCATCCGGGCCGTAGTGAATCTCCGAGAAATCCTCGCCAAGGATAATGTCGCCAACACCGGCATTCCTCACGGTAGAGGCATCTACCCTCGTGAAAGGAAGAGTAGTAGCCTTCACAGCGTTGGAA
>JAEENZ010000231.1 GCA_016283985.1 Bacteroidales bacterium | reverse complement strand
CCTTCGTCTATGCGGGAGACGCCACAGATGTTGCGGAGCCCCTCGTGATGCGTCTGTTCAAGATAGTAGATGAGTGCACCGGCGGAGCATATGGCAAGCGGCTGGGCCTCGATTCCATAGCCCTTCAGCGACTCCACGCGCAGCTGCGAACGCAGTTTCTCGGCCGCCGAATCATACACGAACGCCCACTCTTCCAGCGGGGTGATGTAGTAGTCGCCGAATCGCTCGCGGACGGCCTTCAGGCAGTCGCGTTGCACCACCAGTTCCTTGGGCGAGAAGGATGCGAGCAGGGTGGAGATGTATTCCAGGGATCCCTGCGCCGTGCGGAAAGTGCCGGTAGATGCGTCCAGGAAGGCTGCGCCCGCCTGGTCGCCGTCGAAGGTGAGGCCGCAGAGCCAGTTGTGTTCCTTCTGCTCCAGCATCCCCTCGCCGAAAGCGATTCCAGGGGTGAGGATTTCGGTGATGCCACGCTTTACAAGCTTGGCCTGGGCGAGCTTCGGATCCTCCAGCTGGTCGCAGATCGCGACCTTGTAGCCGGCACGGACCAGCTTCGGAAGATACTGTGCCAGAGCATGATGCGGAATTCCGGCCATGGGCGTGTCACCCTTTTCTCCGTTGGATTTACGCGTCAGCACTATCCCCAGTACCTTGCTGGTGATGAGGGCGTCGTCGCTGTACGATTCGTAGAAATCCCCCACACGGAACAGCAGCACGGCCTCAGGATTCTGGGCCTTGATGCTGAAGTACTGTTTGAGGAGCGGAGTATCTTCCTTGGGTTTTGCCATATCTGGCAAATATAATAAAAATTACACCAGGTTCGTCACGGCGATGGCGATGATCATCACGGGAGCGGCGTAGCGGATGAGCCAGTAGACGAAGCGGTAGCGCACATAGCGCAGAACCTCCTCGCGCGGCATCTTCCAGCCCACTATCATGGCGAAAGCCAGGGCGCCGATCATCATCAGCACGTTGGAGGAGATGAAGTCGCAGGTGCTGAACACCCGAGGAACCACCGCGCAGGCGGAACCCAGCACCGCTGCAGCTCCGAAAACGGCCAGGACGGCATGGCTGCGACGCATCTTCTTCTGGTCTACCAGCCAGGCCACGACCACCTCCAGCATCGAAATCGACGAACTGAGGGCCGCAATCAGGATGGACAGGAAAAAGACCACTGGCAGCACCTTCCCCATCTGCGAAAAGATCACCGGAAGGGTCTCGAACACCAGCGAAGGGCCGGCGGCGGGCTCTATCCCCGCTGCGAACACGGCCGGCATTATCGCGAAGCCGGCGATCAGGGCGAAGACCGTATCGAAGAAGGCCGTCCATCCTCCGGTGGCCAGGATGCTGTCCTCCTCCTTCATGTAGGACGAGTAGGTGAGGATGGTGCCGACGCCGAGCGATAGGCTGAAGAAGGATTGGCCCAGCGCGGCGGCCACGGCAGGCCCGTCGAGTTTGCTGAAATCCGGCTTCACCAGGTACTCCACCCCTTTCCCGGCCCCCGGGAGGCTCAGGGATACCGCCGCAATCACCACCATCATCAGGAAAAGCACCGGGATGGAAACCTTGGAGAAGCGTCCGATGCCCTTGTCTACCCCGGCCACCACGATTATCGCCGTCAGGCCCAGGAACACCAGCATGCAGCTGACATTCTCCACGGAGGATGCGCTCATGGCCGCGAACACCTCCCGGGCCTCTGAGATGCTTCTGCCGCTGAAACTCCCGCCAAGGGAGCGGATGAGGTAATCGATGCTCCATCCTCCTACCACGCTGTAGAAGGAAAGGATGACGAAGGATGCCAGGATGGCGATGAATCCCACGTTGCGCTGCCTTGGAGCCAGGGTCTCCAGGGCGCCGAAAGTATCCTTCCTGGTCGCCTTGCCGATGATGGCCTCTGCGAAGAAGATTGGCAGGCTCACCAGCAGGCAGCAGACGATGTAGACTATGATGAAGGCTGCCCCTCCGTGCTCTCCCACCATGTAGGGGAAGCGCCAGATGTTGCCCAGGCCCACGGCAGACCCGGCCATTGCCATGATAGCTGCGAAGCGGCTGTTGAATTTTCCCCTGTTACTCACCCTTCAACTCTTTTAGAAGATAGGTGATTCGGCGGGTGATATCCCTCTCGCTGAGGGGGTCAGCCTCTTCCGGCAAGGATCTGGTGAAAAAAACCAGACGACCGGTGCGAACATCGGCGACAAGGATCCAGATGTTCGACTCGTAGCGGCGCTGGCCCTCTTCCAGGGAGATGCGGCGGGACCAGACAAAACCTTCGGAATATGCCATCAGGGCATAGCGGCAGGGCTGGGTGGAAAGGAAGGCCTGCATCGCGGCCGGGAGACGCTTCTTTGTGAGGTCGTCGTAAGGACTGAGGTTTTTCAACCACTCATAGTCCCGGTCCAGGGTTTCCTGATTGCTGCGGCCGACCACGGAAACGGTCTGCCTTATGGGTAGGTTCTGCTGCTCTATTCCTTTGATTATCAGTGCTTCAGCCAATGTGGAGAGGCTGTCGTGGTAAAAGTAGTTAGAGTTGGGAACCAGGCAGTCGATGCGGCAGTATGGCGACACCAGCACGAGTTCATCTATGACCGGCTTCTCCTCCCCTATGAACCGGGTGGCGGAGCAGGAACAAAGCAGGATCGCCAGGATTATGAGGCTACTTCTTTTCGTAGACTACGAACTCGAATTCATATCCGGTTTCCGGATCGACATGGGTCTCGGAAGTGCTGACGCGCTGCCAGACTTCGGGGTCGATGACCGGGAAGAAAGCGTCCGCTTCCTTCACCTCGGTATGCACGTGGGTGATGTAGAGACGGTCCATCAGAGGAAGGGCTGCGCGATAGACGGAGGCTCCGCCCATGATGAAGCATTTGTCCTTGCCCGTGGCCTCGGCCTCTGCGAACGCCTCGTCGAAAGAATAGACGCAGGTCACCTCCGGAATCGGGTCTCCGCCCAGGTTCAGAACTATGTTCTTGCGGCCCTTCAACGGACGGAAAGGTAGGGAGAAATAGGTCGTACGGCCCATTATGACGGGATATCCCTTGGTCGTGGCCTTGAAATACTGCAGGTCTTCGGAGATGTGCCAGGGCAGGTCACCCTTCACACCGATTCCATAATTGTCGGCTATTGCGACTATGAGGCATTTGAGCATGGCTTGTGCGTTTTATTTTTCAAAGATAAATATTTTTGCTTACATTTGCGATACTCTCGTTATAACGATAGTAATATGGAACAACAGATCATATTATATCACGGCTCGCCGAAGATTGTCGAGCGGCCCTTCTTCGGAGGAGGGCGGCCGAACAACGATTACGGGCCGGGCTTCTACTGTACCGAGAGCATAGACCTTGCCTGCGAATGGGCCAGGCCTGAAGCTCAGGCGGGCTTTGTGAACAAATACTATCTGGAGAACGAAGATCTGACCGTACTGAATCTGTCCGAAAGGCCCTGCCATGCGCTCAACTGGCTGGCCATCCTGCTGCAGAACAGGCGGTTCTATATCCCGGAGGGGCTGGCTTTCGAGGCTCGGGAATACATCCTTTCCGAATTCTTGACAGACTGTTCCGGCTATGATATTATCAGAGGGTGGCGGGCGGACGACTCCTATTTCTCTTTCGCCAAGGCCTTCCTAAACGGAAGCATCTCC
>JAEENZ010000230.1 GCA_016283985.1 Bacteroidales bacterium | reverse complement strand
CAAGGGCTGGAACTGGGGTCTCGGCGGCGTGGTATCCCTCGCCCATACGGCCATCATCGTCATCGGCTTCTTCTCCCTCTTCACGGGAATCCTGCCGTTCAACCTCGATGTGGACCAGACCTTCATTGCTGCAATACTTACCATCATCGGTTACGCCATCAACGATAACGTGGTTATCTTCGACCGTATCCGTGAGAACAAGTTCCTGCATCCGAACGACGACTTTGCCGACACTGTCAACAAGAGCCTCAACGCTACCCTGACCCGTACGGTGAACACTTCGGTATCCACCCTCCTTCCTATGGTTGCCATCGCAATCTGGGGCGGCGAGAGCATCCGCGGTCTTTCGGTAGCACTCATCCTCGGTATCCTCATCGGAACATACGCTTCCATCATGATCGGTACCCCCGTGATGTTCGACAGCACCAAGAAGGCCATCAAGAAGTAAGATGCCATCGATGCATTGAAAGGCGACCGCTCCGGCGGCCGCCTTTTTTGTGTTCTTATATATTATTATTATGTTTGCATGGTAACGCAAAACTTCCAAACCATGATGATGCGAAAGAGCCTGATTTTCATTGCCGTTCTGGCCGCTGTAACAGCCTGCCACAAAGAGCCTGCAAATTCCGATGACAAGCCCGTCACACCCGTAACCCCGCCGGAGGAACCCACAGAGGTGATTTTCGACGGAGCGTGCAGCATTTACGCGAGCTTCGCGGAGACATTTGTCGAAGGCCTGCCCGCATGGGCGGAGGGAGACAAGGTCAAGCTTTTCGGAGCGGAAAGCGCGACGGCGGAACTGTCCCTGGCCTCGCAGACAGGCGGCAAGGCAGTCTTTTCCGGAACGGCCAAGATGAAGGGGCCCTTCCACGCCATCTGGCCCGCAGCGGCGGCCGCATCCTTCGCGGACGGTGCGTTTACGACCACCATTCCGGCAGAGCAGACGCTTAGCGGGGCGGTCGCACCCGGAGCCCTGGTGGCGGTAGCCAAATCCACAGACACCACTTTTGCGTTCAAGAATGTCTGTTCCCTGCTCAAGATCGAGATCAGCAGCGAGGGCATCACCGGCGCCACCCTTCAGACCAAGGACGGCAGCCCCCTGGCCGGCACCATAAAGGTAAATTCTTCCACCGGAGAGGTTTCGAGCGTGGAGGACGGAAAGGATATGATAGTCCTCAAGCCCGCCGGCACCAGCTTCGCTACCGGCACATATTACGTGGCCGTGGTTCCCGGCAAGAAGATAGAGGTCAGCGTCCTGCTGTCCCGCTCCACAGATGCCCGCAAGGGCACTCGCCCTAGCCCCGTTGAGATTATTCCCGAAAGAGCCAAGGCCCATCCTTTCACATCCTTCAGCTTAACCGGACTGGAATGGGGATACAGCATAGCCAACTACGAAGACCTGCTTGCCTGGCGGAACGACAGCGCCAACTGGGACAAGGAAGGAGAGACCGTTGTCATCACGGGAGACATCAATATGAAAGATGAGCCCTGGACTCCCCTGGACGACAGTTATCCCGGAGAAATCCGCGGCAACGGCCACTGCATCAGCCACGTCAATATCCAGTCCGCATCCCTGGCGGCGGTGGGTTTCTTCGGCAAGAGCTACGCAAAGGAAATACACGACCTGGTACTGGGGTCGGAAGATGGCAAGAGCTACGACGGAACCTCCTGCATCATAAGCAGTTACAATACGACATCCACCAGTTCATACTGGAGCTACACCGCGCCCGTGGCGCTTCCTGCAGCGGACATAGACAACCTGACCAACTTCATCCCGGTGACGGTGAAGGCGGGCTCAAACCGCAGCAGCCGCGTGGGCGGAATCGCCGCCTGGGCAACCGGCAAGATCAACATTTCCGGCTGCCACAACTACGGCGCCGTGACGGTGGAGGAGCATGAGATTACCTCCGGATCTTCATACAAGTATCTCGCGGCCGCTGGCATCCTCGGAGGCCTGAACACCGCTGCGGCGGAGGTGGCCATCTCGGACTGCCACAACCATGCGGACGTGGTCAGCAGCAATCACAGCGAACTCGGCATGGGCGGCATCGTGGCAGTGGTCTACCATACCGCCACCGGCCTGTCGGTGAGCAACTGCTCCAACGAGGGCAAGATCCGGCTCCTGTATTCCGCCACCCAGAACGACAACTTCTCCATCGGCGGCATCGGCGGCAAGCTCTCCGGCGACCCCGGGAAGGAAGTCGTGGTGCAGAACTGCGTCAACAACGGAGATGTCTACAGCGAGGCCGTGCACCAGCATTACGTGGGCGGCATTGCCGGATGCGGCGACGGCCTGAAAATCAGCGGCTGCACCAACAACGGCAAGGTGGAGATCGACCACACGGCCCATCCTACCACCAGGTTCCAGTGCCTCGGCGGCATCCTCGGCGGAGCCACCTCCAGCTATGGGGACAATGCCCTCACCGACAACGTGAACAAGGGCGAGATTTTGATGAAGGTGGCATCTTCCGGCCACAACAAGACTCCATCCTCCTCTTCTGTCTTCTACGGAGTGAACGCCGGAGGAATAGTGGGCATGGCGGCCAAACTGACGGCCCTGGAGCGCAACCGTAACGAAGGCACGCTCTCCGCGGAGAACGCCTTCTCGGCCTCGAATGCCAGCTATCCGGCCACCCTGCATGCGGGTGGAATCGTGGGATACGACCTTGATGCCATCGGCAGCTTCTCGGACAACGAGTTCACCGGCAGCATCAGCGCCAAAACCACGACCGCAACGTCGGTCCCCTCGCAGGTTTATGCGGGAGGCATTATCGGCCGGCAGAGCATATCCACCCTCATCAGCGGCAGCGGCAAAGGCTCCGTCTCCACCCAGACCGCGGACAGCGGCGGCAAGCAGTATGCCGGTTCCGTGGCGGGTTATAACGAGGGGACCATCGTCAAGTGCGTGTTCGGCGGCACCGTGAACGGCGCGGAGGCCAGCGAGGCCAACGTTGTGGGCGGTGGCAATCCTCCCACCAATTCCGGAGTCGACCCCAACCCCGCCGGCAGCTTCAGCGTCAGCGAAACCAGCATAGAATTCCCCGGCACCGGCTTCTCCCAGACGCTCCTGAACGTGACTACCGGCGAGAAGGCTGTGACCATATCTTCCGAAGGCCTGGAGTGGCTGAAGGATGGCTCCATCCCCACGGAAATCCCCGCAATGAAGTCTGTCGTCTTCCCCGTCCTGCCGGCAACCGGCAACGTGTGCGAAGTGCGCCAGGGAACCCTGAGGTTCGCAGAGCAGGGCGGATCCACCAAGACCGTCAGCATCAGCCAGGGCAACCTCTACACTCCTGTGGACGGCTATCCGGCGCGCTGGGAGATTACCAAGGGCGTCACCTACACCGAGAGCAATGCGGCGGGCCGCAGATGGATCAACGAGGGCGTGGCGGCCACCGTTGCGGCGGATGACGCCGTCTCCAAGGCTCCCGGCACGGGATACATTTCCGCAGGCTCCACCACCGGCAACAAGCTGAACTATTCCGTGGCCCCCGGCGGCACACAGAACATCAGCATAGGCAACATGGTCGCGGGCGACTACATCCAGTTCAGCGTGCCCGTAACCTCCTTGCCTGCAGGCACCGACGTGGACTTCATGGTAACCATCAACACCAACAACAACAAGACTCCCAAGTACTTCCTCTTCGAGTACTGGGACGAGGGCAAGTGGAACGCCCAGCCGCGCTACAAGGCATCCGAGGACGGCACGGACTACTCGCTGGACGTATACGACTACGACAGCAAGAACCACCGCACCTACATCACCACCTTCACCCTGAAGCAGGCGGTCAGCAGCGACTTCATCAAGATGAGGCTGCGCGCGGTCGGCAGCGTCAACTGCAACGGCACGGCCCTTACGGCGGCCCCTACCGCATTTATCAACTTCCCCTGCATGACCTATCGCGCCTGCGAGATCGTGGCCTACCCGGGCGTTTCCGCCAAGGAATCCAAGCCCGTCAAACTCCTCCAGCTCGGCAACAGCTTCACCTACTACCACGGCTCTGCCTTCAAGCTGAAGCAGATATGCCGCGCAGAGGGCCATGCGACCGACGTGCGCATCAACGTGAAGGGTTCCCAGGAGTTCGAGCACCATCTCGACGTGCTGCCCTTTTCGCAGCGTCTGGTGGCCGAAGGAGGATACGACAAGGCCATCATCCAGGATGGCTCCTACTTCCATGCGGAGTACGGCATAGGCGATGCCTCGGCCATCAAGACCGTAGAAGTCAAATATACCCCTGAGCAGATACTGGCCCTCACGAAGCGCATGAGCGCTGCCATAAAGGCGAAATCCCCCTCAGCCGACGTGGTGCTGGAAAGCGTGTGGTCCTACTCATACAAGACGGTGGGAGACTATCTCGGCTTCGGCAGTTTCGAAAACTTCGACAACTATATGTGGAAGGGGTCCCAGGACCTCGGGCAGGCGGATCCGAACATCAACTGGCTGTCGCCCATCGGGAAGGGTTTCGCCCTGGCCCGCAGCGGAGAATTCGGCCCGGCATACAACTACCTGCTCTACACGGATAACTACCACCCCAGCCGTTACGGTTCGTACCTTAAGGCCTGCATCAACTACCTGATACTGTTCGGCGAGCCCTTCGGCTCCAACCCCGCCGACTGCGACATCCCCGCAGCCGACGCGGCCAAACTCCGCGCCATCGCCGAACAGATAGTCCTCGGCGGCACGGGGCGGGAACAGTATCATGTCCGCTAACGGTTGTTGATCGAGTAGCTTATCCCCAGATGCTCGAGGCCGGCGAGGAAGTCGGCGCAGACGAGCACGTTGAATTTCTTTGAGGCAAGCTCGACTCGGTAACCGCTCTTGGCGTCGAACAGGAAGACGCTGAGGGCGGTCTTTCCGGGATAGGCCTTCAGGAGTTTAACCAGTTCGCCGCGGAACTTTGGGTTCAGCTGGGCGGAGTCCAGGTTGATGGAGAAGGCCTTGACGAAGTCTTCGGAGATGTTGCCGAGAAGGGATATCTTGCGGATCTTGAATGCGTAGGGAGAGGTCTTGCCCTTGGCGCGGTCTTCGCCCTTGATGAAGTATTTTTCCGCTATCTCGCCTTCGATGAAGAGCTGCTCGTGGAGTTTCATGTAGGGCATGTAGGACTCGTAGTCCTTGCCGAAGAGGGCGAGTTCGTAGGTGCCGCTGTAATCCTCCAGAACTATCCTGCCGCCAGGCTGGCCGGCGCGGGTGGTAATCTGCTTTACATCTGTTATGATGCCCGCAACGTTTGTCTTGAGGGCCTTCTTGGCCTTCTCCTGCTCGTCTATCTTCTGCGGCAGGTCGGAGAGCTTGCAGGTGGTGAAGTGTTCTATCTCGAAGGCGTGGACGTCGAGGGGGTGCGAGGAGAGATACATCCCCACGACCTCTTTCTCTTTCTGCAGGAGGTCCAGCACATCTTCCTCCCCCGTGAACATGGGTATTTCGGGGCGCTGGGGCTTCATTTCCTCCACCTCGCCGAAGAGGGAGCTGGCGCTGTCCACCTGGTCGTTGCGGTAGAGGTCGGCGTAGCGGACGAGCTCGTCGATGAAGGCTTCCCCGCTCTTGCCAAGGGCATAGAACATGCCGCGCTTGTAGCCGAAGGAATCGAACGCGCCGGCGTTCACGAGGATTTCCAGGGCCTTGCGGTTGATGCCCACGGGCTTGTCCATCTTCTGGCTGTAGAGGGCCATCCTCTCAAGGAACTCGAACACGTCGGCATAGGGGCCGCCCGCGGTGCGCTCGTCGATGATGGCGTTCACTATGTTCTCGCCGAAGCCCTTCAGGCCGCCGAGGCCGAAGCGGATGTCGCCGCCGGCGTTGACGCTGAAGTCCTTGTCGGATTCGTTTATATCGGGGTTAAGGACCTTGATTCCTCCCTTCTTGCAGTCGGCCATGATCTCCTTCATCTCGTCCATGTTGGAGCTCTGCTGCGTGAGGTTGGAGGCCTGGAACTCGCTGGGATAGTGGGCCTTGAGCCATGCGGTCTGGTAGCTTACCCAGGCGTAGCAGGTGGCGTGGCTCTTGTTGAACGCGTACTTAGCGAAGGCCTCCCAGTCGCTCCAGATCTTCTCGAGCTTGTCTGTGGGCAGGCCCTTCGCCTGGGCGCCTTCCATAAAGTCCACCTTGAGGCCGTCGAGGATATCCTTCTTCTTCTTTCCCATGGCCTTGCGGAGCTTGTCCGCCTTGCCCTTGGAGAAGCCCGCGAGCGACTGCGACAGGCGCATCACCTGCTCCTGGTACACGGTGACGCCGTAGGTCTCTTTCAGCAGATCCTCCATCTCCGGAAGGTCGTAGTGGACCTTGGAAGGGTCGTTCTTGCCGGCCACGAAGTCGGGGATGTAATCCATCGGGCCCGGGCGGTAGAGGGCGTTCATAGCGATGAGATCCTCGAAGCGCTCGGGATGCAGTTTCATCAGCCACTCGCGCATGCCGCCGGATTCAAACTGGAACACGGACTTGGTGTCGCCGCGGGAGTAGAGGTCGAAGGTCGCCGGATCGTCGATGGGGATGTTCTCTATGTCGAAGTCCGCCGGCAGGGCCTTGGGATTGCGGTGGCGTATGAGCTCGAGGCAGCGGGAGATGATGCTGAGGGTCTTGAGGCCGAGGAAATCCATCTTCAGCATACCCACGTCTTCGATCTGGGAGCCTTCGTACTGACTCACCCACACCTTCTGGCCGGTGGCCTTGTCTTCGCCCATGGTGATGGGGATGTAGTCGGTGAGGTTGCCGCGGCCGATGATCATGGCGCAGGCGTGGATGCCCACCTGGCGCACGCAGCCCTCCAGGCGCTTGGCGTATTCCAGCACCTCGCGCACCAGCGGCTCGCCCTCCTCGTACTCCTTCTTCAGCTCCGGCACGTACTTGAAACAGTTCTCCAGGGTGGGCTTCTTCTCCACCTCCACCCCGTTTTCCTTCACCACGAACGCCCGGTCGGGGATGAGTTTGGTGAGGCGGTTGCTCTCGCTCAGGGCCAGGTCGCTCACGCGGGCCACGTCCTTGACGGCGAGCTTGGCCGCCATCGTGCCGAAGGTGATGACATGGGAGATGTGGTCGGCGCCGTAGAGGTCCTGCACATACTGTATCACGCGGTAGCGGCCCTCATCGTCGAAGTCCACGTCGATATCCGGCATGGAGATGCGCTCGGGATTGAGGAAGCGCTCGAAGAGGAGGTCGTACTTCACCGGGTCCAGGTTGGTGATGCGGAGGCAGTAGGATACCACGCTGCCGGCGGCGCTGCCTCGTCCGGGGCCTACCGAGATGCCGTTGCGCTTGGCCCAGTTGATGAAGTCCTGGACTATGAGGAAGTAGTCCGGGAAGCCCATGTAGGAGATGGTCTTCAGCTCGAAGTCGATGCGGTCCCGCAGGTCGGTGTCGGTATCGATCCTATCGCCGTAGCGCTGGCGGGCGCCTTCCCAGGTCAGATGGCAGAGATAGGCGACCGAGCGGCAGAATTCGTCTCCGCGGTAGTTGCCTTTCTCGTCGTTCCGTCCGCGGTCGATGACGTCGCTGTAGCGGGCCAGGTGGCCGTCTATATCCTTCAGGAATTCGGGGTCGATGGTGAATTTGGGGAGGACGTGGGCGCTGTTGATGTCGTAACGCTCCACCTTCTCCATCACCTCTCGGGTGTTGAAGATAGCTTCCGGGTGCTCCGGGAACAGGGCCAGCATCTCGTCTTCGCTCTTGAGGTATTCCTGCTGGGTGTAGCGGAGGCGCTTGGGATCGTTTACCAGGGCGTTGGTGGTAAGGCAGATGAGGCGGTCGTGAGCGGGGCCGTCGTCCTTGCGGATGAAGTGGGTATCGTTGGTAGCTATTACTTTAACCCCGTGCTTCTTGGCGAGTTCGAAGATGGCCTCGTTCACCTTCATCTGGTTGTGGTAGAGGTCCAGGGAGAGGCCGGGAACCTCGCTCTTGTGGAGCATCACCTCGAGGTAATAATCCTCCCCGAACACGCGCTTGTGCCATTCGATGGCCTTGTCGACGGCGTCCATGTCGCCCGCGAGGATGCCGCGGGGGATCTCGCCGGCGATACAGGCGGAGGAGCAGATGAGCCCCTCGTGATACTTCTCCAGCACCTCGTGGCTCACACGCGGCTTGTCGTAGTACATGCCCTCGATGTGGCCGGTGGAGACTATCTTCATGAGGTTCTTGTACCCCTGATAGTTCTTGGCCAGGAGGATGAGGTGGTAGTACTTGCGGTGGTCGTTATCCTTGAGGTGATGGTCGTAGTGGCAGGTGACGTAGGCCTCGCAGCCCAGGATGGGCTTGATATTGGGGTATTTCTGGCTGACGTCGAAGAACTCCTTCACACCATACATGTTGCCGTGGTCCGTGATTGCCAGACCCGGCATCTTGAGCTCATCCGCACGGGCGAAGAGCTTCTTTATGTTGGACATCCCATCGAGTATGGAATACTCCGTATGGACGTGAAGGGGTACGAAACTGGCCATGTGCGGGGCTTACTTCTTCATGTCGAAGCCGAGCTTCAGGCCGGTGACCTGCTCTGAAAGGCCTGCGATCGTGTTGAGGGTGGAGTTGTCTTTGCCTGCGCCCACGACCTTGATGGCCTTCTTGGCGAATGCCAGGAACTTGTTGGCGTCGAAGAGCACCTGCACGCCGCCGGTGGTGGCCGTGACGGTTCCTTCCATGGTCATGTAGCTGTAGACCTTCCCGAGCTTCATCACGATCGCCTTGGTCTGGGTATCGTAGGTGTAGGTGCCGGATGCGATGGTCTTGGTGGCGCTGGCGATGGCAAACGTGTTGTCTTCGGTGAAGGTGATGGCCGCCACGCCGGGTACGATGCCGATCCTCTGGAGATAGCCGTCGAGCTTGGTCTCGAGCTTCTCTTTATAGGTGGATGCGGCTATGGTGGTCAGGGCGTTTTCGGTCTCGATTGCGGAGGCGACGCCGTTGTAGGTCCAGGTGCCGGGGAGACTGACGGGAACGACCTGCGAGATGACGGTTCCGAGGAGGGCGCCGAGGACGCTCTCTGCGGTGCCGGCGATGTCGGTTCCGCTGGTGGTGGTTTCAGTGTTTTCGGTCTTGTTTCCTCCGAAGATGCTTCCGAGGAGGCCGCCGAGGCCGCTCTGTGCGTTGGCAACCGATGCGAGGAGCACCAGCGCGCTGAGGGTTGCGAGGATCTTTTTCATATTCTTTGTTTTTAGTGATTACTCTTCTTCTTTCCAGCCCTGGGCGCGGAGCGGAAGTTCCACTCCTTCCGGGGTGACGAGCACGGTGCCGACCTCCGGCTGGGCGAGGTGTCCGATAATGTCGAAGGTCTGGAAGTCGTGACGGAATTTATCTAGCTTGAGGATGGGGATCGTGAAGAGAATTTGATAATCTTCTCCCCCGTTCATAGCGGCTGATACGGGATCCAAATCAAGTTTTCTCCCTAGTTCGAAAGAATTCCCTTCAAAGGGGATGCGGTCGGCGTAGACCTTGGCTCCGAGGCCTGTTTCCTCCGCGATACGCTTCACCGCATCGGCCAGGCCGTGGGTAATCAGACAGCCGGCGGAAGGGATTATCTCCGCTTCTTCCAGCTTGGCCACGACCTCCGGGTCGAGCTCGGGCTTGAGGTAGGCGCCCACCAGCATCTTGTACTGCTCGAGCTCCTTGCGGTCGGATTCACCCTTGTCGAAACGCTCGAGTTCGCGCTCCATCACCCGCATTCCGAGGTATGCGGCGCCGAGGCGTCCGCTGACGCAGAGAAGGTCCTTGCTCTGGGGCTTGGGGCGGCTGACCTCGGTGAGGTTCTGGCGTTCGCCGCTCGCAGCAACGCTGATGCACAGGCCGTTCTCTGAAGGCTGCAGGTCGAGGGAGGCGTTTTTGTAGCCGTACTCCTTGGCCGCGGCGGAAATTCCGGACCAGAGTTCTTCTATCTGAGGGTAATCCAGTTTGGAACTCACGCCGAGGACGACCGAAAGGGTTTCCGGGTGCCTGAGTTGGGAGAACAGCTCGCCCGTGACGGCCGTAACAGCCTTATGCCCAAGGTGTTTGAGGGGGAAATAAACGAGGTTGAAGTCCACCCCTTCCAGCAGGACCTTGTGGGCCGCGGGAGCAATGGGCTTGAATCCGCTTCCCTCGTACAGACGCTTGAGGGCCTCCTTCTTTCCTATGTCGGCGAAACTTGTCATTACAGCTGGCGAAGCAGGTTGCTGAGCGAAACTTTCTTCTCTATCATGGCGTGCAGGTCTTCGATCTTCACGCGCTCCTGGCTCATCGTGTCGCGGTCGCGCACGGTTACACAGCCGTCCTCAAGACTCTGGTGGTCTACGGTGATGCAGAACGGGGTGCCGATGGCATCCTGGCGACGGTAGCGCTTGCCTATGCTGTCTTTCTCCTCGTACTGGCAGTTGAAGTCGTATTTGAGGTCGTCCATGATCTTCTGGGCTATCTCCGGCAGGCCATCCTTCTTCACGAGGGGCAGCACGGCGGCCTTGACGGGCGCGAGGGGGGCGGGAATGCTGAGGACCACACGGCTTTCGCCGTTCTCGAGTTGCTCCTGCTTATAGGAGTGGCTGAGCACGGTGAGGAACATGCGGTCAACGCCGATGGAGGTTTCCACACAGTAGGGAACATAACTTTCGCCGGTCTCGGAATCGAAGTAGGTGAGCTTCTTTCCGCTCAGCTGCTGATGGTTGCCGAGGTCGAAGTCGGTGCGGGAGTGGATGCCCTCGAGTTCCTTGAATCCGAAGGGGAAGTTGAACTCGATATCGGTGGCGGCGTTCGCGTAGTGGGCGAGCTTCTCGTGGTCGTGGAAGCGGTAGTTCTGGTCTCCCATTCCAAGGGCCTTGTGCCATTTCATGCGGGTTTCCTTCCACTTCTTGAACCATTCCATCTCGGTGCCTGGCTTGCAGAAGAATTCCATCTCCATCTGCTCGAATTCGCGCATGCGGAAGATGAACTGGCGGGCGACGACCTCGTTGCGGAAGGCCTTTCCTATCTGGGCTATGCCGAAGGGGATCTTCATGCGGCCCGTCTTCTGAACGTTGATGTAGTCTACGAAGATGCCCTGGGCAGTCTCCGGGCGCAGATATACGGTGTTGGCGCCTTCGCCGGTGGAGCCGAACTGGGTGCTGAACATAAGGTTGAACTGGCGCACGTCGGTCCAGTTCTTGGTGCCGGAGATGGGGCACACAATGCCGCAGTCGAGGATGATCTGCTTG
>JAEENZ010000229.1 GCA_016283985.1 Bacteroidales bacterium | reverse complement strand
GCAACCTTGGCGGCAAGGTGAACTATGGCGGTGGAGACTATTCACAGCCGTCGCTTCTCAAGGCCGGGGCGGCCTACGAGGCTATCGAAGGACTGAAGGCCGGTGCGGAGGTCTCTTATCTCTTTGCGGGGGCCTTCGGGGCGTCCCTCGGAGCAGAGTATTGCATAGCCGGAATGGCCTTCGCACGAGCCGGATACCATCTTGGAAGCAAAGATATGGGTATTCCTTCCTATGCTTCCTTAGGGCTTGGGGCCGAGTTCGCCGGAGCTGCTTTGAACCTTGCCTATCTGCTGGCATCGGACACGGTGGGCGGAAGCCTGTTGGTAGGATTGAGCTACGCTTTCTGATATGATGAAAAAGATATTGTATCTGGTTTCGCTCTCGCTCCTGCTGGCGTCCTGCGTTCAGCAGAAAGAGGAGATCAAGGAACCATCCGTGCTGAAAATGGTGCCTGAGGCCTCCGTGGGTGAATCCTGGCGTGCACATGATTTAAAGATCATGGTTGTATGCGACTTGGAAGCCAAGGTCGAACTGATAGATACCCCATGGGCGTCGGTTACCGGCTCGGAAGTAACCGGCAACGGGCAGACCACCGTTACAATAAAGGTGGAGACCAACGATGGCGAACTGCCTCGCAAGGGCTTCGTGGTCGCTACGTGCGGAAAGACTACGGCCGCCGCCACCTTCACCCAGAACGCCCTAGGTTCAACGCTGGGCATCTGGAACTACGACGGCAAGGGAGGAAACATCCCCTTCGAGCCTCTCAAGTTCCAGACTTCCGTTCGCCGCTACTCCGACGGCACGTTGGTGAGCCGTCTGCTGAACCCTATGGGACAGAGATTCCTGGCCGTAAAGGGTCTCCCGGCCAATCCCGCGCCTGGCACGAAGGCCACCTTCAGCCTTATCCAGAACTGGATGGATGCCACGCCCGTCGAGAGCGAAAGGGAAATGGAGATAGTCAAAACCGGAGACGGCAAGATTTGGCTGTCGGACGGCGACGTGGTGTACGTGCTTAAATTCTAGGGCCTTATGAAAAAGATAGTATTTGCCATACTGGCCCTGTTCGCCTCAGTTGCCATGGCCAAGGCCGTTCCCGCCACGCCGAATCCCATCCAGCATCGCCAGCCGGACGGTTCCGTGGTCACCATCTATATGCATGGAGACGAGTTCTACCACTATCTCACCTGCAACGGGCAGGTCGTGGTCATCGGCAAGGACGGGTTCATCCATCCTGCATCCAAGCCTGTGCCGGACAAGAACCTCATGCGGCAGAAGCGTTCCCTCATGGGGGCTCCGGGCCGCAGGGCGACGGTCGGACGCAGGGAAGAAGACCGCCTGAGCCTTGGAGACAAGCATTTCCTGGTGCTCCTCATAGAGTTCGACGACCTGCAGTTCTCTGTACCGGACGCCAACGATGCTTTCAGCCGCATGCTGAATGCGGATGGGTATTCCGATAACGGAGGCACTGGCTCCGCCTCGGATTACTACAAGGACAATTCCAACGGCAGGTTCAGGCCGGTATTCGACGTTTATGGTCCCGTGAAGGTATCGAAGGGCTATGCATACTATGGTGAGAACGACGAGAGGGGTTATGACAAGCATCCGGGCGAACTCTTGCTGGAAGCTTGCGCTCTGCTCGACGACCAGGTGGATTTTTCGGTTTACGATCACGACAATGACAAGCGCATAGACAATATCTTCTTCTATTATGCCGGACACAACGAGGCTGAAGGCGCCGATAAGGATCACATCTGGCCTCATGCATCGAGGGCTTTCGACGTCAATCAGCTTTTCGATGGCAAGTACTCATGGGGCTACGCCTGCACTTCCGAATATCGTGGCCACACGGGCCAGAGCATGGCCGGCATAGGCACTTTCTGCCACGAATTCGCCCACGTGCTTGGTCTGCCGGACCTCTACGACACCGATTACGAAGACAATGGCTCATCCGCCAACATGTACGATTTCTCCCTTATGTGCGGTGGAAGCTATAACAACGACGGCTGCACGCCACCATATCTGTGCGCATTGGAGCGCTGGATGCTGGGCTGGATGGATACGGTCAACATGACTTCCACTCCCGGTGATCATGTGCTGAAACCCGTTCAGGAGGACGACTGCCTGTCCACGCCGACATCCGTGGACGGAGAGTTCTTCGTCTACGAAGTGCGTAACGGACAAGGATGGGATTCATACATCCGCACCAGGACTTCTTCCCCGCCGCCTCAAGGAATGCTCGTCTACCATGTAGATATGTCGGAGAATCCGGTCGCGGGCATTATGGCAAAGGTGCTTTGGGACAAGAACGAACTCAACTGCTACTCGGAGCATCCATGCTGCTATGTCGTGATGCCGAAGAACTCGTATGGTGAATATAACGATATGCTCTGGCCGGGTACTTCGGGTTACACCAGTTTCGAGGGTACGGAGTGGGCAGGAAGAAGGACCGGATTCGTTTTGTCCGGTATCGCATGGAACGGAGGCAACATGGGCTTCAAGATAGAGATCCCTACCGAAAGGGTCCTGCGCGGCAAGGTCACCGACTCTTCCGGGCAGCCTCTTTCCGGAGTATGGGTGACTGCCGACACGCAGACGGTGAACACCGGTTCGGACGGCCTTTTCTCCTTCACGTTCCCCGTGGATATCAAAGAGAGTATAGATGTCAGTTTTACGAAGGAGATGTATCGTCCCGTCAGGAGGCGGCTCCGCACTCTTACGGCAGAAACCGTGATGGACGTCACCATGACCAGCATTTCCGAGAACGAGCCGGTAACGCTCTCCAAGCACGGCCCGGCCTCCAATTCGGGATTGGGCTTCAAGGAAGATGGAACCAGCTGGTCGGCCACGATAGGCGTGCGTTACACTTCGGATGAACTGGAGAATTACATAGGAAGTACGTTCCAGAAGATCCGCTTCCAGATTCACGGGAACAGCGCGGCGAAGGTGGACGTGTTCGTCGACTTCGGAAGCGATCGGGCTTACACCAAAACCGTAGAGTCGTTCAAGGACAATGAATTCAACACCGTGGACATATCCGATGCCAATTTGGCCATTCCCGAGGGGGAGGATGTCATTTTCGGCGTCTCCGTGAAGGATATCGACGCACAATACTGGATGAGTATCGACAATCAGGAATATGTTCCCGGCGGAGGAGTGATATGGTCGACATACACGCAGTCGGGTCATGCCTCGTGGATCGATGCCGGATATAACTTCCTGATCGACTGCGAGATAGGTCTTGGTGGATCGCCTTTTGAAGCGATGGCATTCTATACCGTTGCCAATCCCAGGAAGGGTAATGCCTACCCGGTTGGTACGGTGCTGGCCCTGACCCTGGACGGGGGAGGCGAACCTGCCCGGAGCGTGGAGTGGTACTACGACGGCACCAAGGTTTCAGATAGTACGATAACCCTGTCGGCGGCCGGTTCCCACACCCTGAAAGCAGTGCTGAAATACGCGGACGGAAGCACGGAAGAAATTGAGCAGG
>JAEENZ010000228.1 GCA_016283985.1 Bacteroidales bacterium | reverse complement strand
TGGCATCTGCAAAGATAATAGATTATCTTCAAAAATTGACTACTTCCGAGAAGGTAGTTCGTTTCGTGGTGGGATATCCCATGAATCTCGACGGCAGGCCGGCAGAAGCCGCGGCCGACGTGGATGCCTTCCTGAAGCGGCTCGCAAAGCATTTCCCGGCCATCCCGGTGAGCCTGGAAGACGAGCGCTTCACTTCCGTCCTGGCCCATAGGGCCATGATAGACGGGGGGATGAAGAAGAGCGAACGCCGCAAGAAGGAGTCGGTAGACAAGATCAGCGCGGCCATCATCCTGCAGAGTTATATAGATAGAAACAAAGCACAATGATAAAACCTATTTATCTATATGGTTCCGCCGTGCTCCGCGAGAAAGCCGAGCCTGCAGACCTTGGAGCGAAAGAAGAACTGAAGCAGCTCGTGACCGACCTCTGGGACACCCTGGCGGCCAGCGAAGGATGCGGCCTGGCGGCCCCGCAGATAGGGGTGAGCAAGCGCGTGGTGGTGGTGGACGGCGACGTTATGGCCGACGTATATGACTATCTGAAAGGATTCAAGCGCACCTTCATCAACCCCGTGGTGCTGGAAGAGAGTGAGGAGAAGACCACCTACAACGAAGGCTGCCTCAGCGTGCCCGGCATCTACTGCGATGTGGTGCGCCCCAAGAAGATCAAGGTGGAATATTATGACGAAAACCTCGAAAAGAAGGTTGAGGAGTTCGACAATTTTGCCGCCCGCATGATAGAGCACGAGTTCAGCCACCTCGAAGGAGTGCTGTTCACGGATCTTGTGGCTCCTATACGCAAGAAGCTGGTAATGAAGAAGTTGCAGCGCATTTCCTCGGGCAGGGTGCCCACACGCTACAATACCAGGATCAAATAGTTTTCGACCGGGCTTTTATATAGTTCAGGATGATGTCCACGGCTTCGTCGGAGGACAGGCCGTCCATGTTCAGCACCAGGTCGTAGTTGCGGGCGTCGTAGCGGCTGGTGGAGGTATAGCGCTGCACGTAGTTCTCGCGCATCTCGTCCACCCTCTTGATGATGGCTTCGGCCTCTTCGGCGGTCTTGCCCTGCTTTTCCATGATGCGGCTCACCCTGTTCGCGAACGAAGACTGGATGAAGATGTCCAGCTTGTTGGGATGGTCCTTCAGGATGAAGAATCCCGAACGCCCTGCGATGACGCAGGATCCTTCCGCCGCCAGCTCGCGCAGAATTCCGGATTCGGCCTTGAACAGGTCTTCGTTGGTTACCGAGGGGGCGAATTCCATCCCGGTGGAGCCTATGGCGCCTGCATGTGGCACGGGGGTAAACTTCTCCAGGATGTCTGCCAGCCAGTTTTTCTTCTGGCCCTTGAGCGTTTCGATATCTCCTGAAGACAGGTCGAATTTTTCCATCAGGGCGTTGATCAGGTTCTTGTCGCAGAAGCGGACTCCGAGTTTTTCCGCGAGTTTGCGGCCTATGGTGCGTCCACCCGAACCGACCTCGCGGCTGATGGTGATGACGAATTTAGAGTTGATATCCATTTGATGCCAAAATTACTAAAAAAAACTCATACTTCGCATACTCCCTACCACTCAAGCACGGCGAAGGCGGGATGTAATCTTTCCTGAATATCAGGAAATTTCTACGAAATCTTTCCTTAATTAACGGAAAGTCACCAAAGATGACCTGGATGTTATTGCCGACAAAACTGATTCAGGTGCACTGGGAATCATTCACATCGTTCCTGCCTGGAAATGGTTCCTGGGAAGAAGAAGGGATGTAGGCCGATAATCATTCCATATTTTCCGGAAAAATTCCTCCACAATCGTCGGTTTTTTCTCTCCACATATTCCGGAAAAATTTTTCCACATTCATCGGTTTTTACTATATTTGCAATCAAATGAGCGAGAAAAAAACATACAAACCCAGAATCGCCGACACCGTCCTGGCCCGCAAGCTGGCCGGCAAAGGAGCCGTTCTCATAGAAGGCCCCAAATGGTGCGGCAAGACAACAACAGCAGAGCAGCAGGCCAAGAGTGTCATCTATATGGATGACCCAGCCAACGTCAAAGAAAACCTTCTCAAGGCGGAGTTAGCCCCGCAGGAACTCCTTCAGGGAGATACTCCGCGCCTGCTTGACGAATGGCAAATCGCGCCCCAGCTCTGGGACACCATCCGTTTCGAGGCCGATCACAGAAAAGGAAACGGCCACTTCATCCTCACGGGCTCTTCAGTCCCTGTCGATGAAGACCAGGAAGACGACGAGGAGCAGGAAGAGAGCAAGAAGATCCGCCATTCCGGCACCGGCCGATTCGGCTGGGTAAGGATGCGTCCCATGGCCCTTTACGAATCAGGCGAATCCAACGGTGCCGTCAGCTTGAAGGAACTCTTCAGCGCTCCGGAGAAAATCTACGCCAAGAGCCCGCTTTCCCGGGAAGACCTGGCCTTCGTACTCTGCCGTGGCGGCTGGCCGGGAGCGCTTGATCTGGACAAAGACATTGCCCTGGACCAAGCCTTCGATTACGTAGAATCCGTTGCCAAGAAAGATATGAACCGCGTGGTGGACAAAGTCCGCCGTAACCCTGAGCGTGTCCGCCAGCTCATGCGTTCCTACGCTCGCAACGTGGCCTCCCAGGCACCTTATGAGACCATTGCTGCCGATATGCAGGCCAATGAACCCAAGGGAATGGATGCCGAGACTGTATCTGCCTATATCGAAGCTCTGCGCAAACTCTTCGTCATCGAAGAATCCAAGGCCTGGAACCCCAACCTCCGTTCAAAAACTGCAATCCGCACCACCAATACCAGGTACTATTCAGATCCGTCCATTGGCACTGCCAGCCTGGGAATCGGCCCGGGAGACCTACTCTCAGACTTCAATACTTTCGGCCTCCACTTCGAAGGAATGGCAGTTCGTGACCTCAGGACCTATGCTTCCGCGCAGCTTGGCGAGGTCTTCCACTACCGTGATTCAGAAGGTCTGGAATGCGATGCCATCGTACATCTGCGTGATGGCAGCTACGGGCTCATCGAAATTAAGATTGGTGGAGAGAGCCTGATCAATGACGGCGCCGAAGCCCTGATAAAACTGCGTGACAAGATAGACACCACCAAGATGAAGAAGCCCTCCTTCCTGATGGTGCTCATCGGCATCGGTGAACTTGCTTACCGCCGCGACGATGGCGTGTACGTAGTCCCGCTTGGTTGCTTGAAAGATTAAGCTGTGAACTTAACCTCATCCCCGGCCCGTCCGGGGATTTTTATATCTTCTGTATATACTTCTTATCGTACTTCCTCACATACTCCTGTAGCTTCATTCCCTCCACAACCTTCACATCCGCCGCCAGTCCAATCACAAACCGTCCAACCCCTTCCAGCGCCTGCACCGTCGTCCGCAGAATCCACTTGCCATCCTCGCGATGCAAATCCCTTTCGGCCAGCGGATACTCCTCCACCAGCAGCCCCTTCGCCCGCGTATTCAGCTCCAGCACGACCCGCATCGAAAGCGGGCCCGTCATCCGGAACACATCCGGCTTTTTGACCTCGTGCTTATCCTCGAAGGCCCAGTTGGTATCGGTTTCCTCAACGGAATGGATGCGCGTAATCTTGAACATCCGGGGCTCTGCGTTCTCCACGTCGTAGGCCCAGACGTCAATCATATTCGCCGTAAACGAGAACGGTTCCACCACGCGGTCGCGCGTCTCGTCGCTATGGGCCGATGCATACCCCTTCAGCACCACCTGCTTCTTGTGCTTGATGGCGTCGTTCAGCGCCTCGATGTTGGCCGCATTCGCCGGATTGTCGATGTAATTGGCAATGCTGGTGCAGTCATAGACGCTGGCCAGTTTCCGCTGCAGGTCCCGTTTCAGGGCGTTGTTGTTGTCGATGCCCTCGATCATCTTCGCTGCCAGGTAGGCCTCCTCGTCGGTGAAGTAGATGAGCTTCTTGAAGTCCGTGAGGCCCCGGGAGACCTTGCCCATCGCGTACACGTTGCCGTAGAGTTTGTTCACCACGAAGCCGGCCTCGCGGATGGTGTCGATGTAGCGGTACACCGTCCTGGGCGTGATGCCGAGATCCTTTGCCAGAGAGTCGATGGTGCGGCTCACGTTCCCGGTGAGTAGCTTCATCAGGCGGAGGAGTTTGGAGATCTTGGGGGTGTCCATAGTCGGTGTTTATTCTTCTATTGTTGGTGCTACCTGGTGGTCTATCCAACGGTCCATTCGCCATGCCCAGCTGCCTCGATGATCCATCTTCCCTTCTCTTGAGAAGCGGCTATACTCCAAGTTGTACAAAAGAGAAATCGTTGGAATCTTAAGGTCGTCTATCTTGCTGAGGGACTTCGCATAGCGAAATGCCTGTCGATAGTTGGAGCCATCTACTCTATATGCATACAATGCTCCAACCTGTGTGAACTCTATAATAACATACTCGCCGATATACATGGCCAGCGCACAGTTGTCAACGGTAGAATCTACAGTATTAAAGTGTCTGAGCACCGTCTGGGCCGGAAGGGATCCCAGGACTTGCTGTCTTGACC
>JAEENZ010000227.1 GCA_016283985.1 Bacteroidales bacterium | reverse complement strand
AACTGGGGATTGCGACCATTGCCCTGGTCGGAGCCACGCTGCTTTCCGCCGGAAGTCTCGACGTGCTGACACTCTTCATGTTCCTGCTGGTGGCGTCCCGTCTGTACGACCCGATGTCCGGTTCGCTCATCAACCTGGGTGCCGTGGTGTCGCTGGGCGTCCAGTCGGAACGCATGGACGAAATCCTCAATCACCCGGAGCAGCGGGGAGAGGAATCCCTTTCCAACAGGGGCTATGACATTGAGTTCAAGGATGTCCGCTTCGCGTATGATACGTCCGAGACGGTTTTGGACGGGGTCTCATTCACGGCGAAGCAGGGCGAAGTGACCGCACTCATCGGCCCTTCCGGTTCCGGCAAGACCACCATTTCCCGCCTGGCATCCCGTTTCTGGGACATCCCGTCCGGGTCCATCACGGTGGGAGGGATGGATATCTCCAAGATAGATCCTGAGACGCTGATGAGCCTGTATTCCATTGTATTCCAGGATGTCACGCTGTTCAACAATACCGTGCTGGAGAATATCCGCATCGGCCGCAAGGATGCTTCGGATGCGGAAGTCATCGCTGCCGCACGGCTGGCCCACGTGGATGTCTTCGCCGAGAAACTGCCGCAGGGATGGAACACGATGATCGGTGAGAATGGCAGTGAACTCTCAGGAGGGGAGCGCCAGCGGATCTCCATCGCGCGCGCCTTCCTGAAGGATGCCCCCATCATCCTGATGGACGAGGCAACTGCTTCGTTGGATGTAGAGAACGAAACCTTCATCCAGGAGTCGCTTTCCCGCCTGGTCAAGGACAAGACAGTGATTATCATCGCACACCGCATGCGCACCGTCGCCGGGGCCGACAAGATCGTGGTCCTGAAGGAAGGCAAGGTGGAAGAGAGCGGAACCCCGTCTGAACTCACGGCTTCCGGCGGCTTTTACAAGCGGATGCAGGACATCCAGCAGGGAGCCTTGGAATGGAACATTTAAATATATAAGCACATGAAACCCGTATTCAAAGTCATTCTGATGGCCGCTGCCTATCTGGTAACGTTCATCCTCGGTGCCGCAAGCGGCGCCATCCACCCGGCATGCTACGCGTACATCGGGGCTCTTTTGCCGCTGGTGTTTGCATTCATTTATCTTTATACCTGCTCCATCATCCGTGGTTTCGGGGCGGCGACGGCCCTGAACGGATTCATCCTCGTCCTGTTTCTGATCGCGGGTGAAGCCGATCTTGGCTATATTATCGCTACGGTTGTTTTAACGGCACTGGCAGAACTGCTCAGGAAGATCTTCGGATATGATTCGATCAAAGGCGTCCGCTGGAGTTTCATTCCTTTTGCCTTCTCCTTCTTCGCCTACATCTCCCACTGGTGGACAGACACGGAGGGCTCCCTGGCCGCAGCCGTAGAAGAAATGCCCGCTGGATATGACCAGCTGATGATTCCGGTCATCAACAATATTCCGGTGATGATTGTCGTTATGGTACTGACGATTCCCGTTGCCATCCTGGCGATGCGCCTGGCAGAAAGGGTATTGAAGAAAACAGCCGAAACCTTATGAAAAAAGTCTACGAGCCTCTGAACATGATCATGAACGGCCGCTACGCCGTTCTATATGGGGAACTTGCTCCGTCCATCCAACAGGAAATCCTTGTCAGGTTGGCCGGACTTATTGAGAATGAAAGGGATTATGAGGATAAGGGGAACTACGGCCATCTCTGCAACATTCTTCCGACTATCGCTATCGACGAAGTGCTGCAGCAGAACGGGAAGACCCCTGATGAGGCATTTGAAATGGTTTCCACGCATATGTGGGCGGCCCTCACTCCGGATACGTTCCAGAAGATGTCCAAGCTGCCTTTCTTCCTGCCGCTGATGCGCAAGATTATCCCGCTGGGTTTCAAGTACGGCTCCGGGAAGGGATGGAAGTATGTCTGGCATCCGGAAGATCCCAAAGAGTACTATCACTTCGAGACGCTGGAGTGCCTGTACAAGCATGTGTTTGCCAAATACGGCGTCCTGGAGCGCTTCGGCCCCATGTTCTGCCGCAGTGACATCATCAACTATGGCAATCTTCACAATATTGATTTCATCCGCACCAAGACCCTCTGCCAGGGCGGCGATTGCTGCGACTTCTGCTTTGTGAGGCACCGCAGGGGAGAGGTCTGGGAGCGTACCAAGAGCATATGATCATCATTGAACATGAAACCGAACTATAAGAATTGGATGCCCAAGGGCATGATCTGGAGCTTTGCGGAAGGTGCCGTTCCGGAGTCTATGGAAGAAAACTGGAGCGAGGAGGACGAGATGTTCGTGTTCCGGAAAGAAATGCCAATTATTTTGGATCCTGGCGGAATTCGCTGGGCGTTGTGTTCATTACCCGCTTCATATAGCGCGTGAGGGCTGGCTGGGAAGAAAAATGCATGGCATCCACGATATCAGTAAGCGAAAGGTGCTGGTCCGAGAGGAGTTTCTGGAGTTCGTGAGCCGCATAACTGTCAATCCAGTCACCGGCCGGACGGCCGGTGATGGACTTGCTGATCTCGGAGAGATATTTGGGCGCAAGGCCCAGTTCCCGGGCATACCAGGCCACTTCCCGCTGCTCCCGGCTGTGCTCCTGGACAGACATCAGGAAACGCAGGAAATGGCGGGAGGTGATGTCTTCAATCTTCGCCTTCTCGATTTCCCGGGAATAGATATTCCACATATCATAGAGGAGAATGGCCAGCAGTGAGCCCACAATTTCCTCTCCGAAAAGGGTTTTGGGCGCGCGTATCCGCTGGAAGAACTGCTTGAAATCCGTGCCGATAATCTCCAGTTCATCCGGGTCAAGATGGAACACCGGATGCTCCTTGATGTACACATATCCTTTGGTCGCCCAAATCATCTCCGGATTATGCCGACCCAGAAAAGGATTGGAAACCATCAGCAGGTTTGCATCGAAATCTTCTGAGTACGAGATGTCCGTAAACCCGGTTGTCATCTGCCAGACAAGAAAGTCTCCGGCCGCGACCTCAAACGGTTTGTTGCCACAGAAAAAAGACATCTTTCCACCCTTGCAGAGCAGATGTACGTGGTAGTCTTTGTGAAAGGCATCCGGACGGACGAAATCGGTAAGAGTATTATAAATCAAGAAGTCCTGCATCGCTTTGGGCTGTTTTTCAAGGCAAATATACGCATTTTCCGGAAAAACAGAAAAATGGATAAATCATTCCGCATTTGGGGTAATGATCTGCAGGAAAAAGACCCTTACCTTTGCACCGGAAAACCAATCATCATGAAAGCGATCCTCACCCTTGCGGTCCTCCTGACAGCCAGTTGCTCCGCGCAGAACACAAACAATCCTGAAAACAATCAAAACACAACCCTTCCCATGAACCAGACAACCATTACGCTCAACAACGGCGTCGTCATTCCCCAGTTCGGACTCGGCGTTTATTCCATCCCCGCAGGCGAAACCACCTATAACAGTGTTATCGCTGCCCTCAAAGCCGGATATCGGCACATTGATACCGCGCACGCTTACCAGAACGAGCGTAGTGTGGGCCAGGCCGTGAAGGACAGCGGCATTCCCCGCGAGGAGATTTGGATCACCTCCAAACTCTGGCCCAACGAGTACGGCGAAGGCGTAACGCTCAAGCAGTTGGACAAGATGCTTGCACGCCTGGGGCTCGAATACCTTGACCTTGTTTACCTGCATCAGCCGCTGGGCGACTATAATGGAGCCTGGAAGGAACTTGAGAAAGCTCTCGAAATGGGCAAGGTCCGCGCCATCGGTATCAGCGACTTCGATTTCAATGACGAACTCTTCGAGTCCATCGTGGCTCCTGCGAAAGTCAAACCCCAGATGTTCCAGATCGAGTGCCACCCATATGCCCAGCGCGAGCATTGGCAGGAAATGGCAGCCAAATACAACATCCAGATTGAAAGCTGGTTCCCGCTCGGAGGCCGTGACAGCCACGGTGAGATTCTCCGCGACCCGGTCATAAACGCCATTGCCAAAGCCCACGGCAAGTCCGCAGCCCAGGTCA
>JAEENZ010000226.1 GCA_016283985.1 Bacteroidales bacterium | reverse complement strand
TTTCAATGAGGCAATATATTATCTGCTGGGACGGTATGTTGAAGTAAAGACAAAGGTTAATGCTGAACGGGTGAGGCGATGATTGTTTTCATTGCGTTTTAATTATAAGTACGATAAAGACATGAAGATCCAATACGCATCGGATTTGCATCTCGAGTTCGCGGAGAACCGTCAGTTTATGGGAAAGGTTGGTTTGGAGCCGGCAGGGGATATTCTTGTGCTCGCTGGGGATGTGTCGTACCTGGCTGATAGGAAATCAATCGGAAATCCTTTCTTTGACTGGTGCGCAGCGAATTTCAAAGAGACTTTTATTGTGCCTGGGAATCATGAATTCTATCATGGATACGACATCAGCCATACGCTGGAAGATTATGAGTTCGAGTACAGGCCTAATGTGCGTTATTTGAACAATCGCAGTGTAGTTATTGGAGATTTGGAATTGTTTTTCACAACCTTGTGGACAAGGATCGATCCTGTTAACCTATGGCCAATCCAACGTGGAATGAATGATTTCAGGCATTGCTTTTTGGAGAGGGTGAGATTCAATGCAAATGATGTGGATGGGATCCATTGGCTTTGCAAGGACTGGTTGGAGAAGGCACTTAAGACTTCCGAGGCATCGCATAAGATTGTGGTTACTCATCACTGCCCGACAGTCCGCCCGGGGTTCAACGGCTATCCGGATAGTGCCCTGAATTCAGCATTTCAGGTGAATATGGATGAGTTTATTGAAGCATCTGGGGTGAATTATTGGATTTATGGCCACACGCATTTCGCGGGAGGCTCGGGTGGCAAGATAGGCAATACGACATTGTTGTGCAATCAGCTTGGCTACGTTGCATACTGCGAGCACCATGATTTTGTGCCGGGTGCTATCATTGAGCTATAAATTACACGTTGTCTTAAGCAGTAACGGAAATGAGTGGCTCTCCCAAAGCAATCGATAGTTGAGCGATAGATCGGAGGGTAAGATTCGGGAAACCTGTTGTCCACCGGGAGACAACAGCTTCGCTTTTGCCCAGTTTACGGGCCAAATCTCGTTGAGACATTTTTTTCTCCTTGAGAATTGTATCAATTCGTGCGATAATTTCAGCCGATAGTTGCATTTCCGCCATAATTTCAGGTGAAATGCTAGCAATTCTTTCTTTGAACCATTCCTGCTTATTACGCATACTCATTCTTATTTAGATTTCGAAAACCACATCTTCAACGCCTGTGAGCTCTTTTTCTTGAATACTCACGTGTCCATTTGTTAACTTATTGTTTAGTATCTTTTCAAATCTTTGCAAATCAAGTACATAACCATATAGTTTCGGGTTGTTCTCATAGGGGCCCGGGCTTTTGATACCTCCATTCCCAAGTATTACAATTTGGTCGGTAAGCCTTAAACAATATAGTCTCAGTTTTCCACCTTCTAGTGGGACAGCCGCAACGTTATCACTCATTTTCCCTTCTGGTCGAAAGAAGCGTTCAAGGGCGCCAAAAGCCAGGATCTGTTGCAGAGCAGCAATTATCCGCTGATAACTCTTGTTGAAGCTGGCATTCATTTCAAACTCGGCAACGAACTTTTCAAATTCGGTTGTTCCATCCATTTCAAAACTAATGGAATACAAGGTTGTCCTTTCAGACTGCCCGATAATATCCAGTGTTGTTTTCTTTTTCATCGCAAATATAATAAAAGTTTAACATATATGCTAATCTTTGAGGACTATTCGCAATAAGCCATAAGCGTTGCACACGTCCGGTAAACTCCGCTCGGGACCCTTTTGATGTAGTATCCCGCGGCCTTGCGGGCGCCGATGGCCTGCACGAACTTCTTCTTGATGCGAGAGATGTTGGCGTAGAAGACGTGTTTGGATTCGGAGCAGAGGGATACAAGGGCGTTTTCGCGGAGGGTGGGGTCGTCGAAGCAGGATTCGCGGGCGTAGATGTCGCAAAGCTCCTGCCAGTAGAGCACCAAATCATCGGCCGCTAGGCCCTCCGGATGATCGAGGAAGAGACGATAGAGCGTGCGTTCTGCCGGGTTGAGGTAAATCTTGGAGCCCTCGGAGGGCAGAAGGATCCAGCCCCGGTGGTTTCCCGGGACGACAGGCCTAATCTTTCTACGGTTATCCATAGTCAACTATCTCCTTTTTTGCAAATTTCAGCTGGGAAATCAGCAAAAACAAGCAATTACAAGCTTGTATTTGTTTGGAAATGTCGATTGTTTTGTTAAGACCGTTTTGCGTTATTCATACCTATTGACTATCTTCGTAGTGGAAAGAAAAATGATGTATGGAAACGATGGCCGGCATACAGGCGCGCATTGCGTGGGAACTGCTTTTCGGGGGGAGCGGAAGCCTCCTGAATGAGCCCGGTGCCGATTATGCTGGCATGCTGGAGGGAATGGAGGCGGCAGAATTGCTGGTGCTTTTGGAGAAGGTGCAGGAGCGCCTGAAGGAGTTGCAGTTTTCCTCCGAGCCCACCAAGCTATATATAGATAAAGGATACAATATCCGGCTTGGTTCTCCCGACGGTGCAAGCCTTCCGTTAAGGCCTCTGGTCAAGTCGCTCTTCGTCCTCTTCCTGAAGCATCCGGAAGGAATCCTTCTCAAGGAGAGAGGCCTCTATGAGGCGGAGCTGAACGATATCTACGCTACCATCAAGCCGAATACTCCAGAGGAAGAGCGGCGTAAACGCATCCGCAGGCTTGTGGACCTGACCGACAATTCTTTCAGTGAAAAGGCCTCGGAACTCAATGCCAAATTGGAACAGGTGTTCCCGGAAATGGCAGACAATTATAAGATTCACGGCACCAACGGCTATCCACGCCGGATTCCGCTGGACCCGTTAATGATAATATGGCAATGATTATGACCCGCGAACAAGAAATATCCCGAGTGACGCTTGTCGGCAGTGTTGTGAACCTGCTGCTGGTGGGGGTGAAAGCAGTAGCCGGCATTGTGGGGCATTCGGCTGCGATGATTTCTGATGCGGTGCATTCGCTGTCCGACTTCATCACCGACATTGTCGTTCTCATTTTCGTGCGAATCAGCGGCCGGCCTCAGGATGAAGACCACGATTATGGCCACGGGAAGTACGAGACCATCGCGACACTCCTCATTGGCCTGGCGCTGGCTGCGGCGGCAATCGGCATCGTTGTATCAGGTGCTGCCAAGCTGGCCCACTGGCTGCAAGGGGAGCAACTCCCGAGCCCCGGCAAACTTGCCCTCTGGGCCGCGCTCGTCTCCATCGTAACTAAAGAGATCCTCTACCAATACACCCGCATCAAGGGCCGCAGGCTCGACTCGCCTGCTCTTGAGGCCAACGCCTGGCATCACCGGTCAGACGCCCTCTCATCCATCGGCGCAGCCATCGGTATCGGTGGAGCCATCCTCCTGGGAGACCGCTGGACCGTCCTCGACCCCCTGGCCTCCATCGTGGTGGGCGCCATGCTGGTGAAAGTGGCCTGGGACCTACTGGGGCCGTCCTTCGGGGAGCTTACCGACAGTTCGCTGCCTGCCGCCACGGAGCAGGAGATGCTGGATATCATCCGTTCCGTGCCCGGGGTGGAGGATCCGCACAACCTTCGCACCCGCCGCATCGGCAAGCGCATCGCCGCCGAGGTACACATCCGTCTGGACGGTGGGCAGACCCTCGAGGAGGCCCACGAGAAGGCCTCCGAGGTGGAAAACCGCTTCCGTGATCGTTTCGGGCGGGACTCCCACATCATAGTGCACATGGAGCCCAAAAAATAACTATCTTTGCGTACCACATAAAATAGAAATGCAACTACATATAACATCTGAAACCGGCAAACTCAAGGAAGTAGTCCTCGGGCTGCCGTATTCCAACGGGCCGGCTCCCACGCTGGAAGAGGCCTTTGACAGCAAGTCCTACGAATCCGTCAAGAACGGCGTATACCCCACCGAACAGGCCATAGTACGCGAGATGGAGGCCTTCGAGGCCATCCTCAAGAAGCATGGTGTGAAGGTACACCGGCCTGCGCTGGTAACCAATTGCAACCAGGTATTCGCCCGCGACGTGGGCTTCGTCATCGACGACAAGATCATAGTCTCCAACATCATCCCCGACCGCCAGGCTGAGATCGATGCCTATGAGCCCATCTACCGTAACATCCACTATAAGAATATCTACAACCTCCCCGAGGCCGTGCACGTGGAGGGAGGCGACGTCATCCTCTACAACGGCGTAGTCTTCGTGGGGCAGTATAACTTCCCGGATTATCCCACGGTGAAGACCGCCCGCACCAACGCGCTGGCGATGGATTACCTCAAGATGATTTTCCCGGACAAGGACATCGTGCCCCTGAACCTCCGCAAAAGCGACACCGACCCGTACGAGGGCATCCTCCATCTGGATTGCACCTTTATGCCGGTAGGCCGGGGGAAGGCCATCATCTACCGGGACGGCTTCATCAATCCGCGCGATGCGCAGCATCTGGTGGATCTGTTCGGGCAGGAGAACGTGTTCGAGCTCACTAAGGAAGAGATGTACTGGATGAACTCCAACATCTTCTCCATCGCCGAGGACATTGTGGTGGTGGAAGAGCATTTCACCCGCCTGAAGGGGTGGCTGGAGGCCCAGGGCATCACCGTGGAAACGGTCCCTTATCGTGAAATCTCCAAGATGGGCGGCCTCCTGCGATGCTCCACCCTTCCGCTTGTGCGCGAATAAACCTACACTGGAACTATGGGTAAGCTTGCTATGATTGCCTTCGGCGGGAATGCGCTCCTCCGCGCCGGACAGAAAGGCACTTTCGACGAACAACTCGAGAATGTAGAGCGCACCTGCGAGCGGCTCGTTCCCCTGATCGAAAAGGGGTATGACATTGTGATAGGCCACGGCAACGGCCCCCAGGTGGGGAACGCCCTGCTGCGGCATGAGGCCGGAAAGAAGATGTTCGACATGCCGGCGATGCCGATGGATTTCTGCGGCGCGGAGACCCAGGGCTCGATTGCATACCTGATAGAAACCGCCCTCGAGCGCGTACTCAACCGAGCCGGCATCCACCGCCGCATAGTCTCCCTGGTCACCCGGGTGGAGGTTGCGGCCGACGATCCTGCCTTCCAGCGGCCTACAAAGCCAGTTGGGCCTTATTATAAGGAGATGCCTCAGGATGGGGCGACCTACAAGGAGGACCCCCGCGGCCTCGGCTGGCGCAAGGTGGTGGCATCACCGAAACCAATCGATGTCCATAATATAGATTTGATCGAGAAACTGGCCCGCGAAGGCTGCATCGTGATAACGGTCGGAGGCGGCGGTATCCCCGTCATCAAGAAACCCGACGGCTACCGCGGCATCGAGGCCGTTATCGACAAAGACCTCGCCAGCACCCTCTGCGCCATCCAGATGAAGGCCGACGAATTCTACATCCTCACCGATGTCGCAAAGGTCTACATCAACTTCCGCAAACCCGACGAGCAGGCCCTCGACGCCATCACTGTGGCGGAGGCCGAACGCTATCTCGCCGAAGGCCAGTTCGCGGAAGGATCCATGGCTCCCAAGGTGCGCGCGGGCATCCTTTTCGTCAAGAACGGTGGCGCGCAGTGCGTCATCACCGAGGCCGGGCAGCTCGGGAATCCTGCCTGCGGAACTAGAATAATTCCTTAAAAGATATGTCAGTCAATTTAAAGAACCGCAGTTTCCTTAAACTGCTCGATTTCACCCCAGAAGAGATTCAGTATTTCCTGGACCTTGCCGCCGAGCTCAAGCAGGCGAAGCGCGAAGGCAGAGAACGTAAGACGCTGGTAGGTAAGAACATAGCCCTCATATTCGAGAAGACGTCCACCCGCACCCGCTGCTCCTTCGAAGTGGCGGCCTACGACCAGGGCGCGCACGTGACCTATCTCGGCCCCAGCGGTAGCCAGATCGGCATCAAGGAGACCATGAAGGATACCGCCCGCGTGCTCGGGCGCATGTACGACGGCATCGAGTACCGCGGCTTCGCGCAGACGACAGTGGAGGAACTCGCCAAGTATTCCGGCGTACCCGTGTGGAACGGCCTGACTAACGAGTTCCATCCTACCCAGATCCTCGCTGACTTCCTCACCATGAGGGAGCACTCCGACAAGCCCCTGAACCAGGTCTCGTACGCCTATCTGGGCGACGCCCGCTTCAACATGGGCAACTCCCTGCTGGTAGGCGGTGCCAAGATGGGCATGGACGTGCGCATCGTGGCTCCCAAGGCCCTCCAGCCCGCTGCAGAGCTTGTGGCCGAGTGCCGAAAGGTCGCTGCTGAAACCGGCGCGCGCATCACCATCACCGACGATGTTGACGCCGGCGTGAAGGGCTGCGATTTCATCTACACCGACATCTGGGTCTCCATGGGCGAGCCGGACGAGGTCTGGAAGGAGCGCATCGCCATGCTGATGCCTTACCAGGTGAACGCCAAGTTGATGGCTCGCACGGGCAACCCCAACTGCAAGTTTATGCACTGCCTGCCTTCTTATCACAATCGCGACACCAAGGCGGGGGAGGATGTGTACCAGAAATTCGGGCTTGATGGAGTCGAGGTGACGGAGGATGTGTTCGAGAGCCCTGCCAGCATCGTTTTCGATGAGGCGGAGAACCGCATGCATACCATCAAGGCCGTCATGGTCGCAACCCTCGGAGACTAGATGAAAAGGTTAGTTATATCTTTGCTGGCCCTGACGCTCTGCGCCGGGGCTTTTGCCCAGTGGGAAATTGATTCACGGGATTACAAGATATCTAAAAAGGATATGAAGTCTGCGAAGGAGCTTCGAGAAGCTCCTTCGCAGACTGTCATCTTCCCGAATCCTTCAGAAGGTGCTCAGTGGTATCCTTCTGCAAGTCTCGGTCTCTTCCTCCATTGGGGCATCCACTCCATGATTGGCGCACAGCCGTCGTGGAACATGATAAAGGGTTACAGATGGGGAGGGGAGTATCACAGCCGGCAGGAGTACTATGACCAGGCGAACCATTTCAATCCTGGGAACTACTTCGAGAATTACCTCGCGGCAGCGCGGGAAGCTGGCTTCAAGTATGCCGTGCTGACCACCCGGCATCATGATGGATATGCCCTCTGGCCCTCGCGCTATGGCATCGGCGTCAAGCAGTACATGGGCGGCCGGGATCTGGTTCGCGAGTATGTGGACGCTTGCCACAAGACAGGCATGCGCGTAGGCTTCTACTTCTCCCCGCAGGACTGGCATTATCCGGGCTATCGCCCTGATACAGAATGGGATGTAGAGACCTGGGGCCATCGTTCGCCTGTGCTGGATACGGTGCAGAACCGGAAGGATTTCGAGAAGTTTTTCGCATATGTGATCGCGCAGCTGGAGGAACTGCTGACCAACTATGGCCGCGTAGACGTGCTGTGGCTGGACGGCATGGGCTGGTACGGCATCCCCGTAAGCGACCTGCAGACCGAACGCGTGTATGCATGGATCCGCTCGCTGCAGCCGGACATCGTGATAAACGACCGCTGGGGGAACATCGTCAACCCCGACAACCCCGCCGGCACCTCGATGCGGATAGGGGACTTCACCACGCCCTTCGAGTGCCAGACGCCGACTTACGTGCCCTCGGAGTGGTGGGAGCACTGCCACATCTGGACCGGCAAGGGTGGCGGCTGGGGATACAATACCAAAGGTCTCTTCCGCCCTCTCGGCTGGTTCATGGAGGAATTCGTGGCCTCCCGTTCGCTCGGGGGCAACTTCCTACCCAACGTCGGTCCTTCCGGCTCAGGCGACATGCATCCGAATTTCTACAAGGAGATTGCAGGGTTGAAAGAGTGGATGGCGACCGGCGAGGAGTCGCTGATCGGCTGCGGGCCTACTCCTGGCGTGGAGAGGAGTAATGTGCCGCTGACTACGAGGGGACATGACATCTGGTACGCCCACCTGCTGGGTGGCTTCAAGGGCCAGGTTTCTGTCAAGACCGACCGCGCGCCGTATTCGGTGACCCTGCTTCGCACCCGCGAAAAGATTCCCTACATCTACCGTGATGGTTTCCTGAATTTCAAACTGCCGGATTCGATGAGGGAGGGTATAGACGACGTGGCGAAGATCACCTTCTCCGCGAATCCTACCGAGCTTGATGTGGTGAGCGATGCCGCGCGGATCAAGGCTAAGAAGCTGATCTGCTTTGACTTGGATGCTACGCTTACCGAACACCGCATGCCCCTGGAGCCCGCCGCCCGCGAGCTTCTGGAGAAGCTCTCCGAGAAGTACGACCTGGTGATGAGCGCCGCCGGCAACTGCCCCCGCGTGTACAAGCAGATGGGGAATTTCCCTGTGCCCATCGTGGGCAACTACGGCATGCAGGAAAGCGCCATCGTGGACGGCGAATTCAAGATCATCCGCGAGGATACCTGCCCGGCCGACACCGCGTTCATAATGAAATGGTGCCAGTACTTCCGGGACAAATACGGCTATACATCCTATTCAGGAGACCCCGTTGAGTTCCACGCCAGCGGCATGGTGACCTTCGGACTCATGGGCACCGCGCCCGACAAATACGAAAAGTTGAAGTTCGATCCCGACAAGGCCAAGCGCCGCGCCATGTATCCCGAGGTGCTCGAGGTCTTCAAGGATTACGCCGTGTACATCGGTGGTTCGACTTCGTTTGACTTGACTCCCCGCCAGTACAACAAGTTTGACGCTACTTTAAGGTACGCCCACGAGCACGGCTACTCCCTGGATGACTGCCTCTTCGTCGGCGACGACCTCGACGACGGTGGCGGCGACTCCCACATCCGCCTCTACGGCATGGACTATATAAGGATTTACGACTACCGCAAAACCCCCGAAATGCTTCGCTTCATGTGGGAGTAGGGGGCGCGGCAGTTTAAGAGATTTTTGTAATGAAAAAAAAGTGAATATAACACCTTTATAGCAATATCATCAGCGGCAAGACAACAAGCAGGCTCAGGCCGCTGAGAGCGCCGAAGCTGATTGCCGCGGTACTTACTATCGCTTTCTGGGTTTCAGGCGCGATCCAGTTGGTGCGGACTTCGTAACAGATGCCCTGATCGTTCATGAAGAATTGGATGTAACTCTTGTCGACATCATAGTCCACATTCCCGAAACTATCCACACGGGAAGAACTACGGAACTTCTCATAAACAAGGATATACCCGCCAGCGCCGTCGGAAACATCCCGGTCCGGAGCGCCGAAATCACGCACGATTTGATTATGGGTGCTGCCCTTGTAAAGATTATTGTAATACTCTGTCCCGGAGGTGAAATTGCCAATCCTCATCACCGAACAGCCCGTCATTGCCAGAACAGCAACAATTATTAAAAGAATCTTTTTCATAGTCGGCCTCCTTTTTAAGCAAATGCGCTTCTATAGCAACACTTGCAAAAAGCAGACCATCACTCTTGCGAATCTATCATCTCTTCGAAGCCGGTGAGGGCGGCGAAGGGGGCGAACTGGGCGGCGCGGTCCCGCAGGGACATGCGCGGATGTTTCACCGGATCCGGCTCGGGATGCGGCAGGTCCAGCATGTCGGCGTATTTCTGGAAAGCGTTTTTCTCGAACTCGTTCATGCCTTGTGTCCTCCTATTGTCTTGTTGCGTTCCCTGGCAGTCGCTCCTTCCTCAAAGTTCATCCCCTTCAGGATGGCGTTCTTCCCGAATTTCCGGCGGATTTCCAGGATAGCCTCCTGGCGGCTGCGCTCGCGGTCGGTATCCTGCTCGGCCTCGAAAAGGTCCAGCTGAACCCCTTCGGCCCGGGTTTCCGGCACCACGTGATTCGCCCCGACATACATCCTCCGCACCAGCAGCCT
>JAEENZ010000225.1 GCA_016283985.1 Bacteroidales bacterium | reverse complement strand
GGGCTGAGCACTGGAACTCCTCGGCGCGCATCTGGATGTGCGACAGGTTCTCCCTCAGTCTGACAGATTATCTGACGGAGAATCCGGAATGCAATTTCCGGGATCTGTTCCTCTACCTTGCCGCCCATACCCTTGGCTCGCACGCAAAAATCGTGGGCGCCGCCTCCTACGGGAATCTGTATCTGGAAAGCCCGGGAGAGTTTGTCCGATATTGATGAGACCTCGCTTCAGGATGACTTGTTCACCATCCTGTCCAACAAGGCCGGTCACGGACGGCAAGGCGGATGCGAGCGGCAATCTGGTGGAGATGGCCGGAGAACTCTTCTGAACGCGATTCGAGGAGGCCATGGGTGGCGTCCTTCATCACGAACATCTGCTTCTTGGGAGCGTTTACCTGTTCGAAATATTCGCAGGCAAGAGAGTAATTGGTCTGATAGTCAATGTCTCCGTTGATGTCGACATACATCGACTTGTTGATACCACCGCTTGGAGTACGCCTGTTTACGCCCATCCCTATCCATCTGGCTAGGAAAAAGATCACAATGAGCGAAAGGATGCCGATTCCGATTGTCTTTATACGTTTCATATCGTTATTGGCTCACCAAAGATACGTTTTTTTGGCCACCTTTTCCGCTTATTATTTGGATACACGAAGATTATTCTAATAATACACAACTGCCAACGATACAGTCATATCCGCCAGAAGCACATTATTTTCGTTATCAGTGTATTATGGAGAGGGTTGAATTGTTGTCGAAAAAATCGTAAGTTTGTGAATCCTATTTGAAAGACGCCATGAAAAAAATACTCCTTGCATTCGTTTTGCTCTTCGCCGCAGCAGGCGTACAGGCCCAGAAAACGCATCCGGACATTTCTTCCCTGCTTGTGAAGGCCACCATAAATCCATCGGCGATCAAGGGTCCTATCAAGCCTATGAACGCCGTAAACAACGGCCCAAACGTCGGTGACGATCCGCAGCAGATGGAGGATTTCCGCATTTTGAATATCCCGTTCAGCCGTACTCACGATTCAACCGTAGATGATTATTACGGCTATCACCTGGTGGATATTTCCGACATTTTCCCGGATTTCAGCAAGGATCCCGACAAGGCATCCTCCTATGATTTCCGCGAAACCGATGCCTTTATCAAGACACTGCTGGATTCTGGCGCAAAGGTGATGTACAGGCTTGGTCAGTCCATCGAGACCCACCCGGAGGCAAAATACCACATCTATCCGCCGAAGGATTACAGGAAATGGGCCAGGATCTGCGAGCACGTCATAATGCACTATAACGAAGGCTGGGCAAACGGCTTCCATTACGACATCCGCTACTGGGAGATATGGAACGAGGCCGATCTGGACCAGGAATCGGACCGATGGAAGACTGACCCACGTACCTGGGGCGGTTCCTTGGAAGAGTTCCATAAGTTCTATGAGGTTGCGGCAAAACACCTCAAAAAGCGTTTCCCGGACCTTAAGATAGGCGGCCCCTCATACTGCAGGATTCTGAGAAGAGACAAGACTTATCTCTATTTCCAGCAGTTCTTCGAATACATGCATGCCCACAACGTTCCTATCGACTTCGTCACATGGCATAAATACGATGTCGAGCCTTCGCTTTACGTGAAGGAATCCCAAATGCTCAGGGAGTGGATGAAGCAGTACGGGTACGAAGATGCCGAACTCTTCCTGACCGAGTGGAATTACTGGCAGTTGAAAAAGCCCGGTGCCGAGTCTGCATACGAATACTACAACTTCGAAACCCGCCTGAACATCAAGGGCGCAGCGTTCGTGGGAGCCGTCATGTGCGCGATGCAGGATGCTCCGGTGGATATGCTGATGTATTATGATTTCCGCGTAAACGTGGATTCCTTCTGCGGTTTCTACGACCCCCAGACACGGAAACACATGCCCACATACTATGTATTCTATGCCTGGAGCAAACTCCGCGGGAATCAGTGCGAGTGCGCCCTGGAAGGCGGTGAGGGGGATATCTATGCCGTAGCAGCCGTCAAGGACGGCAAAACCACGCTCATGCTGACCCGTTACAATGGAGACAACAATACCTGCAATATTGCAACGGTGAACATCTCCGTCAAGGGATACAGTCCGGGCGAGGTGGTATACTGCCACCTTACCGACGATCGGCATAATTATACCGAGATTCCCCTCTTCCCAGCGGAAGACGGAACCGTGAGTGTCAAGTTATGCAATAACTCAATCGCAGTTGTAGAATTCTAGCCTATTATGAATAATTTTCTGCTTCTTGCCGGATGCCTGCCAATCGCATTTGCGTGCGCTTCTCCGAAATACCTCACATATGAGCAATTCGGGGCCAGGGGGGATGGTGTCACCGACGACTTCCCCGCCATCATTGCAACCCACGCAGCCGCCAATGAAAAGGGGCTCCCTGTCAAGGCCGCCGACGGAAAGACGTATTACATAGGCAACACGCCCGGAACTGCCGAAATCCGCACTGATGTCGATTTCGGTACCGCCAGGTTCATAATCGACGACAGCCATGTCAGCCTCGAAGACCGCGAGGACTGTATCTTCCGGATTGAATCCTCCCTCGAGCCCTTTGACATCGACGGAATTGGAAGCCTGAAACGGGGCCAGACCAACATAGGCAAGGCCCTTCCCTACCGCTGCCTGGTCGAAGTGGTAAACGACAATCATAAGGTGTACGTCCGGCTTGGAGCGAACCAGAACAGCGGGGTCAGTCAGCAAGAATTCATCATCGTCGACGCTGACGGCAACATAGAACCCTCCTCTGCGCTTATCTGGGATTACGACGAAATCACCCGGATGACAGCTCACCCCATCGACGGCAAACTCCTGACAGTCAAGGGCGGAATTTTCACCACCATCGCCAACCAAGCCCCTTCCAAGTACACTTACTACGGCCGCGGAATAGCCGTCGAAAGGTCCAACGTCAGAATCGAGGGCATATCCCACTATATCGAAGGAGAACTCGACCACGGTGCCCCGTACGACGGTTTCCTGGCCTTCGACACGGCTGCCGACATCGTGGTCAGCGACTGCCTCCTGACAGCGCACAAGACTTACAGGACAATAGGATCTGCCGGCGTGCCCGTCAGTATGGGGACATACGACATCTCCGCCCATGGCTGCGTAGGCGTCAGATGGGAGAACTGCACACAGACCACCGACATAAACGACACGAAGTACTGGGGGATCTTCGTTTCCAACTTCTGCAAGTCCCTCGCCCTGGACAACTGCGTCTTCTCCCGCTTCGACGCCCATCAGGGGGTGAGGAACGTCACCCTTACCAACTGCGAGTTCGGGCACACTGGCGTCAACGTCGTCGGTTACGGGACATTGCTGCTCGAAAACTGCACCATCCATCGCAAGTCCCTCGTCGCCCTCAGGGCCGATTATGGCAGTTCCTGGGAAGGCGAACTCATCGCCAGGAACTGCAAGCTCATCGTTCCTGAAGGGGCCAAAAACGTATCCTTGCTGAGAGGATCCAACGCTGGGAAGCATGACTTCGGTTACACATGTTACCTCCCGGAAAGAATCGATATCAAGAACCTTGTCATCGACGACAGCCGCGTCAGCGACAAGGACTACCAGGGGCCCATGATTTTCGGGAAATTCAAGCGGGGTATCGATGAGGATGTGCCTTATCCCTTCATCGCGAAGGGAGTCATCGACATCAGGAACGTCGAAGTAGCCAGTGGCAAGCCTCTGGAAGTAAGCCTGGATCCCGAGATGTTCCGGGATTACACGATAAAGGTTTCGCGATAGTTATTTCAACAGCGCGCTGCAAATCCACATCATTGCCATTTGCCCATGAGGGTCACCGTTGGAGCGGGGGCGGTCCATATACCACTCGCGGCTGTTTCTACGGTCGGTCCCGATGCAGATATCTGCAAGATTGGCATGTTCATCCAGTTTCCCACACAAGGAAACCCAGGCCTTACGTGCGGCAGGGCCATACGTAGCCTCGTCCAGCAAGCCAGAACGTATACCTTCTATAAAAGCATAGGCAAACATGGCAGAGCAGGAAGACTCATCCCAAAACTCCGGATCATCGATAACCTGCCCCCACATGCCGTTTTCGCGCTGAGACTCCAGGAGCGTAGGCATCATTTTCATATATGCTTCCTTCAGTGAAGGGCGATACTCGCTGTCTTCGGGGAGATAGGTCAGAAGCATGGGCAGCCCCGCCGCCATCCAGCCATTTCCACGTCCCCAGAAGAAGGGTACGTCGGGGGCATGGTAGAACAGGCCATTGTCCCGCTGGAGTGAGTCCATATACATTTTCATCTCACGGGCCGCACGGTCAATATACTTGCGGTCACCCGTGGCCCGATAAGCCTGGGTCTGGAGGACCGTAATCATGTACATGTCATCGATCCACAGGCGGGTCTGGGGAGAATAACCGTTTGCAAGGAATTCCCGCTGACCCTCAATAGGGAAATTGCCATTGCCACCCACCTTCTTGCCGGGCTCCCCTGTCGGATCTTCCCACTGATGATCGGCATATCGAAGTCCCAATTCCAATGCCCGCTTGTCACCGTTCATCAGATAGATCTCCAGAGGAATGGCCCCGAAGATGGAGAAATCCACATGATTGTCGCGATTGCGCTTGTCTTTTCTCTCTCCGTAGAACGGCTCGAAAAAATCGATCAATCGCTTCTCCAACTTCTTGTTATGGGAACGGTGGGCGAACTCGATGGCATTAACCCAAAGGCTTACCACGGAATAATTCATTTCCTTGCCACCTCGTCCATAATTATAGGGTGCCTGATAACCAGGGAGATTATTCCCATAATCCAGCGGATCAGCGGCAAGGAGTTGTTCCGCAACGCGATTTCCAACGGTTACCACGCTAATTTCTTCGGGGAGGTCTTTAAAACTGCTGAGGGCGACCTTAGGTCCGCAGGATGCGCAAAGCAACGACACAGCCAGGATGGCAATCTTTAATTTCATAACTACTTAATATGTAACAAAAACAAAGGTAATCATTTCCGGGAATAAATGAATCATCCTTGCAATATGTTATCTTTGCATACTGTAATCAAGCACTAAAAAAAACCTACGACCTGCAGTAAACCCGGTTCAGGTTAATCGTTATAGATGATCTTCTCTATCTTATAGCGGGTGGAGAGCGTGCCGGAATCGTAGTGTCCGTTCACGCTTAGCCCGAGCAGGGGGTCGTGGATACGGTTCTGGGGCAGGCCGCTGCGCAGCACTTTCAGCCTCGGTGTTCCGTCCCTCCCCTCTTTCTCCCAATAGATTATCGTGAAATCGTGGTCCACGGTGCTTTCGTTCGTCATTTTGAGCTCCAGATACCAGTCCTTGTCGCCCGGGACGGGATAGTGACGCTCGAACTTGCATCCTTGAGGGAACTTGTTCACCATGTCCGCATCGCATTCGTCGTAAACATCCGGAGCCACCGGATTTACCGGCTGCGAGTAAGTTTGCGAGTAAGTCCCTACCGTGGAGGGGGCGCTGGATCGGCTGTCTTCCAGGGCATCGAGGGCGCTGAACAGGAAGGACGTTATGATTCCCGTGGCAAGGCTGAGTGTGCTGTTGCTGCTCGAAACGGGACTCGCCGCGCTGACTGCACGTGCTGCAGGAGTAATTATTGTATAGTTGCCTTTGGGTTTGGAGGTGGTCACCTTCATCCCGCTCATTTCTTCCGCCTGGCCAAGAGCGGTTTTTGCGTGAGTGCCGGTGTCGAATTTGGACTGTGCACCCGCCACAAGGCTCAGGCAGGCGAGGGCAAGCATTGCAATTATCTTTTTCATCGCTGTATCAAGTCAAGGTCTTTGAGTAAAGGCAGGGAATACCCTTCAGCCGCAGGGTTCTCGAAGCTGAAAGTCTTTCCTTCCGGAGTAGTGAAAGTGATGCTGCGAAGCGCGAGCATGTCGTTGTGTATGAAGTACTTGGCCGACTTGAGTGCATCGGCCGCAAAGCTGTTGAACTCCTCCTTGAACAAAGGGGCGTCCGCCCTGGGGACCCGGATTCTGTAGGTGTCCTGCAGTATCTTGTCCACAGAGAAAAGGAAGCACTCGCTGTCGGCATCGTAGCGGCTGAGGATCAGGTGTGCGTCGTTTCCGACAATGGCCGCAGCGAAAGCTTTCTCGGCGGCAGGGAGCAGCGACGAAACATATCCCGCAGTCCTGGAAGGATCCTTCTTCCTGGCTTCGAACTCGGCGGTGGATTCGAATTCTCCCTTTGTCCAGAGTTTATAGCGGTTCCATGTGAATACGGAGAACGATTTCTGGGGATAGAACATCACCAGCATGTCGAACATGTCCGCATTCTCCATGTACGGAAGGAGTTCGTTGCCTTTGTGGTTGAGGAGCGCACGCCCCTTTCCGCGCCCCGCGATAATCGCAAACGGGAGTCGCAGCGAGCCGCTCACGGAAGCGCTGAAACTGTATGGCGACAGCCCGTCGTACTCTTCCGGGAGTATCTGTTTGCCGCCGCTTTCCCTCATCCCCCACTTGCCGCCGGGTTTGCGATAACACCAGCTGTCCGGGGCCTTGGGCCAGTAAGACAATCCGCTGTAGACGGTAGGGACGGCTTCTACGCCGTTGTCTCCACGTACACCCCAGAGGCCTTTCTTGCTCACGTAGAACCAGTTGGCCGAGGCCCATTTCCCTCCCCACTGGCGGAGAGGAGAGGTAAGGTAGAGCGTGTCGTACTGGATGGGGACCACCACGCGGGCATCCGAAGATACTGCACCCCACTTGCCTCCGGTCTTGACGGCGGCGACTTCGTTGTTACGGCTGTACAGGACAGTGTTGTCGTAATGGTCCGGAGTGCCGGCGAGATGCTTCCCACCTTCGTCTATCCAACTGTAGTAGCCGTCTTTGCCGCGGGCCAGCATCTGAGCCCTGGTTCCGTCCGCATGTCCGAACGGTATGGCCTCGCAGCTGTAGCCCTTCAGGGTCTGCTTCCACTTTCCGTCAACAAGACACAAGGCCGAGTACTTCGACCCCTTGTTGTAGATTACCAGGCCTTTTGAGAGAAACCACATCCTGTCGCACCTTACCGGGCCATAGGCAAGGGTGGCGATGAAGTCGCTTCCCGACTTCCGGATTCGGGCTATGCCGCACCAGATTTCGGGAGAGAGGGCCGGTCCGGCCACGTTCTTCGACACCACCGTCCATCCTTCCACTTTGGGGAGTTTATTGCCTTCGCAAAGCCTCTTGAAATCGGAGTTCCCGCTTATAATCACATCCTGCCCAACCATGGATAGGCTGCCAAGGACAAGAAGGGACAAGATAATAATCAGTTTACGCATAGGAAGCTAAAAAACTAGATGCATGTCCAGGCCTGCGGCCCAGCGGCGAAGGCCCGTGCCGTCCGGCGACAGGTCCAACAGTCCGTAGGAGGCCGTAAGGTTAAAAGAGAAGGCCTTAAGTCCTATTCCGGCTCCAGCTTTGAGATAAACATTGAACGGCTTCATGCCGAGATCTTTTATGCTGTCCATCTTTTTACTCTTCCCATTCTCGCCCCTGTATGGCCAGGTTGTACTCGTGCTCACAACAGTAGAAGAAAGGCAGTAGTCGAACACAGGGCCGGCGCTCAAATTGAACAATCCACTCTCATGAATGAACATGGCCGGAACCTGCAGATGCTGCTCCCTTATGTCCGTGTCGTCGTTCAGCAGGGTAATAGGGTCCAGTAATTTATCATCCCACGTAGTGCCTGGAGCACCATAGATGATATCGAATTTGTAGTTCAGCCCTACGCTCACCATATTCGACATGGTGACTGGTATTCCATAGATAATGCCGGCATAGGGCCCCATGCCGAAGCCGCTCGACCTGAATCCTTCAGGAGCCTCGCGGTTCATGAATTCGAAGTTCATTCCGAAATCGAATCCGAGCTGGGCGGATGCCCTTGTGGCGGAAAGGGACAGGACCGAGAATAGAACGATCAGTATCTTTTTCATACGCGTACGTGTTTTTCGCAAAGGTAGCCCATCGCGGCAACTTTCTTGTGGTGAAATTCGCCACAAAACACAAAAACAGCCCATGGAACCATCCACGGGCTGTAATCATATTAGCTGTACCGATTACTTGGCGACCTGAAGCCTTATGATCATAGCTGTCAGTTGGAACAGCTGTTTGCTGCCGGAATCGTAGAGATAGCCGGCAAGGTTATTGTTTACAAGTTTGGTATAGGCGTAATAATACCCTCCGTTACCATCTGCGGCGACGCAACCGTTTCTCTGATACACATTTGTCAAAGGTCCTTTGACTATATCCGCGTTCTTGAAAACATCGCAGGTGGAGTTGTCCGTACGCGTCATGAACAGATAAACGTCCGAGCCGTCAATGCTGATATTGCCGTAGTTGTAGCCTTCGTAGCGCCGGACTTCCTGGAAGTCTTTGAAAAGGACCATTTCATCTTTTGACTCAGACTTGTCCTGATAATGAACAAGGGTATAAACACTGCCATCCTCGCCGTTCGCGATATCATATGTGCCAGTCGTCAAATTGCTTGACCCTTCAAAAAGGACATGTTCAGTAATCACTGCATCGGAGGTCTCCGTAGCAGGAGTGATTTCCAAAACTTTTGTGGTCCAGTAAGAAGTAAGCCTGACACTGACTGGAATATAGACTTTCCCGTTGTTTGTCACGCAAATTGACTTTCCGTTGGCAGACGTAGTATATGTCTGAGCGTAAGGTGTTTCGTTCAGCTTGTTTTCGAAAACCTTTCCGTTGGATAGATCCACGGTACGGAAATACATCCTGTAGTCGCCGCTGGTGAACGTCGTGTAAACGTAATGGAGCAATCCGTTTTTGACGGCAAAACCATTGAAAACATGGTACTGGCCATCACCTAAAGACTCGCGGTTTACGCTCAATACTTTCTGGTTCTCCTTATAAAAACCATCGCTTGCATAGTACCAGATATCCGTGCCTTCATTATTTGCATATGCTACGGTCGTCGAAGTTCCGAACTGCTTTCCATCTACATATAACTTCGCCTGCCCGTAATTGTCCGAGGTCTGGAAGAAATAACGTGGTGCCTTAGGCCCACTGACCGTCACCTCGCACGATGCCATTACGGTAGGATGCATCACGCTGATAACAGTAACCGTTGTAGTGCCTGCGGAGACTGCGGTAAGCTCACCGTTTGTGCCCACGGTTACGATCCTGTTATCCATAACGCTCCAATTCAAGGCTGTTTTGTACGTGGCGTTTTCCGGAAGAACCGTGGCCACAAGAGTATCCTTCTGACCCACGGTCATCTCAAGCTTATCCCTGTCAAGCGTAATGGACGTCACCGCCACGATCGACGTACCGCCTTCCACGGTGACCTCGCAGGTAGCAGTCTTGCCATCGGAAGCATATGCCGTGACCGTGGCCTTGCCTGCCGCCTGGCCCTGTATCTTGGCCTGAGAATCATTGATAGCGCCCAGCGCAACTACGTCAGGCTTATCACATTTCCATTCAACTTTTACTTTGGTCCCGGAAGGTTTCATGACCGCCGTCAGCTCTGCCTCCTCATCTATGGCAAGAGTGACGGGAGCAGGCTCGATGACAAAGCTTTCTTCGTCGCCATCAGCCTCGATAAAGATACGGCAGGTAGCCTGAACCTCTCCGGCCTTGGCCACAATCGAAGCGAAGCCTTCCTGCAATGCCGTAACCACACCGTTTTCAACGGTAGCGTTTTCCGGCATCAGGCATTCCCATTCCACCTTGTCCGTAGTGTTTTCCGGCTCTACCGTTACGGTAAGGGTCTTGGTCTCTCCCACCTTCATGGTGACGGCCGGTTCATCAAATGTGATGGAGGTCGCCGGTACCTCATTCATTTCAGGATCGCAGGCGGCCAGTAGCGCCAGGGCCGCAAGGGCAGAAAAAATTCTCTTTGTCATATTAATAGCAATAGTTATATCCACAGCCACGAATGTCGGAAAAAAAACACTTCCTGTTATAGTACAAAAGCACTATTTTAAACTATCCCAAGTTCATTTGCGAGGCGCAGCATCTCTGAGTTACTGCGCACATCCATCTTCAGGTAGATGTTCTGCTTGTGGTTCTTTACGGTGTAAACGCTCACGTGGAGGCGCTCCGCGATACCTGCAGCGGAAAGGCCTTCGGCGCTGAGACGTATCACTTCTATTTCACGGGCGGTAAGGCCGAATTCTTTTACACGGCGGGATCGCTCATCGGCAAGGCCTGTGATGTAGGAGGCGATATCATTGGCAATGTCTCCGTCTTCCTCTCCCAGAAGCTCCCGGCAGCGGGCACGGATTGTAGCATTGTCCGGAACGGGGGAATCTCCCGGCTGAGGATTGGCAAGATCCTTTGAGATAAGCCGCAGAAGCTGTTCCTTACCACGGTCCGATGCAACTATTCCCCGGATATAAGCCTGGGAGACGACTATCATTATTACTAAAGTGATAGCAAGGATGATGAGTGCGATCATCACGATTCGCATCCTTGAGATGCGGGCTTCCTTGAGGGAGCTTTCGTAGCGGGTTTCCATTTCCTGCAAGCGCTCATCAGCCTTCTGCTGCATGTAATACTCCATGGCATACACATACTGCTGATGAGCCGTGGCCGCACCTTCCACGTCTCCGGCCTGGGCATAGAGCATCACCAGGTTGTTCCAGCACTGGCTCTGCATCAGGAAGTCTTCCTTTCCCAAACCTTCAAGAACACGTTTACAGCAGGCTATTCCGTCTTGCCAGGCTCCTCCCTGGCGATACCAGCGCATCCAATAGGGCAGGGCTTTTGAGACGAAAGCCGAGTCTTTCGACACGGCAACTGCATGGTCGATACACCGGCCCGCCTCAGCATATATCTTTGTGTCTATAGGGCTTCTGAAACGATTCAGTCCGATATAAGCCTGGCTCATCTGAAGAAGGATATCCGCCTGAAGGGAGGGACTGCCGGAAGCGAGGGACATGGCTTCCTGAAGTGTTTCCAGGGCCTCGGCGTCCTGGGCCTCGCCCTGGGTGATGGCTCCGCATAACTGAAGACGGCCCTTTTGAAGAAGAGCGGTAGCTATAAGAGTGTCTGTTCCGGCATCTCGGGCAAGACGTTCCGCCTCAACGGCGTGTTCCCACCCCTGGGCGTCCCGCCAGGTCATTATGTCGATAGAAGCCAGATGACTCAGCACCAAGGATTTGGCACCATCATCCAGATTATTGGAAGACAATGCCTTTATTGCATAATCCGTTGCGGGTTCCCATTGTTTGAGAGCGGCGAAGTGTCGGCTCTCCGAAAGCAGGGATGGCCAGGACTCTTCATTCGAAGCAGTACCGCCACAGGAGGCAGCCGACATTGCAAGCCCCCATGCAAGAATTAGCAGTAACCCTTTACGAAGGATCATTCTATTTCTTTTCCAGTACGAAGGTATCCCTGTTGATCTTGATGGTAAGCGCGGTCTTGGTCAGCACAACGTTCTTCCACCTGGAAATGTACCAATCAGAACCTTCGGCAGTATCACTTTCTACGCCGCTTTCGATGATGGACTGAGGAGTCACATACCATTGGACCGCTTCCATGGTTTCCTCATTGTACTCATAATAAACGTTCCCACCGAGTGAAAGATCGGGATTCATCTTCTGGTAGTATGATGCATACTGTTCCTTGGGGGTGAGGGTGAGGACCCCGTCGGCATAAGCCCATGTGCCCTTTTCTTTGTTGCCCACGGTCTTGAGGCCCTGCACTTCATCATATGTGGTGCCTGCCGTCTGGTGGGTATGCCAAGTGGTATACTCCTTTCCATTAATCTGGATGCGCCACTTCTGTGGATAGCCCTGGCCGAAATCATGCTCTACGGCACCTTCCCATGTGCCTTGGAGGTTTGCCTCGGTTACTTCGATGGTGTCATCGTCGTCTTCTGATTTGTTCCCTTCACAGGATACGGCCATCAGCGCGAGGGCGGCCGTCAAAATTGCAAGAATCCTTTTCATAAGATATCTGTTTGATTCACAAAGTTATAAAATAATTCTTGCTAAAGCAATCCCGGTCAGCGTATGGTAACCAGTTCCGCATCGACTGCGCTGGCAACGCATTCCACGATCGTGTCCAGGCCGAATTTGGCCTTGATGCGCTCCTTATAGCTGTCGACAGTAGTTGTCGCCACTCCCATCGCGGCCGCTATCTGGGCGTTGCTGTAGCCGGACGTGACCAACTGCAACACTTCCAGTTCCTTCGGCGAAAGGTTCTGCGGCCTGCGCGCCTGTATCTTGTCTTCCCCGCCGAACAGCCTGGTTATCTCCTTCACCGGAATGGTGTCCCCGAAGAACACGCAGTCACCGGCGAAAGCCTTTACGATTGCATCGGCAATCTCCGACGGTGCGGAGTCCTTGGCAAGATAGCCACGTGCGCCATAAGTTATTGACTGTATGATGTATGCGGGCGTTTTGTAGTGCGACAGAACCAGCGCCGCCACGTGCGGGAACGCTTCACGCAGGATGCCCAGCAGGGTAAGGCCGTCGGTCTGTTGTTCCAGGGTAATGTCCACCACGGCCACATCCACCTCTGGATGTGCGTTCAGATAGGCTACGGCGGAGCCGGAAGTCAGAACATGCGCGGCCAGCCCCACGTCGGAGCGGCCCTCCAGGGCTATCTTCAGCCCCATGGCAAATACGGTGGAATCCTCAACAAGCAGTACGTTTATCATGACAGGTGTATGGTTACTTCGCATCCTCCTTCGGGGAGGTTCCGGGCAGACAGGCTGCTGCCGAGTTTATCGAGCAGTTCCCGCGTTATCATCAGCCCCAGATGCCCCGGGCGGGACAGGGTACGCAGCATCTCCGGATCCATCCCCGGCCCCCGGTCGCTGATGACTATCCTTTCGGGAGATGCCTCCAGCCGCACAGAGCCCTCCTCGGGCGAGAAGCGGACGGCGTTGTCCAGCAGGTTGCGGATGCATGTGGCGAGCATGTTGGGATCGGTGGTCACCGAGAGCCCTTCCGGCACGGTGACGGCCACTTTCATCGTGCCAACGGCTTCGCGGACGACGTCTTCCAGGAACACCTCACGCAACACCGGGCGCAGCAAGCCCTTCTGGCTCACGGACCACATGAGCAGGTTCTCCAGCAGGGCGGATGTCTGCTCTGCCGCAGCGTCGATCGCCTTAATCCCTTCGCGGAGCCTGCTTTCCGGGGCATCCTCCAGCGAAGAAGCCAGTGTCCGTATCCCGGAAACGGGGTTGCGCAGGTCGTGGGAGATGATGCCGAAGAAGCGGTTGCGGGTGTCCAGTTCTTCCTGCAGCACCAGCGCCCGCTGACGGTTCTCGCGATAGCGGATGAACAGCCAGGCGGCCCCGCCGAGCAGCAACAGGTACAGGAGGATGAACGGCCAGCGGAGCAGCAGCGGAGGGCGGATGCGGACTACGCTTTTCTCGATCGTGGCATCGTCCCAGCGCTCGAAGACGTCCGAGTATTGCGTCTCGAGGATATACCTGCCCGGCATCAGATTGTCCGGAAGACCGGCGAATCGCCCGTCAATCCACGCTCCGGAGTTTATCCTGTA
>JAEENZ010000224.1 GCA_016283985.1 Bacteroidales bacterium | reverse complement strand
CCGGATCTGGTCGGTTACGTCTATTCGTATATTCTTGTATTTGCCTGTCTTGAAGGCCACGTTCAGCACGAGCCAGTGCTTTCCGGCCGGGGCAGCGGCGACGCTTGCATCGTCGTAGGGGTTGCAGCCGGGGATGCCGAAGGTGAGGCATCTGGCTCCGAGCAGATCGGGATCGGCCACCGCATTCATGTACACGTCCATCGGCACGCTCACGGCGGTTGTCGAGGTCTCACCGGTGCACAGGTTCACGTCGTCCGCCACACCCGTCAGGGCCGCTCCGTTGCTGCCGGCAACGCGTTCAAGATTGTTCAGCAGTTTCACCTGGAACAGGTAGATGAAAGTCGCCGGCTGAAGATTACCCTTTATGCGCAGGATGTACTTTCCGTCTTCAAAGTCATAATCTTCGAGATTGTCGGTGATGTGATGGGCGGGGTCGAAAAGCCTGAACAGCTCGTCCGGCATCAGGGTTACGTTCTCGTTGATCTCTTCCGGATCCGCCTTGGTGGCAGCGGCTTTCTGGGCGGCTGTCTGCACTGGCAGGGATGCCTTCAGGCCGGAAGATATGACACGGGTGTAGGCGTGTACATCGGCCAGGTCATCTTCCGAGCGGAAGAGAAGCACCTCGGAATCGTTGTTATGGAAGAGCAGGTCGTGGATGCCCACGAAAACATCCGCCTGCCCCTCGAGTCCGTTGAAATTATAAACGTTGTGCGATTTGGGCTCGCCGGCATCGTCCAATGTGTATATGTGCATTCTCACGCCCTTGGGCTCGGTATAGCCGAGAGGGCCGTAAGTGGTTGTATTCCATGTATAATCCCACTGGGCCTGCCAGTTCACCTGCCAGAGGATGTCGGTGGTTATGGTGGTCTGCATGACGACCTTGGTAGCCGCTACCTTGCGCAGGTGCAGCATGGGTTCGATCGTGCATCCGCTCAGGACGAGCAGTGCAACGATAGTCGTTATGCAGTTTCTCAATTTCATCTCTTCTTTCTCATCAAAAGGTCGTAACCAATTGAAAAATACAGTCTTGTAGGTCCGAACCAGAGCAGGCGCTTGCTACGCTCCTTGAAGTCTTCCGGCTTGCCGAGGTAGTCGTAGTAGTACCAGCCAGTGGCCTCGTTGCCCCAGATGTATGGATCGTACCTCGACCACAACACTCCCAGTGCCAGTCCGGTGTCGAAGAAGAATCGGCTGCTGCCGAAATACTTCTTATAACCTATTCCAACCGAGCCCCCGAGGCCTTCTCCTATCCATCCTTTGTCGTCGAACCCTATGCCATACCGCACCGCATTCAGGCTTCCCAGAAGATAGGGTCCTTTATATAGATGCACATTTTGCTTAAAATAACGCTTCACCCATAGGGTGATATTGTTAATTTGCATGAATTTGTGTGTATCCCAGTGCTGCCACATGGGCCATTCGACATCCGCGCCGAAGGTTGTACGGCCATTGTACGGGTAGTATTCCACGCTAACCGACGGTATCGATGTGAAGCCGTAGTGCGGGAAATATGTCGCGTCATAAAGCAGGTTGGTGCTCACGGCCAGAAGGGGTACGCGATCGTGGCGGGTAACTGACAGACTATCAGACACTTGACCACTTTCCTCCCCCTTTGAATCTGGCGGGAGGGTTTGGCTTAATGTGCTGTCGACCAATGGCTTAGCCGCCACGGCCGAAGCCACGGTATCGGCGGGTTCCTTTGTTTCGCCCGGAACGACGGCAACAGTGTCAGCAGGTTCCTTCACTTCGCCCGGAATGACAGCAACAGTGTCGGCAGGTTCCTTAGCTTCGCCCGGAACGACAGCAGCGGTGTCGGCCGTGAGCGACGAAACGATCACCACGACGCCGCAGCGCAGATAACGATAGTGGGCGCGGAGCAGATACTGCCACAGGTCGCCGACCTGGGGATCCGTGCCGAGGCCCTTGGAAAGACGCCATTTGCGGGAGTCCAGCGAAAGAGAAGTATCGTCCAGGATGCGGAGGATCTTCTCTCGGGAAGCATCGGTAAGCTTTTTGTCTGCGGCCACCCTGCTGCGGAGCATGGTCCACGACTCGCCCGCGGGACTGAGCTTGAACTTGCCGAGAGTCTCGGGATAGTTCTTGAGTATCAGCCACTTGATTTCCGCAGAACGGAGTTTGCACAGTTCCTTGTTATGATAAAGGCTTCCTTCCGGAGACGCAAAAGCTTCGACTACGATCTGCTCGATATTCGCAGTGCCAATCGAATCTATGAAGTGGAAAATCTCCTCCTCGATGGAGGCATTGTCGAGATAAGTGCGGTCATAATGGGGATTGTCCCACCTGAAGCAGACGGGGAATTCGCGCGTAACCGGGGTCTGGGCATGTGCCATACAGACGCCTGAAAGGGCGAATAAAACAGCCATTATGAGATTGCGCGCTTTCATTGCAGTTTGCAAATATAGCGTAATATTCCAAGAATATTACCTTTTTTGTCCCAAAAAGTGCTATCTACGATAGTTGTTTGCTATTCGACGGATTATTTTGTATCTTCGCATAATCATTCTAAAACACTATGAGCCAACTGCATGTTATCGATCATCCCATGATTCAGCACAAGCTGACAATCATGCGTAAAAAGGAAACCGGATCCAAGGATTTCCGTGAACTTCTCAAAGAAATCGCCCTCCTGATGGGCTATGAGGTCACCCGCGACCTCCCGCTGGAAGACGTGGACATCGAAACCCCCATCTGCAAGATGACGGCCAAGGAAATCGCAGGCCGAAAGATGGCCATCGTTCCTATCCTCCGCGCAGGTCTGGGAATGGTCGAGGGCCTGCAGACTCTCGTGCCCGTGGCCAAGGTCGGCCACATCGGTCTCTATCGCAACGAAGAGACCCACGAGCCCGTCGAATACTACTGCAAGCTTCCGGAAGATATCGACGACCGCCTAGTCATAGTCACCGATCCCATGCTTGCCACCGGCGGCAGCGCATCCGACGCAATCACCATGATCAAGAAGCGCGGATGCCACAACATCCGCCTGATGTGTCTCGTGGCAGTCCCCGAGGGCATCAAGAAGGTGCAGGAAACGCATCCCGACGTAGATATTTACGTTGCCGCGGTGGATGACCACCTGAACGAAAACGCGTACATCGTTCCGGGCCTTGGAGACGCCGGAGACCGTATTTTCGGCACGAAGTAAGATTATTCCACTGTGAATCGGACCACCGCCGTGCTGCCGTCCTGGTCTACAACGGTAAGCGTATGCAAGCCCGGATCGGGAGCGAGGAGCATCTCGTGACGGAAAGACGTTTCCCCGACATAAGTATTGTCCAGATGCCACCAGAGCGTGGCATCTGTTTTATGATGTGCTGCCCGGAAAACCACCCCTTCCACTTTGCCGGAAAGCTGGCGCGGCAGCGACAGCACAGCCCCGTTCTGGGGATAGATGAACTGCACTGCAGACTCCCCCGTAGCCTTTTTTGCGCCCGAATACTCAGGATGATTCGGCCGGTAGTACCACTCCATCGCGGGCGGCAGCACGAACTCGCCGCTGTTGTGATAATGGCAGGGTTCGCCGTCCAGCCCGGCCGCGGGAATCAGCATCGATTCCGAGGGGCATTCCGGGCCTGCCAGATGGCCTGAGGCAGTGCAGATGTCGGCGTAGGCGCCGGAAGGAGTGTCAGGTTCCGGGAACCATTCATCCGAAGCAGGCAGGAGATTGAGGATGTCGAACATCACGGGGCCGGCGGTGCGGGCGCCGACAAGCCCCGGTACACCCTGCCCCTGGGCGTTTCCGGCCCAGACTCCGATAGTATACGCCGGTGTCATCCCCACAGCCCAGGCATCACGGAAACCGTAGCTGGTGCCGGTCTTCCATGCGGCCTTGCGCACGGAGCGTATCAGCCTCCAGTCCAGCTGGTCCGGGCGGTTCACCTCTTTCAATGCTTCAAACGTAAACCAGCGCGCCAGCGCATCCGTAAATGGCGCAGAGCCCCGGACAAAGGCGGAGTATGCGGCAGTTATCTCATCCAGGCGGGCCTCAGCGCCGCCAAGAATCAGCGAAAGGCCATAGTGTTCAGGAGATTCCGTAACAGTGGAGAGCCCGGCCTCCCGCAGCAGGGAATGGAACCTGGGCACCCCGTACTGCCGCAGAAGGAACACCGAAGGCACATTCAGGGACCGCGCAAGGGCCTCGTTTGCCGGAACGGCCCCATAGTATTGATGGTCGAAGTTCTGCGGAGCGAACCCACCCAGGTTCACGGGGATGTCCGGAAGCAGGGTCCGTGGGAGTATGGTGCCATCCTCCAGCGCCGCCTCATAGAGGAACGGCTTGAGGATGCTGCCCGTGGAGCGGGGCGAAGCGGCGATGTCGACCTCGGCGCCCGGCCGCTTGCGGTGGGCGGAGGCGTTGCCGACATAGGCGATGATGTCCCCGGTCCGGAGGTCCATGACCAGGGCGGCCAGGTCGGCGACCCCGCTCATGGCGAGTTCATCAGACCAGCGGTCCGTCAGGATCTCGACCTGCCGTTGCAGGTGAATGTCGATGCCGGTCCGCGTGCGGACGCCCTGGGGCTGCCTGTCAACAAGCTGCCGGGCGAGTGACGGGAGCGGATGCGGTGCGTCAGGCAGCGGCTCCGCGATGGCGTCCTCGTAGGTGAATCTGTCGATGTCACCGTGCTCCATCAGCCTGTGCAGCAGGCGGTTGCGCTTTTGCAGGAGGTCGTCGCGCCGTTTGCCGGGATGCATGGACGAAGGTGCGTTCGGAAGCACGGCCAGGGTGGCCGCCTCCGCCCAGGAGAGCTCGGAGGGCGGACGCCCGAAATACCGCCACGAGGCGGCGTCAAGCCCGACGACATTCCCCCCGAAGGGGGCATGGGAGGCATATAGCGCAAGAATGCGTTTCTTGCTCCGGCAGCAT
>JAEENZ010000223.1 GCA_016283985.1 Bacteroidales bacterium | reverse complement strand
CAGCGTCTGTTGGACCGTGCGGCAAAACTCGTGGACGGGAAGACGTGTTTCGTTTTCCAGGTAGGGGACCTGATCCAGGGCGATACGGCTGATTCCACTATGCATGCGCGCTTTCTGGACGATGCCGTCAACTTGTTCAAGTCCAGGCTGGCCCCGGATATTCCTTTCGTTACAGTTTGCGGTAACCACGACCACCGCGGCAGCGATGATGCCGTGTGCAGAAGGGCCTACAAGGCATATATGACAGAGCGTATGTCCTCGGAACTGGGCCAGGAGATTTCGAGCACGAGCTTTCTTTTCTGGCACGGCCCGGACGCATTCGTGGCATTGAACCATACTTCGAAAACCGAGAAAATCAAGGCTCTGTTGGAGCAGGCGCGCGGAGCCAGGCACGTATTCGTGCTCATACACACGCCCGTCTTTCCTTTCGACGAACCGGACATTTACTTCTGGTATCTGCTTGGAAAGCGCGATGATTCCCGCGCACAGGAGCGACGCGAGGTGCGTGCACTGCTGGCATCGCTGAATGCCATCGTACTCTGCGGGCATACGCATTCTACGGAATTCCTGGATTGGGAAGGAGATGGAGGACGTATCACACAGATGACCATGAGCAGCGTCTGGGCCAATGAATCTGAAGGAGAGTATCACGAACATGCCACCGGGGCTGACGGATACCCCGACTATGCGCCTATTTTTGATGAGTATCGTCCCGGCATAAGGGCTTATTCCATAGCCGATGCTGCAGGTTCCTATAAATTGACGGTGGACGGCTCCAGGGTTTATATCGATTTCTATTGCGGGGATTCGCAACGCCGCACAAAACGCTTCAAGATCCGCTGATGAGGAAACGTCATATACTCCTGCTTTTGACGGCTGTCGTGATAGCCGTTCCATGCCATGGTGCAAGATCGCTGCAGACGCCCAGGACCAGGGGGCTCATACGCGAACTGCTCGTCAAGCTGGACAGTACGGACGTATATGCCGCGAATAAGGAAAAGGAACTCGAGGCTGCAAAATCCCGGCTTCCAGGGCTTTCGGACGTTGAGTATTACAAACAGTGCTACGACATTGCAAAGTCTTATTCCAAGTACAAGTTGGATTCGTCCCTGGTGTACATGGATAAGGCAATCGAGACTGCTCGGAGGGCCGGCAGGGATTCGCTGATGCTCGAGGCCGAGTTTGCCAAGGCAAGCATACTGTATTCCGCCGGATTCAATACCGAAGCTCTGGAGACTCTCCATACTATATCGAGGAACAAGATGAAGGGTGGCCTTCTGGTTTCGTATTACAATGCCTGGGCAGAACTCTATCACAGTATTTACAACGGCTCCCACGAACCGGCGGCGTTCCGGAAGAAATACCGCGCGAGCTATAACGAGTACAGGGATTCGCTCCTGTCCGTGCTGGATACTGCGAACGTTATGTATCTCCGCAACATGGAGAGGAAAGAGGCCAGGGCGGGGAATTACGCCGAGGCAAGGAGATACAATTCCATCCGCCTGTCGGTGATAGGGGATACAAAGTCGCCGGACTACGCCACCTGCCTCTACGACCGTTTCATGATATCGTATTTTTATGAGAGGAAGCTGACTGGGGAGGCGATAGACGACCTTTTCGAGTCTGCAATAATCGAAGTAGGGGACTGCAACTACGATATCGCCTCGCTGCTCAGGGTGGAGGCATACCTTATAGATGTCAATGAGGTCAGTGCGGCGAAAAAGGTGTCCGACTACTATTATGCTTCGCTCCGCACGCTCGGATCGCGCCAGCGTATCATCGACGGCGGCGAGCAAGCGATACGCATCAACGACCGCAACTCCCGCCTCCTGCAGAAGAAGAACAGCGATTTCAAGACGGCGCTCGTGTTCATCTCGCTCCTATTATTAGCCTTGCTGCTGACTTTGTTCGTCATAAACAATTCACGACTCAAGATCACCCGCCTCAAAGACAATCTGGAACGATCCGGCCGGATTTCCAAAGGATACGTGGGCGTAGTTTTCCAGCTTTATTCATCGTACATCAGGCGTCTGGACGTATTCCGCACAAAGATCCACTCCACCCTCAAGAAGGGGCGTCTGGAGCAGGCTCTGGAACTTACGAGCCCGTCGGGCGACATTGCCCTGGAGGAGAGAAGGGAACTGTTCCGCAACTTCGACAGTGCATTCGTGGACATCTTCCCGGACTTCATCGGTACGGTGAACTCATGCCTCAAGCCGGAAGATAGGATCGAGCCAAAGAAAACGGAGATACTGAACAACGAACTGCGCATGCTCGCACTCATAAAACTGGGCATAAAAGACAGCACGGAAATCGCCGACCTGCTCCATTGCTCGGTTAAAACCGTCTACAATCTGAGGTCTATGCTCAAGGCCCGGCTCGCCATTCCGGAAGAAGACTTCGACAAGGTCATTTCCGAGCTGTAATGGCTTTCCGGGAATAATCTTCCATTTCCCGAAATTAGTTTTTAAAATAATTTATTTAGCTGATAATCAACTAAATATTCCTTCCCGAAAAGCGTCACTGTTTCCCGATTTCTCGGGAAGCATTGTTTCTTAGCGACACCTTATATATTTTTGTGTCAAAAGAAAGCCACATATGCGAACGGTTAAAAACATTATCAAACTATTGATTCCGGTCCTTTTTCTGACCATTCCCGTGATCTGTTGCTCAGCCACCGGGAAGCCGAGGCAGAAGAATACTCTCAGGGTCCTTTATTGGAACATCCAGAACGGAATGTGGGCCGGACAGCCGGACAACTATCAGAAGTTCGTGGACTGGGTCAATTCCTGGGATCCGGATATCTGCATCTTCTGCGAGGCTGCTCAGATTTACTATACCGGCACTAAAGATCATATGCCTAACGAGGATCGCTATCTTCCTGAGCACTGGGGAGAGCTCTGCGCCCGCTGGGGTCACCAGTATTATGCCTTCAATCCACGCAGGCCTTCCACGTCCACACCTTTCGGTCTGACCAACTATCCCTGTGGCATCACATCCCGCTATCCCATCGACACCGTGAAGATCATAAAGGGTCACAAGCCGGATTCGGTGATCGTAAATTACAGCGGCTGGTATCAGGTGCGCGTGGACGGAGCGGAAAAGCCCGTGAATATCATCACAGTCCACCTCAAGCACGGCAAATACGGGTACGGCGTACCTCACGACCAGAGAGATGCCAGCGCGGCGAGATACGAGGGCGAACTTTTCCGGGCCAAGGAACTCGCCTGCATTCTGGATAACTCGGTGCGAAAGATAAAGGAACCTAATAAGGGACTGTGGATTATGGCCGGTGACTATAACTCATACAGCCGGAAAGACAATCACCACTATAAGTGGAATAATGCTTCTCCCGGTTTTACCGCGCAGGACTACATGATTTTCAATTCGCCTTTCTTTGATTTGGTGAAAGAATGCTATCCGGACGACTTTTTTCCGTCCTGCGGCAATCTCAGGATTGACTATATGTATGTTTCCAAGCCAATGCTTAAGGCTTGCGCTGATGTATATGCGGAGCCGGACGAGTATACAAAGAGGGAGAAGGATCCTACGGGGATTACAAGCTTCTACATCCCGTCGGACCACTATCCGATCATTGCCGATTTCAAGTTGTCAAAAATGAAATAACCAGCATATGAAGAAAACAGTTTTGCTTCTATTATCTGCCGCTTTGGCCGTCGCTGTTTGCTCCTGCAACACGGACGACGGTCCCAAGCGTCCGGTCCGGAGCGAGTACATCAAGGTGTACGAAACTTCTCCGGAAAAGACGGTGGACGCCATTCAGGTCCCGTTTGAAGGGGTCCAGGATGGTAAGATTCACGTTCTGGCAAATGTGCCGGTTCAGTGGAAATACTTTGTAGACCAGACAGACACAGGCACGGACTGGTTCAAAATCAAGGCTGTGGAAGAGGTTGAGCCCGGACACATCCTGGTAACCTATGATGCCGAGTCCATCCTGGCCCTGAATTCGCTTGACAGGCGCTCCGGAAGACTGAGTTTCTCCTGCCCGGAGGAGTCTCTGGGGAAATTCCTTCCTGTCAAGCAAGGGTACTCCCGGCATTTCATGGAGGATTTTTCCGGTGAGCCGGACAAAACACTCGTCATCACGGGCAAGAAGAGCTACACGACTGAAGAGTATCCTGTCCTGAACGCCGATTTTTGCGACTATATTTCTTTTAATGCCTGGGCGGAAACAACCAATGAATTCCTGAGCAAGAATATCACACTGGATATTACCGTCTCCGGCGGCAAGTTTTATGCTACCGGGCTTACCACATACCGTGTCAATGTGCCCATCGGCACCGGAGCCGACAAGAATAACATAAGGTATTTGCTTCTTGTCGGGAACGGTGAACGTATGAGCGCGCAGACAAAGTTTACTTTCAGCACTTCAAACGATGATCTGGTCTATGTCCATATCGACAATTTCGCCGCCTACAAGGTTACGGAAGCCGAGATGGGTCTGCTGATCACCGATGAAGACTTTGATGAAGACGGAGAGGGGGCCGATTGGATATGATGAAAAGGTTATTACTCTCAATCCTGGCCATCCTGGTTGTAATCCCGGCACTGGCCCAGCAGCCGATGACCGTCTCCGGCACCGTTCGGGACGAAACCGGAGAAGTAATGGTAGGCGTCATCGTGGTGGCGAAGAATGCCAAGGGTAACACGGTTGCAACTGCCACAACCGACATGTCCGGTAAATACTCAATCCAATGCGGCAGCAAGGACGTCCTGGACTTTCATTTTCTTGGATTCGAGAAGGCGACGGAAAAGGCTGCCAAGCGCGTGGATGTGATTCTCATTCCAGATGCGGCATCTACCCTTGATGCGGCCGTCGCCATTGGTTTCGGCGCCGTTAAAAAGGCGGACCTTACCGGCTCTGTAACCAACGTGAAGATGGCGGAAATCCGCAACGAGCCTGTGCTCTCCATCGACCAGGCGCTGCAAGGGCGCGTGGCGGGTCTGGAAATCACCAGTACGGACGGCGAACCGGGATCCGAGTCCATTATCCGTATCCGTGGATCCCGCTCTTTATCCGCCGCCTCAAACGACCCTCTCATCGTGGTTGACGGCGTAACGGATGCTATTTCTTCACTCAACGACATCAATCCGGCCGATATTGAAGCCATATCGGTGCTTAAGGATGCATCGGCCACGGCTATTTACGGTGCCCGAGGTGCCAATGGCGTCATTATCATTACTACCAAAGGCAGTTCGGATAGTTCGGATTCGGCCTCGAACTTCTCCCTGACGTTTAACAGTAGTGCAGGTGTGTCTTATCTGCCCCGTAATCTGGATCTGATGAACGCCGAGCAGTATGGCATCTACCGCAACGAGTATTACCAGCACATCGGCACATCCTCTTCCATGAATATGAACACACCGCTCAGCGGCCTGTCGGTAAAGACCCCTTTCACTTACGGGGAAGGCACCAACTGGATCGGCGATGTGACCCGGGTGGCGCCATATCAGAACTATAACGTGTCTATGAACGGTTTCAACGGCAAGCAGAAATTTTATGCTTCTCTGGCCTACAGCGACGAACAGGGTATCATCAAGAAGAGCGGAAAACAGAACTTCACCGGCACGCTTAACGTTTCTAACAAAGTGTTCAAATGGCTCACCTTGGGTGCATACCTCCGTTACCAGTATCGCCTTCAGGACAATTTCCTTACGCAAATCGGCGGTGGAGGAATCAACTATGCGGCGCAGTATCTTTCCCCGCTCATCACCCCGAAGGATTCGTATAATCCGCTGGATAATTCGGCAACCAACATAGCCAACGCAGTTGTGCGCCTGAACGAAAATACGGATCACACCGACCGAAGCATGCTCAATATTTCCGTCAATGCATCGGCAAGAATTTCTGCCCCTCTGAAGTATAAGACAAAATTCAGTTATTACTTCTTCGACCGCCAGCGTTACCAGTATAATCCGTCCACACTCCCTTCCAGGACTGAGGCTATGGGTGGATCGGCTTACCGTGAGAATTATGGTGAACAGAGTCTTTATTATGAGCAGACGCTGGAATACTCCAGGGAATTTGGACGCCATCATATGGATATAACGGCCGGACAAACCTTCAAGCACCAGACAATGCATAGATTCTCTCTTGACGGAGACGGATACATTGTGGATGCCGTCAAGTGGAACAACATGGCCGCAGTAACCAACAAGGAGAGTTACGGTGCCAATACTGAGCAGGAGATAAAGGATAAGGTGGCTTTCTTTACACGTTTGAATTACAATTACAAGCGCCGTTATTACCTTACCCTTACCGGCCGATTGGATGGCGCCTCCAATTTTGCCGCCAATCACAAATGGGGCTTTTTCCCTTCCGGTGCCTTCAAGTGGTCCGTATACAAAGAACCATGGTTTGATAAAGCCGATTGGCTGGATGATTTCTCCCTTAAGGTAAGCTTGGGCCAGAGCGGAAACGATGTCAACAAGGCATACCGTTCCCTGGCAAGACTTGGGTCCAGTTCGGGCGGATATCCCTTTGGCGGACACTATACCCAGCAGTACTGGCAGTCCCGCATTGCATCCCCCAACCTGACCTGGGAAACCACAACTGCCGGCAATATTGCTCTGGAGATGGCATTCTTGAACAGCAGGCTCAGTCTTACCGTGGAAGCCTACAAGACGATTACCAAAGACCTCCTGCTCACGGTGAAGGTCCCTCAGCATACCGGTTACGACGACAAATACGAGAATATCGGCCGTACCAGCAGCCAGGGAGTAGAATTCAGCATGAGTTCCCGCAACATTGTCAAACGCAGTTTTTCCTGGTCCACATCTTTCTCCATAACGCACAATACTTCCATGGTAGATGATCTGGGGCCCGAGTCGGAAGTTGCGATAAGGCAGGCTCCCACGCAGGTTGCTTACACTACCGTCGGCTACCGGGTGGGCTATCCTGTCAATTCCTTCTGGGGTTTCCAGTATGCCGGTGTATGGCATAACCAGGAAGAGATAGACCGAAACAAGATTACCCATTCCTTTGCCAACGACCAGGCCTCTACCAAATTGGGCTATCCTATCTTTATAGACCAGAACCACGACGGTTCCCTGGACTCCAGAGACATTGTGTTCCTTGGTTCTCCCGACCCCATAGCCTACGGAGGCTTGCAGAACTCATTCCGTTTGAATCGGCTCTCCCTTGGCATATATTTCACTTATTCTTTTGGTGGGAAGGTGCTGAATTACTCGGAATTCTATATGGCCGGCTCGCGCAGGACAAACCAGTACGCTTACATGGTTAATGCCTGGCATCCGATCGCAAATCCCAATTCCAACCTTCCCCGTGCGGGTATCTTCGACGCCAGCGCCCTACCCAGTTCGTTCCTCATCCACGACTCTTCGTACCTCAGGCTTAAAAACCTGAGTCTGAGTTATCGGTTCAATATCAAGAGCAGGATTATCCGCGAACTTGAGGCTAGCGTCTCCGGCGAGAATCTGTATCAGTGGACCTCATATAATGGTTTTGATCCTGATGTCTCCTCAGGCAGCGTAAAAGGGTATGACAATTCGTGGTATCCCAAGTCCCGCCGTTTTGTAATCTCGATTCAAATGAAATATTGATGTGTCGTATGAAACATTTAAGAACAATCCCGATAATTGCACTTGCGCTCTCTCTGGTATCTTGCTCGTTAAAGGAAGATTCCTCGGCAATTGTAAATCCATACGATTTCTTTAATACGGAGGTCCAGATTCGTGCGGCTGTGAATGGTTGCTACGATCCGTTGCACTATATTCATAACCTTAAATATTTTATCGCACTGGAAGGAGCCACAGACCTGGCGTCTACAGACGGATCTGCCCAGCAGGATGCGCGCTTCGACATTAACCCGGCCAGCCCCGGTGCCGCCTCCCTGGTGTGGAGATGGAGTTGGACTGGCGTACGTTTTTGCCTGAGCACCATTGCCGGCATCGGACGCTCCTCGCTGGCCGACAATAAAAAGATGCCATATGAAGTAGAGGCCCGCGTCCTGCTCAGTTATTACTACTATGTGCTCACCAGTTTCTTTGGAGACGTTCCTTTTTATGAGGACTATGTGGAAACCGACGATGATATGATCCGTATCGGCAAACTGGGGCGCATGAGTGCGGTGGAAACCCGTAAAACCCTTATAGACGAGTTGTTGCTGTATGTTCCCATGCTTCCTCAGATTCGCACTTGCGACCAGGAGTACAACACCTGCGGTGCGGCGATGGGCTGGATGCTGATTGCGAAGATGGCTGCGTGGAATAAAGACTGGGACAATGTCATCTATGCCGGAGAACACTTGGAGGCTATATATGGAAGTCTGGACAAATATTCCTACATGGATGTCTGCTTCCGTAACAAGAACACGCCGGAATCCATTTTTGAAGAGAACCATGAGTATGTGGAAGGCGGTATTGAATATATCACCTATTCCGGCCTTGCCATCTCGTCTCTGGTGCTCCCTTATCCCAAGACTGCCGGCACGGCCATTTACGACGGTGTCACCATCCCCGAAATAGGTGTTAATGCTACCTGCTATACGCCCCTGAGACCCACCAGCCATATGAAAAACGATATCGCGCCCACAGGCACCGGCGATATCCGTCGCGACATCAATATTTCCAGAGGTTGGAACGGGGTGAATTTCGGCGGCGGCAGCCAGTGGATGGGTCAGAAGTTCTGGTGCTTTGGCGTTTACAGGAACTATGACAACACCAACTACAAGATTTTCCGTTATGCCGATGCAGTTCTCCTGCTTGCAGAAGCATGGTGTGAGAAAGGAGATTATCCCAAGTCCGTGGACTATTTGAATATGGTCCGTAAACGCGCACAGATTGATGACTATACCTTTATAAACGCGGTCAAACTCCGCGGCGAAATCAGGGATGAGCGTGCCCGCGAACTGTTTGGCGAATTCGGACGCAAGTATGATCTGGTTCGCTGGGGAATCTGGTACGATCAGGTACTTGCCTACAACACTTATAGTAAGGCGCAGGAGAACATCCGTCCATGCCACGAATATTATCCCATTCCGGATGTCCAATGTGCCCGCTCGGGTCGTATACTGTCCAATCCGGAGTATGAAAAGTACAATCTTTCAGGAATAGAATAAAGGATATGAAAAAGATTGCAATAATAATGTTTGCCCTGCTGGCTGCAGTTTCCTGCACAGAGCACAAGGCAGAATATGACCAGACCCTGGGGCTTCTCTCGGAGTACAATATCCTTTCCAAGGATGGAGGCAGCACTCAGGTAGCGGTGTTCTCAAACACATCATGGACTGTGGAAATGGACCGTCAGGTATCCTGGGCATCCATAGACCGTTTTGACGGATATAAGTCCGGCTATCTGGTATTTGATTACGATATCAACTATGGCCGCGCCCGCCGCGTGATTCTGGTGTTCAAGGCTGGAGACCAGACCCGCACGCTGAATATGTATCAGAATGCTTTCCTTTCGGATTCTGATTGTAAGATGGATCTTGATGCTTCATCTATCGATGTTGATGCGAGCGGAATCACAAAAGTCATTCCTTTTTCTACCAACCTGGTGTATAATCTGGATGAGATGTACCTGACTCTTTCTTATCCGGAAGGCCAGGAGCCTGCAACACCGTGGATTACTCTCAAGAGTGTGGAAATAGACAAGGTTACCCTTGAGATAGCTCCCAATACTACCGGGTCGGCCCGCATGGCAAATGCCAGGATTTCCCACACGGATGCCGGTTCTTACGACTCCACCGAAGGAGATACGGTCCATTCGAACACAATAACTGTAGTCCAGACTAAATAGCCATGAAAAAGATAACGATATATTCAATAATAGCTCTTCTGCTATTCCAGTCCTGCGACAAGAACCAATATTATGTGTTTGCTCCCGACGAACTGGGTATGCCGGAGCATGAATACTATGTTGGAGAGAATGGAGATGGAATAGAAATCCAGTTCCTTACAAGCAAGCCCGGAACAGTATCTCTGGTCAACCAGGATGACGATGCATGGGTTAAGCTGGGCACCACCCAATTTAAGGAAGATGGCAGCATCCCGGTTCAAATCCTGAAGAATGACGGCTTCAAACGCCGCTCGGACATCCTTTTCGTCACAGATACCAGAAAGGACACGGTCTCTGTGTTCCAGAAAGGTGCCGTTGAAGAAAAGTTCTATGTCTCCGCCGGTTCGATGGTCGTGTTCAACGGCAGCACAGAAGTGAATACCGTCGCGGCGGACATAAACGTGCCTCTCAGCAGCATAGAAGTCGAAGTCCGTTTTTCCGGCGCTGAACAGTGGATCCATGATTATCAGCTCACCAACAGTTCCTTCACATTCAAGACAACCGACAATCCGGACAAGAACTATATGCGTCGGGCCAACATTGTCCTGACCTATGTGGACGGATGGAAGGAAACGCAGACTGCAGTTATTGCGGTTCTACAGGCCCGGTCGGACAATAAGGTGGGCACCACCTTTACTCCCGAAGATCTTCACAGTGTGGCCACGGTGGAAGGATATACCCTACCGGAAGATGCCCTTATCGAGGGCTACATCGTAAGTACCAATGAAGGCGGGAACGCCGGAGACGCCCAGGTGTATGACTATAAACAAGGTACCGGTGTTATCGACTATACTCTCACAGAGCGCACTGCGTATCTTGAGAGCCTGGATGGCAAGTATGGCTTCAGGCTCATTACCCCTACATCTTCGGACAATGAGTTCCAACGCTATAGCCGTATATGCCTTAAGGCTGGCGGGGCTGTGGTGAAGAAGTCCGGAGGGGAGCCTGTCCAGTACACCATCGAAGAAGTCAAGTCAGGAGATATTCTTACCAGTGCGGACGGAAAGCTCTCGATGCCATGGAAAGAAAAGCACATCACCGAGCTTACCGACGATGATATCAATACCCTGGTTAAGATCAAAGATTGCGAGATAGCGATGCGTAAAGGCCCCTTCACGCCCGTGAATGAAGGCTATACGTCCCTGTGCGGATACAACCGTCTGGCAAAATATCCCATCCTTATCCGAGACATCACCGGTGGTAGCATGTATATGTTCACCAACATGACCTGCACCTATCGCCGCAACGGAGAAACCCTCCCTTACGGCAGCGGCGACATAACCGGAATTGTGGTCCATGAGGATTACAAGAGTTTCGAGAAGGACGGTGACATAGGCCGCTACCAGCTTCGCCATCTCCTTCGCGAGGAAATCGACCTCAAGAAAGATTTTGCGGACAACTTCTCCGGCATCATCACCGAGTTCCGCTACACCATCTTCCCCGAAGAATTCCAGGAAACCAAGCTTACGGATCCTATTCTCGCCACCAAGGGCAACGGAGAACTGTGCCACACATATGGCCCGGTAAGCAATTTCTCCCCGACCTATTTCTACATCGGAGAATGCGGAAGCAAGAAGAAAAACCATTATAAAGAAGGCGCCGGAATCGAACTGGACGGAGGTGGCATCTACGAGCCCTGGATTGGCACTGAGGATGCCCAGAATACGGACGGCAAGGGTTGGTTCAAAGACAACCTCAAGATCAGCTGGTCCAACAAATACTGGTGGGATTCCTCCAACGGCCGCGGCTATTGCTGGCTGGTTATCTTCAGCACGGCTGGAATCGTCTCTGACAGGGTTTCCATGCAATTTGCGATGTACAACAACTCCCAAAGCGCCCGTTCACCGCGCTACTGGAAGGCCCAGTACTCGCTCACCACGCACGACTGCTCGCCGTCAACTGACTCCGAGTGGATCGACATCGGCGAATTCACCGTCCCTGACGTTGCCATCTGGGCCTCCCAGAACGACTGGCAGACCCTCGGCACCCGCGTTTACGACTTCCCGCTTCCCACGGAAATCCTTGGGAAAGAGAGCGTGAGCATCCGTCTCATGCCCCGCAACAATAAAGCTGCCGCCAAGTCCGTGGATTCATACGACTCCAGCACGATCAGCAATGGCAGCGGCTACAACACAATGGATTATTTTGCAGTACGCTACAACAAGTAGAATATGAAAAGACTTATATTATCAGCAATTTTTCTCCTGCCGGCGTTCTATGCCTGCACCGATACTTCCGAAGAAGCGTACAAGGTGGTGACAGGCGTTGTGCTCAGCAATGATAAGGTGGATCTCCACGTCGGACAAACCACCACGATTACGGCGACCGTTATGCCGGAATCGCTTGGAATGGGCGTTGTCTGGAGCGTATTGGACGATGTTTATGCCGATGTGACCGACGGCACCATCACCGCGAAGGCGGAGGGCGTCACTTACGTTTTGGCCACTTCAGCCGACGGAAGCCAGAAAGCAGCCTGCATGGTGAGCGTCAACCCTGCAGGCAAGTACAGCGTATACATTAAAGACGAACTTGGCAATCCCGTTACCGGCATTTACGGCTATCCCGGGATGTCCGAAATCCTGTCGGCCTCAACGACCGACGGCGAGACGCACGAGTTCACCTGGAGCATTGAAAATGCCGCGGCGGGTTCCATCACCGATGACGGCATTCTCACGCTCAGTGCATCGGCAAGCACCGATCCCGCGTTCGTTTATGACGCAGAATCCTTCGTCAAAGTCGCTACGGAAGACGGTTTCGGCTGCAGGATTCCCCTCCGGAGCAGCCTGTACAATGGAATCCGGTACAAGGATACGTTCCAGGCCGCCGGCCAGCCCGTCATTGTCAGGAAGGAAAGCAGCAATCCTTTCGCCGTTCTTTACGAGGGGGCGTCAGGTCCCATTGCCATCCCGGCCGATGGTATCACCTTTGACCTGAGCAACACTGCGGATTTCTCCATCCATAAGGAAGCCGGCGCATACTCGCTTGTGGCGGGGGATGCTGCAAACGGAGTATCCACCAAACTCAGTGTCAGCACGATCGGGTCCACCTGGAAAGTGGAAATCGCCGAGTTCCAGATTGGCGATGCTGTCGATGCGGAGATAGATATCAACGATTTTGCCTCCTTCAAGGCGTTCCTGGCCGCTTGCCAGCCTGGAAAGACCATCAAGGGCAAGGTGATGGCTGATGTCGCGCTTACATCCTCCGAGGTCGAAGAGATCGATGCGCTTTATCCCGTTGCTGATTTCGATGGAATCGTCGAAGGCAACCATCACACCATCTCCGGGCTTGTCAAACCGCTCTTCGGTGTACTGAGTGGAAAGGTCAGCGACCTTACACTGAATTCCACGCTGAATATTACCGGGGCGGCAGGTAATGTGGGTGTTTTCGCACATTCTGCTACCCATGCAATACTGACCGGCTGCGTTTCGAAGGGATCGGTAACATCCACCGTGGCTGAGGTCGACGGCGATCTCGCCCTGGGCGGTCTGGTCGGCAGCATTTCCGACTGTACCCTTATCGCCTGCCAGAACCAGGCTGCCGTTACCAACCACACCGCTGCAAGCGGCATTGCCTGCATAGGCGGGCTCGTCGGCGTTGCGGATGGTGCCAATACGCTCACCGGCACTGCTTCTGATTATAACAGCAACAGCGGTACGATCCTGGAGGATTCAAAGACACTGGATGTCGCCGTCGGCGGTATCTGCGGTTATTCCTGCTCCGATGCCTCCGACTTTGCGTATGCCAGGAACTTGAGTACTAAGGATGCCGGCGACATCACAATTCAGAACAATACGAAGAACAAGATTTATGTCGGCGGTATTCTCGGAAGAAGTGCCGTGACCTCGTCACTGGACTATGCAAACAACGCAGGCAAGATTCTCTTCAAAGACCTGACATTGTCTGCAACCGGGCAGGTTTTTGCCGGCGGTATCATCGGCGGATGGACGGAGTCCGGCGTACAGACAATTACCGGATGTGTCAACTCGGGATGCATAGAATCTGATTCAAGCGACCATAACGACTTCAATGCCGGAGATACCAAAACTCCACTTTGGTCCTGCTTCGGTGGTATAGCCGGAATGGGAGCAAGCTCCAGCAGCCAGAGTTTGAACGGTGGATGGAACACTATAACCGGAAAGACATTCACCAATTGCACCAACTCTGCCTACATCTGGATTTATGGCAGGATGCGTTACTGTATCGGAGGTGTTGTTGCCTATACCGAGAATAATATTTCAGGTTGTGTCTGCACGGGTAATATCACCGGGCATGCGAGCGGCGGTATCGGTACTGTGAATGGCAACTATCACAGAAACGTTACCGGTGGTGTAGTGGGCTTGTTTACGGGCTCTACCATCTCCTCATCAAAGTATGATGGCACACTCAACACAAACGGTTCTTCCCCGTTCTCCTATGACGGTGGTATAATTGGCTATGCATACACAGGGTCAATAACGTTTAATACCTGCAAAGTGGGCGGTTCTACCCATGGTGCCGGTACCGGTCAGGGGCGCTCAGCCGTAATGGTCAATAACAGCAACAACTCGGTAACTTATACTTTTACGGATTGCGTAATTAAGAAGGGCACCATCTCTTATGCAAGCGGCTCGAAAGCAACGATCAACAGTGATTCAGATGTTACAGCAGATCATTGCTTTGGAGCAGGCTCAAGTAACTACACCATCACTGGTAACGTCCTTCCTACGGTCGCAGATTCCATTGATTGATAGAACGAATTGAACAAATTATTGAATCAAAATACACTATGAACACAAAACTAATCTACACGTCGCCTGAATGTGAGCTAATGCTCATTCAGCAGGCCAAGCCTCTTTGCCAGAGTGTCATTCCGGATCTTTCACTCGATCCATTACAGGACGATCCTGATGCAATTGAATGGATAATCTAAAATGTATTGCCTTATGAAAAAGATCATTCTCCTTTCTGCTGCAATACTAGGTATTTTCAGCATCGCTTCTTGCGTAAAAGAAACACAGGATCCGACCGAACTGGGCATCGGCCGCACTGTTATCAGTGCCACCGTCGCTTCCACTAAGACTGGCCTGGGCGCTTTGGATGATGTTAACCACAGGTGGCCCAACTACTGGAAGACCGGCGATGTTTTGAGTGTCAACGGAGTTGATTCCGAAGGCCTGGACGTTGGCTATAATGACCAGGCTTCTGCCGAGTTCTCTTTCACGTCCTCGCTGACATCTCCTTACTGCGCCGCATATCCGGCATCTGCAGTCAGTGGCTACAGCGCAGGCAGCGCAACGGTTACCGTGCCCGCGACTCAGAATTATGTTGATGGTTCTTACGACCCCGAGGCGTTCCTTCTTATAGGAAAGAGCGATACCAAATCCATAGCGTTGTCCTCTCAAGTCAGTGTTATTCACTTGAGCTTGACCGGCACTGCTTCCATTACCAGCGTCAGGCTGACAGGAGGCGTCGGGGCGGCTTTGAGCGGTTCATTTACTACGGATTATGCCACGACTTTGACTCCTTCATCCGTCTCTAATGTTGTAGAGATGGTTACTGCAAGCCCTGTCGATCTTCCTGCAGAGTTCTTCATCTGTGTGCCTGCCGGCCTCAGTGGAGCCCTCAAGGTCGAAGTGTTCGACAACGCTGGCGGTTCAATGACCAAAAATGCAAGCATCGCCTCGGCTCTCGCCGCCGGCAAGGTGTTCTCGCCTTCAGCATTAGCATACACTGCTGATTCTTATGCTCCCGTCATTACTGCAGAGGGCATCACGAGTTCCACTGCAGTCATCTGTTGGAATAACTCTCCCGAGGCCGCATATACCATCGGCGTTTACTCCGATTCCGGCTGCTCATCTCTTGTAGACAGCTATTCAGTCGATGCCGGCAATGCTTGCTGGGGCGGAAATTCACCCAGGTTCTGCATAAGCGGTCTTGATGCTGCCACTACATATTATGTGAAGGTCACCAACGATGATCATAGCGCGGACAGCAACATTCTGCCCGTCACCACCGCTACATTCGACATCGTGGAGGTATCCAACACTCCTGCCGCCGTCGATGACGTCATCCTTGCAGAAGACTTCGGCGAACTCCGTTGGGACAGCGACCTAATTGGCCGTGGCGTAGGTTATTTCGCCACTTCCCAGGATTCTTTCGCAAATTCTGAAGTCAGTCAGTTCTTGCCCATCGATACAAACAGTGAGAAGGTTCTCGGTGCTCAGACCACAGCGCTCGGCGCCAGCCGTCTTGCTCACTGGGCTCAGGGCGAAAACAACAATCTGTATATCCACCCTGGATATATCAAACTCGTCGGCAGCAAGAAGGTTACGCACATTGTAACCCCTGCCCTCGAAAGCATTCCTGACGGAAAACTTGCAACTATTGATGTCGAAGTGACAGCAAGTCCATACTTCAGCGAATCCAGCGCTTCCTTCTGCACTACCAACGCCATTGTTGCGGTCCAGACTGGCTCACTGAATGAGTTGACGGACGTAACCAATACAAACACTCTTGATCTCACGACCAACAAGCAGGACATCACCCTCGACGCTGCAAGCGCCTGGAAGACCTACAAGGTCACCCTCTCCGATGTGGTGAAGGGCAACCGTATCGCCTTCGGTGCCGCAGATGGAGTTAGCGGCAACGATGCTCGCATGCTCCTCAGCGACATCAAGATTACCATCAAGGCTCTTGACGATCCGGCTCTTACCGCAAGTGTGAAGAGCGTGTCTTCCAGCACAGCTGCATTCAAGTGGACCTATGGTGGCGACGCCTCAGATGACATTGCTAAGCCTTACACTGCATCCCTGTACAGCGATAGCGCTTGCACTTCACTGGTTGTCTCTCATGATTTTGAAGCCAATGCTTCTTGCTGGGACGGAAAGAGTCCTTGCTTCTCCTTCGGCGGCCTTGCTCCTTCCACCACCTACTGGCTCGTAGTTGAAGATACGGATAGCGGAACAGTTGCAGACGCCGTCAGCGCCACTACCGAGGCCTTCACTCCTGTGGACGCTACTACAGTGTCTAACGCCGCAGTCGGTGATGTCATCCTTGCAGAGGACTTCTCAGAGATTGGCTGGGGCCCGGATGAGTTTGCCGTTGCGGCAGGTATCGTTCCTTCCCCCAAGAATCTGGATGTTCTTTCCGGTGTAAATCCCGCCGGCTCTTATACAACATACAGCAATACCGGTCAACGTATCTTCGGCACAGGCGTGGACCTTGGCACCAGCCGTCTGTCTAAAGGCTGGGGCTTCTTCGGGAACAGTGCAACATTCTTAAGAGACGCATATTTGCGAATCGCTTCCACCACCGGCCGCACTCACCTTGTCACTCCTGCACTTGCCGGTATTCCTGCGGGCAAACTAGCAACCATCGATGTGACGGTTACGGCAACTAAGCACGAATCTAATACAAATGATGTTGCAGTGTTTGTCAGTGACAAGTGCGAGATGAACGGTGCAACGGATCCCAGCAGTTCCAGTTTCCGCAAATACACTATTGACGGTTCAGCTACCGCACTTCCTAATAACGGAACTGCCCTGGGCATCACCTCTGTGAAGACCTGGGAAACCAAGACCGTGAGCATCTCCAATATAGACTCTGGGTGCCAACTTATCATCGGTTCCCTTGAGAATATTGACGGCAAGAACCGTTTCAGCATTACCGATGTCAAGGTCACGATAACAGCCCTCATTGACGATCCTGTCATGAAGATCATGGATGAGGCTACGTTCAACGCATTTGTAAGCGCAGTGGCAACCGACAAGACAATCCCCGCAAAAGTTACTCAGAGCTTCACCGTCTCGTCCGCTACTGCAGAGGCCTTTGCATCCATAGAGGACTACGAGGGCACCTTCGACGGCAACGGATACACCATTACCGGTCTCACAAAGCCTTTGTTCAACGATCTTAAGGGTACCGTCAAAGACCTTACGCTCAACTCAACGCTGAACATAACTTCAGACCAAACAGATATCGGTATTCTCGCAAATGTCCTGTCAGGTACAGCAACCGGCTGTACTTCTCAGGGAAGCGTTACGTTTAATGTCGGCAGCGCAGTATCTGGTGAGCGCAGGATTGGCGGTATGATCGGTTCTATCTCGGGCACTGAAGCATCTATTACCGCTTGTACTAATGAGGCCAGCGTTACCAACGAAACCACAAATACCACTGATGGTGAACTAATTGTGGGCGGTGTTCTTAGTACCTCCTGGGTTGCTGAATTCAGCATTTCCGATTGCTCTAATACCGGTACTATAACAAACAATGCTTACTGGGAGAAGGCTATTTCGGTGGGCGGTATTATCGGCCAGGCTGGAAATGGCGCAAGCGCTACTTCAACTGTGCTGAACGTTTCCGACTGCACCAACAGTGGTGCTGTGAGTAACACCGGGAACAGTGCAGCAAGCAACAACGTGGGCGGTGTCATTGGCTGGATTCGTCACGGTACCTATAGCGGTAACTCAAATGAGGGCACAGTTTCCAATTCCGGTGAAGCACCCAATAACTACGTTGGAGGTGTATTTGGATATGTTGACTTGAATTGCACCTTCCAGAACCATTCCAATAGCGGCCTTGTTTCCAATTCCGGTGAAGCCACATCGGCTAATAATGTCGGAGGAATAATTGGATCTATTGCTGGTAAGAAACCCAACTATAACACCATTGCTTCTGGCTACAAGTTTACCAATTCGGGTAGTATCGAGAACTCCGGCAGCGCGAAGAATATCAATATCGGAGGTCTGTTGGGAAGAAACAATACTGGCTATTTCACTATGACCGGTACATCCAGTGCATATTGCAGAAACAGCGGAAATATTACCGATACTTCCGGAGATGCCAAGAGCGATGGCGGAGATATCTCTATCGGAGGTATTGTTGGATATACCACTACCGGTATCAAGATGCAGTACGCTCGTAATTCCGGAGACATCTATGTCACTGGAGACAAGGGTAGCTCGGCTATCAATGTCGGTGGTATCGGAGGATGGATCAGCAACGCTTCCTTCAACTTCAACAACTGCAGGAATACGGGCGATGTCACCGTTGACGCCACCACTACCGCTTCCATCTGGGCAGCAGGTATTGTCGCTTGTCCAAAACCCAACTCAACCAATCATTATTACTGGCGTTCCAATGCCACCATCGATACCCATTTGGCGACGGTCGGCGGTGAGAATTACACAGCCGGTTTGATGGCAACCGTCGAAGGCAGCGACGCCAGCAGCACATTCACTATGACAGGACACAGACTGGCCGGCACCGTTTGGGGCAGCAAGACCACGACAGGTCTATTCTGCTGTACCAAGAATGCAAGCGCCTCCTTCTCCATCAAGAAAGGCGATGAAAATAATCCAAATATGATTGCCCCCGGCACCGTCAGGAAGGACAACGTCAATGACAATACCATCAACGACATCTCTGATGTAAATATCGGTGTTCTCGCTGGTGGCGCTGGTTCTACTTACGATCTTACCTCCGTAATAGCTGACGAGCACATTACAGTAGAGTCTTGGTAGTTTAATCTTTAAGAGTACAATATGAAAAAAGAATACACACACCCTGTTGCAGAGCAAGTGCCATTGCTCATGGACCAGTCTCTATGTCAGGCTTCCATCGTGAGGTATATGCTTATTGCAGATCCTGGTGCGACAAGCGGACCAACGGTTTTTGATGAAGATTCCGACTAAAGGGAGGAGGAAATGAATATGATGAATAATATATTGAAATTCTGTTTTATCCTTGCTGTTGTAGGGAGTTGGCTCACGGCTTGTTCGGAAGAGCAAACTCCCTCCCAGCCCGGAATCGAGCCTGATGGTATCGTCTTGAGTGCCTCTCTATCCGATGCCCATACCAAGACAATTCTTGGTGCTCTCGAAGATGGAAAGTACCCTGTTAAATGGACGACTGGGGACAGGATTTCCGTGAACGGCACCCCGTCTGACAATGCCGTCACGGAGGATAACCAGACTGTCGTTGACTTTACTGTGAGCGGTTCATTAACCGCCCCATACAAGGTGCTTTATCCAGAGACTACATCGGCCAATGTCATCTCCCTTCCTGACACACAGAACTATGTGGCGGGCAGTTTCGACCCGGATGCAGCTGCTGCTTATGGCAATGCCGTTAAGTCCAGCGGTGGTTATAGCGTGTCGCTAAATAGTTTCTGCGGCCTTATCCGCTTTGCCCTCAACGGCAGCGCAACTTTGGACAGGATTGAGTTGAACAGCCTGGGTTCAGAGAAACTCTATGGTAGTTTTACTTTGGCAACTGATGGCGATGGCTTTACCGGCGTGTTCTCTGGTGGAACAACTGGCACACTTACATATAGTTTTGGAAGTGGCCTTACGCTGAGCGGATCAGACACTTACATCTACATTGCTATCCCTGCCCAGAGATATGCCTCTGGCATCGAAGCCTTGGTTTATCAGACCGATGGTGCTTTCATGCGCCTGAAGTTCTGGGGTAGCGGCTACACACTGGAAAGTACAAAAGTAATTGCCATGCAGAGCAAGACTTACGCCGCCGGCCGCACGGAGAACCTCTTCGCTGCCGGAAGCCTTACTGCAGAGAGTGGCACGGCGTCGGCTACCATCATAAACGTAGGGGTTTATAACCTGTATGCACAGAGCAGCCGTAACAAAGATTACATGTCCTTGACGAACTCCAATGTCCGCGCCGCATTAGGCGAAGCCGTAAATAAGATGGGGGCCGACATCATCGGTATCAATGAGATTGACAGTAATTTCCTTAACGATGGAAGTTACTCCATCAAGACCCTTTCCGGATTGTCTGGATACACATGGGAGCTTGACCATCCGGATGATATCGACCGTGATGGGAATGCTATTTTTGGTTATTCTTATTCTACTTCCTGTAAATTTGCCGATGGGTTCGCTTACAAGAATTCGATGTTCAGCATCACGGACCATGACTGGGTATGGATTTCACACGTCGCCGACAATACCTACTATACTAGCAAGTCTTCCGCTTATGGTAACAGCGGTGGTCCGGAGACCACCTGCGCCTATGCCAAGTTCACCCATACGACATCTGGAAAGCAGTTCTATGTGTTCGTAACCCATACCTCCACAACTGACCATATAGGCAGCGAGGTCGATGCGCCTAAAACTGATGGCAAGTATGACAAGGAGAACGAACTCATTGTGGCCCGCAGGGCGAGGATTGTAAACAACCTCAAGTACTTCTGTAACGCCAAGGCCGGGAGCCTTCCTTATATAGTGATGGGTGACTTTAACTTCGGGCCTTACTACGACACCAAGAAGACCAGGGCCGATGCCGCTTATACATCGATGACCAGTGGCGGACTTACCAACGCCTACGACGAAGTGTACGCGGCTGGTAATATGTCCGATATATATATCAGTTACCCCGGAACCCAGACAGGAAGTAATTGGGGTGCCCATTACATGACCAATATGAAATACCCCCAGTTCCGCATAGACCACATCTGGCTCAAGGACGGATCAACCCAAAACATCTCTGCTGAGACATACAAGACGGTACGAGTCACTTACGATGTCACGTCAAGTGTAGCTGTTCTAGATGAAGAAACTGGTGAACCGACGGGTGCAACTGAAGAGGTTACCAAAACATGGTGTCCTTCAGACCATTTCCCTGTAGTTGCCCAAATATTGTTTGAATAGACGCCAACAGTTATGAAAAAAGTATATACAATATTTAGCATATTAGCACTGTTCGCTCTCAGTTTCGGCTGTGCCAAAGAAATTGACCTCCCTCAGGACGAACTCCTTTCGCAGTACGCCCTCAGTCAGCCGGGGGACGAAAGCACTGTTACCGTTGTGTTTTCTGTTCCTGAATATGCAGAACCTCTTGAAACCAAGACCGCTCTTGGCACCAAGGACGGTTCTTCCTATCCCGTGAGGTGGTCTACCGGGGACCAAAATCGCGTTTCACTTAACGGATCTGCCCCCACTGAATCCACCAAGGATTCTGACACACAGATTTCGGCTTCTTTCAAGCCGACTTCTGGTCTGTCGGTCTATAATTTCCTGTACAGGGGTGTTGACGGTCACGATAACCAGGTCTCCATTCCCGCTTCCCAGACATATTATGCCAATGACTTTGACGACGCGGCTATGCCCATGTATGCAGCCTCTGCAACAAGGCCTTCCGGGACGGTTACATTCAATCACCTTTGCGCCCTTCTGAAGTTCTCCATCACGGGTTCTTTCGCCAGCGGCAAGGGAATTCTCTCCATGAATCTCAAAGCCGTGGCCGGTGACAAATCACTCTCGGGGAACTTCACCATTGGAAAGAACGGCTCAGGTCTTCTCAACGGCACCCTCACCCCGGCATCTGGAGGAGGAACCATCAATTACAGCTTCGGCAGTTATAAACGGCTGACTGGGACCGCTACCGTTTTCTATGTGGCCATTCCTGCCGGCACCTACACTGGCGGCATACAGTGCGAGATAGTGGACAACGATAGCGGGCACATGGAGTTCAAGGTATTGAACGACAACAATACTATAACGGCCGGCAAGGTTCGCGAACTTGGAACTTTCGAGTATGTTCAATCCAAAATTACGAACCTCCATGAGATTAAAAATGATGCTACGTTACTATCATTCGTCAGTGAAGTAAATGGCGGTAATAAGACTCTTAATGCTCGTGTTACCACGAATTTGGACCTTACGTCTGCTACAGTATCATCTTTCAATTCCATTGTGGATTACGAGGGTGTATTTGACGGTAATGGAAAGACCATCTCCGGCCTTACCAAGCCTCTTTTCAGTGACCTCAAGGGCGTTGTGAAAAACCTTACGCTGAACTCTAGCATTTCAATCACTGACGCCTCGGACTTAAACCTCGGCATCTTTGCACGTCAGGTCATCCCTGGAACCGCGATCGACGATATCGGCGGCCTGAAGAACTGTACAGCCACCGGCTCCATCACCTTTACTCCTTCTGCGGCCCTGTCCGGCAATCCCTGCCTCGGCGGTCTTGTCGGCAACAACCGTGGTGGTGCTTTCATTAGCTGCACCAACGAAGCCACAGTCACATTGGCCGACAATGCCGGAGTAACCCATACCGGTGACAGGCAGCCTTCCATCGGCGGAGTCATTGGCCGTACGCAGAAGGGAGGAGACCTCGGCACGCAGGGCAGTATCTCCGACTGCACCAATTCCGGCACGGTAATCTGTGCCGAGCAGTTCGAGGGCAACATTATGATTGGAGGTGTAGTAGGATATGGCGTAGAAGTAGCTGAAAACATCAGCGGCTGCACCAACTCCGGTCTCGTGCAGGCCGCATCCACCTGCACCACCACAAAGGTTCTCCACATAGGCGGCGTGGCCGGTATGTACAAGGGAGAGATGGAGTCCTGCTCCAATCTTACAGCAGGAACCGTCACCACTGAATCCGGCAGCGCAGCCGGAACCCAGCTTAATCAGGGCGGTGTTGTTGGCCGTCTCAACAATGGGAACGGGGACTATTCCGGCCTCACCAACGCGGGAACCGTAAACGTAGCGGCTACAGGAGGAAGCACCGCCAGGCTTATCGGCGGAGTTGTCGGTCGTTGCAACGAAGGCTCAACCATCACTGAGTTAACCAACTCCGGTAATATCAACTATACGGCTACCGCTACGAACGCAACCTATATCGGCGGTGTTGTAGCTAGCAATACTGTTTCAGGTGTCACCCTCGAGAATTGTCGCTCCACCGGCGGCACTCTGACTGTCTCCAACACAAGCCACAGCAACATGCTGTTTGTAGGCGGCGTGGTCGGTTATTCAACGAAAGCCGTGACTTCCTGCTCCAACGCTATGACCATCACAACTACTGGCAGTATGACGATGGGGGATAACAATTATCTCTGCTACGGCGGTGTTATTGGATACTTTTCTGGAGCTAAACTTGTTACCAGTTGCACCAATAGCGGCGCTATAAACTTTGGACAGTCCCAAAGTGGCGAGGGACAGCTCTACATTGGCGGTATAGCTGGCGCAGTGACCGGTGCAGAAATATCCGGAGGAGGTAATTCCGGTACCATCACATTTACCGGCCAGAACACCAAGCGACCGCCGTCAGTGGGCGGCATTGTGGGCCGTGTGTTTTCCAACACCACCGACAGCGGCTACTCATTGAATAACAATGTGACCAACAGCGGTTCCATCATTTTCAATTCTTCCGTGAGCGGCTCCCAGTATATGTATGCGGGAGGTCTTGTCGGCCAGCATCTTGGCGGCAACATCTATGGCACTAACGATGCGCCTATCACCGTAACTGAGCTTCACGAGAGTATGATGGCGCTTGGTGGCATTGTCGGTTATCTTGCCGGCGGTACTGTATCCAACGGCACCAATACCGCCAATGGCGACATTGCGGTCAATGGCTTTATCTCCGGCTATCACTCCTATGTTGGCGGCATCGTTGGCATAGCCTCTGGCGGCAGCTCCATCGCAGCTGGCGGCGGCACCATTACCGGTGCTTCCAATGCCGGCGACGTTACCGTTGCTGCCGGCTGCACCATCCCCAGGAACAACTATATTGGCGGCGTTATCGGTTATGCAGGTAACGACGTAAGCAATGCCTCCAATACGGGTAATGTCGTGAACAACTATAGCCAGGGCTCCAGCTCTAACGCTACTTCTTACCACATGAACATTGCCGGCGTGGCAGCACACAGCGTAGCTGATTTAACTGATTGCTATAACACAGGTAATGTTACCAACAACGGTTCCACCTACAAGAGTGAAATCAACGTTTCCGGTGTTGTGGGTATCAGCGAGGGTAACCTTACCCGTTGCTCCAACGGTACTAACTCCCTCGCCGGAGGAACGATTACCAACACTGCCACTTCTGGTACCAACTCCAGACAGGACGGCCAGTTTGCAGGTGTCATCTCCAACAACAAGGGCAACACTACCGTAACCTCCTGTTTCAACAAGGGTGCAGTACAGAATTCCGGTGCATGTTCCTCCATCTCCATCGGCGGTGTTGTCGCATGGACAACTGGTGGTACCACCACCTATACCGGCTGCTACAATACTGGCAACATCACCAATACTGGAACAGGCTCAGACGGTACAGCAGGTGTCAGAATGGGCGGTGTGGCTGGTTCCGTAAGTGGCGCTAATACATTTACCGGTAACAGCACTACCTATAACTACAACAAGGGTGTCCTGTTGGAGAACTCCGCAAGTACCAAAGTTGCTGTCGGCGGTGTCTGCGGCTATACCTTCAGCGCGGCATCTGATTTTGCTTATGCCAAGAGCCTGTATCCCGATGGAGATGATGTCGATGATATTGTCATCGAGGGTAATGCCAGGGATAAAGTTTACGTGGGTGGTATCATTGGCATGAGCGCGGTTACCTCCTCTTTTGATAATACCTACAATTCAAGTGATATCAGGTTCTTAAATTTGGAACTGACTCAAAGCGGTCAGGTATTCGGAGGAGGTATCATCGGTGGCTGGACTGCCGCAGGTGTACAGACCATCAACGGATGTGAGAATGAAGGATGGGTTTATACAAATAACTCAGCCGGCGATTTGGCGGTCGCTGACAGCGAGAATAAACCCAAGTACTGGTCCTGCTTCGGCGGAATCGCCGGAATGGGTAGCACGGGCACCAGCGAGGGTCTGTCCGGTGGCTTTTGCACAATAACCGGAAAGACCTTTACCAATTGCTCCAACTCCGGCACTATTAGGATTTATGCTGCGCTCCGCTGCTGCATTGGCGGCGTTGTGGCCTATACGGAGAATAATCCTTCCGGATGTGTCTGTACTGCTAACATTCGTCCCTATCTGACTGGCGGTATAGGCACTGTTGACGGCAATTATCACCGTAATATTTGTGGTGGTGTAGTTGGCTACTGCACTAGTTCGACATTGTCCAATCTCAAGTATTCAGGTGAGCTTAACACAAATTCTTCATCTCCTTTTGCGTATACTGGAGGAATAACTGGATTGTCTGCTGGGAATACGACTTATAGCGGTTGCAAGGTAGGTGGCACTATACATGGCACCAATAGTGGTGATGGCCTGGCTGGACTATTCTGCAATTCGAACGAGAATTATGATTATAGTTTCTCGTCATGTGTTATAGAATCAGGGACAAGGGCAAGAACTGGTTACTCAAATAAAAAGGTTCTGTATGCTACTATTAGTTCTTCATCGGACATAACGATGAAAAGGCTATGCGGCCCCAACAAAACCCCCACGAATAGTGATGGCACTATGGCTTCAGGGGTTTCTGTCGGGTCTATAGATTAATCTTTTTTACCCCAGGCGCCCTGACCGACGCCCGGGGTCCCAAAGGGGCGCGTGCCCCGCACGTTCTTTGACATACTGCTTACCGCTATTCTAAAAGAGACTTGTAAGATTCAAGTCAAAGTCTTATATTTGTTTGTCTGGTTCTCCATCCACGATCAAATGGAACTGTTTATAATTATTAATATGGAAAGACTGGGGTTGAGGGTACAAACAGTTCCGATGTTGGATCCGGTATTTTGTAAATGCTTT
>JAEENZ010000222.1 GCA_016283985.1 Bacteroidales bacterium | reverse complement strand
CGGGATGCCACGATGCCCACCACGCCCTTGTTCCATTTGGGATTGTAGACGATGGTGACGTTCTCCCGCGCGAGGCATTTGCCGGACTCTACCATCTCCAAGGCCTCGGCCGTGATCTCGCGGTCTACGTTCTTGCGCTCGTTGTTATTGTTGTTGATCTTCTCCCCTACTATCATCGCCTTGCCCGTTTCGGTGGCGGTCAGCAGTTCTACGGCGAGGCGGCCGGTCTCCATGCGCCCTGCTGCGTTGATGCGTGGGCCTATCTTGAAGACTATGTCATCTACCGTAATGTGCCCGGGCTCGAGCTTGGACAGGTTGATCATGGCGAGCAGGCCCTTCCGGGGATTCTCATTCAGCTGCCTGAGGCCATAGTAAGCCAGGATGCGGTTCTCCCCTACCACCGTCACCAGGTCGGACGCGATGCTCACCACGAGCAGGTCCAGCAAGGGGATGAGGGTCTCGAACGGAATCTCGTATTTTCGGGAATATGCCTGCACCAGTTTGAATCCTACTCCGCAGCCGCAGAGGTCGTCGAAGGGATATGTGTCATCTTCCCGCTTGGGGTCCAGCACGGCGATGGCCTTCGGAAGTTCCAGCTCGGGGAGATGATGGTCGCAGATTATGACATCTACCCCGAGGCTCTTTGCGAGGTCCACCTTTTCAATGGCCTTGATGCCGCAGTCCAGGGTGATGATGAGGCCGAATCCGTTGTCGGCGGCCCATTTGATACCCTTGCCGGAAACGCCGTAACCTTCGTCGTAGCGGTCGGGTATGTAGAAGTCCACCAGGTCGGTATAGCGCTTGATGAAGGAGTACACCAGTGCCACGGCAGTGGTTCCGTCCACATCGTAGTCGCCATAGACGAGAATCTTCTCGTTGCCGGTGATGGCCTGATGAAGTCGTTCCACGGCCTTGTCCATATCCTTCATCAGGAAGGGATCGTGAAGGTTTTCTAGGCTGGGGCGGAAGAAAGCACGGGCCTGCTCGAAGGTCTCGACCCCTCGCTTGACCAGCAGTTCTGCCAGCACGCGGTCGATACCCACCTCCGCAGCAAGGCTGTTGACCTTGTCTGCCGGTGCAGGATCACTTACCACCCATTTGCTTTCCTTCATCATAGTTTACAAAGGTAATTAAACTAATCCTTTTTTACAACCATAATTATTGATGATTGAAGGAGCGGCGGGGGCCCTCGGCGGTGCGCCAGTAGGCAGAGTCGAAATCTTCAGGGTCCCGGGGGTTCAGATAGGGGCCGTCATGATCCGGGCAGAATTCCATATAGGTTATGGGAAGGCCCATCTCCAGGAACATGGTTTCGTAGAATGTATGCACTTCCCGCACTTCGGCCGGGAGTTCGACCTTCCTTGTTTTTTCGTCTTTTTGAGGAAGGTCCCCACTATTTTGGGGGGACCTTCCTTGTTTTTGCCCGGAATTAAGGAAGGTCCCCATCTTTTCCTGGGTACCTTCCTTGTTTTGGCTCGGAATCAAGGAAGGTCGGGAAGGGTCCATATATAAATCCGTGCAGGAGGCGAGGATCTGGAGGCCGTTGACGGTGGCGACGGCGAGGGTATATTCGTAGAGGAAGCGGCTGTCGGTCTTGAGATGGATGCGGCCACCCGGCTTCAGGAAAGTGCGGTAACGCTCAAGGAACATGGCGGACGACAGGCGCTTGTTCTCGCTGGCGCGAAGCTGGGGGTCGGAGAAGGTGAGCCAGATTTCGGAGACTTCGCCGGAGCCGAAGAATGCCGTGATGAACTCGATGCGGGTGCGGAGGAAAGCGACATTGCGCAGCCCTTCTTCCGTAGCGGTCTTGGCACCACGCCACAGACGTGCGCCCTTGATGTCGACACCTATGTAATTCTTGTCGGGATTGCGCCGCGCGAGTTCCAGGGTGTACTCCCCCTTTCCGCAGCCAAGCTCCAAGATTATAGGGCCATCGTGACCGCCGAACATCTGCTCGATCCAGCGACCCTTTACCGGATGGTCTGCAAGGTTGAAATAGCCATCGGCCAGCACTTCTTCGGCGCTGGGCTGCAACAGGCAGTGGAAAGTCTCGTTCTCGGCGAATTTGCGCAGTTTACCGTGTCCCATAGTTTGTCTTGCAGATTATGCCCAGCCCCCGGAAGTTCTCCGGCGGGTTGACTGGTTTGACTATGACCTTCCACGTTTTTGCCACTTTTTGAGGAAGGTCCCCACTTTTTTCCTGGGACCTTCCTTGTTTTTGCCCAGAATCATGGAAGGTCGGGGGTAAAACAACGGCACCTTCCACGTTTTCGCCCGAAAATAAGGAAGGTCGAACTGTGGCAGAGGTGTCCCCCTGAGGGACGTAGCACCCGCGTGTGCACCCAAAAAAACGACAGTTTTTAGGGGACCCCGACGGAAGCGGGGGGACCGTCCCGAAGGAATGGTGGGGTGAGCGAAGCGAACTCCCGAAGGGGGACACCTCTGCCCCTGTCGGAATCGTAATGCCACTGCGGTAGAGGGCGCGGTGCTCCCCGGCCGGAAACCATACGGTTTCAGTCAGAAGGATGTCGCCGGGAGAATAAAGCCAAGTGACTGCCAACTGCAGGGGTTCGTCAAGGGGAGAGGTGTAGAATGTCAGGTCGAAAGTGGTTTCCTTCGCTTCGCTCGGAATGACAGATGAAGACGGAATGACAGATGAAGCCGGAATGACGAATTCATACACCCCGCCCGGTGCATCCTCAGCCCGAATGAACTGCTCCCACGACCCCGGCTTGCTGCACGCCACGGCCATAATCAGCAGAATTGCAGAAACAAGGCAGCGTGCAGCAGAGGCAATTGGGGATACTCCTGCTCTGTTGAACATTTCTATTTCTTACGATTCTTGTTGCGCTTCTTCTTGCGCTTGGGGGCGTCGAAGCGGTTGATGGCGTCATCGCCAACCGCAGTCACAAACTCCGGCGAGGCGGGCTCGGGTTCAGACTTTAGGGACTCGGGCTTCACCCCGTTGCGGTTCATGCGGATAATCTCCATCACGTCGGCGGCATCCAGGGCATAAAGATCGGCGTCCGAATGCTTGTCGTACGAGAAATACATGACCTCCTTCAGGATGTCGGTCTTGCGCAGATAGGCAAAACCGTCCTCGAACTCCAAAGGCTCGACTACGCGCGGTATGCGCGACTGGGCATCCTGATACACAGCCACTTCGTAGTTCAGGCAGCATTTCAGCTTGCCGCACTGCCCCGCCAGTTTCTGCGGATTCAGCGACAGGTCCTGCACACGGGCGGCGGAGGTGGAAATACTCTTAAAATTATTTATGTACCGGGCGCAGCACAGTTCGCGTCCGCACACCCCGAGGCCACCGATCAGCCCGGCCTCCTGGCGCGCACCGATCTGCTTCATCTCGATGCGTATGCGGAACTCTTCGGCAAAGACCTTGATCAGCTGGCGGAAGTCCACGCGGCCGTCGGCAATGTAGTAGAAGATTGCCTTGCTGCCGTCTCCCTGGAACTCCACGTCGCCGATTTTCATCTCCAACCCCATCTCCGCAGCGATGCGGCGGGCCTGGATCATGGTATCCTGCTCGCGGGCTATGGCCTCCTGCCACTTTTCGATATCGGACTGCTTGGCCTTACGGTAGATCTTCTTGAGCTCAACCGCCTCAGGATCAATCCCTTTGCACTTGAGCTGACGGCCCACCAGGGGGCCTTCCAAAGTCACGATGCCAAGGTCGCAACCGGTAGTAGCCTCAACTATCACCATGTCGCCCAGCTTCACGTTCTGCCCGGAAGCGTTCCTGTAAAACGCCTTGCGGGTGTTCTTGAAGCGCACCTCGAAGATATCTTTGAAACTCTGGTCCGGGATGCCGGCCAGATAGTTGTGGTCGCGGAGCTTGCAGCAGCCCTCGCGGTATGTAAAATGTTCTTCCCCGGTAGTCACGTCGGTCGAAACCACGCAACCCCGGTTGCAGTCCATCCTTATAGATTCCTTATCCATATACTATATATTAACGTAGAACCTGTCCACCATGTCGGTGAAAAGGATCTTCTGGTTCACATTTCTTCCAATCAGAGCGGACGCCTTGTCGAGAGCTTCCAGCGCCTTGCGCGGGAAGGTTTTCTTGCAGGCAGCGGCCCAGGCGGCAGCTTCGGCATCGTCTCCAGCTAAGGAAGACAGCCCCTGCTGCACCAGAAAAACGCGGCGCATCTTCTCGGCGGCATAGCGGCAGAAGGCCCGCATCGAATCGCGCGACGGCAGGGCTGCAAGCTGCTCCCCTACCTCCAGCGCGGCAGAAAGATCCCGCGCGATCACCGCATCCATCAGCGAAGAGAGGAGCCCGCCGTCATCGTAGCGCAGCGTAACCTCGGCGCTGCCGGAAGACTCCATCCGGAACAGCTGGCAGCGGGACAGGATCGTGGGCAGAAGCCGCTCGGGCGCATGTGTCACCATCAGGAACAGCGTCTGCTGCGGGGGTTCTTCCAATATCTTCAGCAACTTGTTGGCTGCCACGGAATTCATCTTTTCGGGAAGATAGATCACCACGGTTGTGTATCCTCCTTCCAGCGAATAACGGCTCAGCACCCCCAGGAGGAAGTTTGCCTCCTTGACTGAGATCACCGTATTCTTGCCTTCGAACCCCAGTGCATCGTAGAGGTCGCCCTCGCTGAAACCGGGATTCTCCTGCACCAGGGCCCTCCACTCCTTCGCATACTGCTCCGACACCGCATCCCCCGAAAGGATCAACGGGAACACGAAATGGATGTCGGGATGTATCATCTTAGCCACGCGGGGGTTGCCTCCGTAGAGATGCTCCAGAAACTTCATCCCGAGGGCCACGCCTCCGCCGCCGTCCTCTTCGTGAAGGAGGATGGCATGGGGAACACGGCCGGAGTCGGCCATCCCGCAGAGGGTATTCAGAAGTTCACTCATTTGTCGCGGACCGAGTTTAAGTGGGCGACGCCGGCAAGGATTTCCTTTTCGGCGCAGTCCGGGAAGATGTCCAGGGCGTGCACCGCCTCGCTTACATAGTCTTCAAGTTTCTTTTCTGCAAATTCAACACCGCCGTTCGAGAGCACGAAATCGCGGATGGCATCGCAGTTCCCGGGATGCATGGGAATCTCATGGATCATCTGCCTCCACTTCTGCTCGTCTGGCGAGTTGGAAAGAGCCCCCAGAAGGGGCAGGGTAATTTTCTGCTCCAGAAGGTCGATACCCACGGGCTTTCCCGTCTTCTCGTCGCCGGCATAGTCCAGGATATCGTCCCGGATCTGGAAAGCCAGGCCAAGCGCCTTGCCGTAACGGCCGGCTGCCCGGATCATCTTTTCGGACGCTTGCACCGACTTCGCACCGCTCTGGCAGGCCGTCACGAACAGGCTGCCGGTCTTGCAATAGATGATGCGAAGATAGTCTTCCATCGTGGTGTCGGAGGTGAAAGCCTTCTGTTGCTGCAGCATCTCCCCTTCCGAAAGATCAGTAAGGGTGCGGGTGAAGGCATCCAGGGTCCACTTCATGTCGGAGCAGTCCGAGAGCAGCCCCACTGCCCTGGCAAGCCAGAAATCGCCGACAAGCACGGCTGGAACGGCGCCAAGATACGACATCAAGGTAGGCTTGCCGCGACGCATCATAGCCTCGTCGGCCACATCGTCATGGATGAGCGTTGCATTGTGAAGCACCTCCACCGCAGCAGCGTATCGTATGCTTTCTTCTGTAAGTTCAGACCCACTGCAGATGCGTGCAAAGAGCATGGTGAGCCTGGGACGAAGCATCTTGCCGGCATTATCCAGCAACCTCAGGTTGATTTCATTCAGCATGGGGACATCGGACCCGAGAGCCTTGGATATCAGCTCCTGCATCACATCCCAATCCTTTCCCAGAAAGGCTATGACCGAATTCCTGTCCATCAAAAAAGTTTTGCAAGCTCTTCGGGAGTGTCGGCGAAAGAGACCAGAGCGGCATCCTTCGGCTCGAGCATCCCGGTTTCTACGAAATGGTTCAACAGAGCCCTGAGCGGCTCGTAGAAGCCGTCAAGGTTGAGCACCGCGATGCGCCCGTGGAAGCGGCCGAGTTTGGCGAGCACCATGGTCTCGAAAAGCTCGTCCATGGTGCCGATGCCTCCGGGAAGGGCCACCGCAAGGCAGACTCCTTCGCGCATCATTTCTTTGCGGAGGCTCATGGTAGGGGCCCAGCGAAGCTCGGTAAGGCCTTCGTATTCAAGGCCTTTCATAAACTCCGGCATGGCCCCGTAGCTGGGTGCGCCAAGCTCTTTCGCAGTGTCACACACAACCCCCATGGTTCCGCGGAAAGATCCCCCGGACACGATGCCATATCCAGCCAAACAAGCCGCACGGACTGATTCCCGCGCGGCCTGATTGTATTTGGGATCTATATTCTTGCTGGCGGAGCAAAAGAACACCGCCTTTTTTCCCGACATATAAATCTTTAGAACAGGAAAGCTATGGAAGCCATCACGCCGCTGACCTTCTGGTTCTGGGCGATGTTGACATAATCGCTGGGATTCATGCTGGCGGTAGTCTTGCTCTCACCGCTCTCGTCGGTGCCATAGAGGCCGCCGAGATTCCAGTAGTAACGGACGGATACCTGGAGGTGCTTGAGAATCTCCACGCCGGCGCCGACGCCGAAGCCATATTCGAGGCGATCCTTCACATTGTCCCATTCAGCCTTGTCTTCAGTATTGACGAGACCTGCAACGTCGACTTTGTTCTCACCATTGATTGCGAGACCGACGAAAGGCTCTGCGAACACATAGGGACGGACTACGCCTGCGATGCCGATACCCCACTGAACCTGTACGGGGAGTTCGAGCATTCCGGTGGAAGAGTCGGTCTTGAAAGCGGTGACATCGGTGCCTTCTGCCTTCATGTTCTCTACGGAAGTACCTTTAACGTTATAGATGATGGAGGGCTGAATTGCGAATCCAAGAGGGAGAGGGAGTTTGAGGGTTGCACCCACGTGATACTGGGTAACCTCATTGATATGTGCCCAAGCTTCTTTGTAGTCGCTCTGGGAAGAAGTGAGACCGGCGATGACACCGACCTGTGCGGAAGCGCTGAATGCCACGAGGGCAGCAGCAATCGCGATAACTAATTTTTTCATATTACAGTAAATTATTAAGTATAGTTTCTATTTCCTGTTTGGATACGAGACCCACGGTCTTGTCTGCGAGCTGGCCGTCCTTGAAGAAGAGGAGGGTGGGGATGCTGCGCACGCCGAATTTCTCCGCGATCTCTTCGTTGTCGTCCACGTTGCACTTGGCGACGGCGACGCGGCCGTCATACTCGGCGGCAATGTCGTCCACGGTGGGAGAAAGCATGCGGCAGGGGCCGCACCAGGAGGCCCAGAGGTCGATCATTGCAACCGGCTGGGAACCGATGACGGTCTCGAAGTTGTTTTCGTCTAAAACAATCATACTCACAAAGATATAAAAAATTATAGAATTTGTTCCAAATTCCAGCTGAATGCCCGTATCCCCAAATCGGGGGTTTCGGCATCCTTCGCCCGCAGGGCGTCCATGAGCGGTGCCACCTTCGCGTCCTCGACCATCAGCATCAGGGCATCGTTGTACTCCGGCCAAGCATGACTGTCGAGATGCGGGATTCCGTCTACGGAGCCGCGTCCGCCCACGCCGTCGAAGCGTGTGAAACCGCGCTGGCCCAGGCTTTCGACCACGGCGACTATCTCATCGCCGTATGCCTGATTGTAAACTATGAACACCGCTTTCATATAATCTCGTATCTTTTAGATGCACGTTTCTCCTGCCGCGTTGCAAAGACGCAGTAAACTGCGGGTATTAAAACCAAAGTTACAAGCGTGGAAATGGTAAGTCCCCAGCAGACCACCATTCCGAGACCGTTCCACATTTCGGATCCTTCCCCGCGGCCGAGGGCCATGGGAAGCATACCCAGCACGGTGGTGAGGGTGGTCATCAGGATAGGGCGCAGACGGCTGCGGGCTGCGGTCACGGATGCCTCCAGCACGCTCATTCCCCTCTCGCGGCAGAGGATGGTGTAGTCGATCAGCACGATACCGTTCTTCACGACTATACCTATCAATATTATAATACCCACCATACCCATTACGCTCAATGCAGTACCCGTGGCCCAGAGGCCCAGGATCACGCCGACCGCCGCAAAAGGCAGGCTGAACATGATCACGAAGGGGCTCAGGAAACTCTCGAACTGCGCTGCCATCACTATGTAGACCAGCATTATCATCAGCACCATCAGCACCGCCATGTCCGAGAACATCTTCTGCTGATCTTCATAGTCGCCGGAGATGACGCTGTAGAGGTTCGCGGGCATAGGGGTCTCGTCGAGGATGCGGTTGGTCACCGCGACAGCCTCGGAAAGGGCCACCTTGTTGGCCACCAGGGCGGTGACGGTGATGTAGCGCTGGCGGTTGCGGCGCTCGATGGTCGGCGGCACCTCCGTCTCCACAATCCTGCCCAGTTCCTTCAGGCGTATGCCCTTGCCGGTGGGAGTATAGACAATGATATTCTCCATATCCTCCACGCTTGTGCGGAACTCCGGTGCATAGCGGACGCGGATATAGTATTCGTCGCCGTCCTCACGGTAGTAGGATGCCACGCTGCCGCTCATCGCCGCGCTGAACGCGGAACCGGCGGTGGTGGAGTTCAGCCCGTTCAGGGCCAGCTTCTCGCGGTCGAAGTCTACCATGAATTCGGGGGTGTACTCATCGCGGCTGAGGATGACCTGAGCGAACTCGGGGCACTCCAGCATCTTGGCCTGGATGGCCTTGGCGGCTGCATCCGTCTCCTCGAAATCGTAGCCGTAGATCTCCAGCGACACGCTCGATGCCCCGCCCATCATGCCGCCGCCTTCACCGACGGTGGCCTTGCGGATCTCGGGATAGTGCCGAAGGATCCCGCGCACCTGGTCGGCAATGTCGCCGGAGGAACGTTCTCGCTCGCTCTTGGTGCCGATGTGCATGTTGATGGAGATGATGTGCGTGCCGTTGCTGCGCATCGATCCCAGCAGGTTGTCGGAATCCGCCTGGCCGTAGGTGACGTTGCAGACGGTGATCTCCGGGATACCCTCGACCAGCTCCGAATAGATATTGTTCGCCAGCTCCGCGGTCACGCTCTGGGCGGTGCCGACGGGCAGGGTCACGTTCACCACAATACGGTCGGAATCTCCCTTGGGGAAGTACTCGGTCTTGAGCCTCGGGGCGAGGAAGACAAGCGTCGCCATCAGTATGCCGAAGGCGCCGAAAATGACGGCCTTGCGGTGAGTGGTAGCCCATCCGATCAGGCGGGCGTATCCCGCGGAAATCCCGTTCAGGGCCTTGTCGATGGGGGTGAAGAAGAGGCGGTAGAGTTTGGAGTCGCTGCGGCGGCCGCCGAGGAACTGGGCGCAGAGCATAGGCACCAGGGAGAGGGCGGCGGTGGTGGATACCACCATGATCAGGGTCACTATCCATCCCAGCTGCTGGAACATCACACCGGTCATACCCTTGATGAAGGTGAGTGGCAGGAAGACGCAGAGCATGGTGAGGGTGGATGCGATGACGGAGATACCCACTTCGGAGGTGCCGTGGATGGCCGCCTCGACCGGCTTCTCTCCCCTGTCGATGTGCGTGCTTACATTTTCCAGCACAACGATGGCATCGTCCACCACCATACCTATGGCCAGCGACAGCGAGGCCATCGACACGATGTTGAGGGTGTTGCCGGTGGCGAAGAGGTAGACCAGCGACGCCAGCAGTGCGATAGGGATGGAGAGGATGATGATGAAGGTGGTCCTCCATCGGCCGAGGAAGACGAACACCACCAGCATGACCACCGCGAAGGTGATGAGTATGGTTTCGATGAGGGAGTGGATAGTGTCCACGATCTCATCGGAGGAGTCGAAGATCTGGTTGATCTTGATATCCGAGGGCAGGGTCTTCTTGATATGCTCCAGCTGCTTGTGCACCCCGCGGCTGACGTTCACGGTGTTGGCGCCGGCCTGCTTCTGGATGACGATTCGAGCTGCGCGGATGCCGTCGGTGTAGGATTCCTGCTCACGCTCCTGGCTGCCGTCCCGGATGGTGGCGACATCCTTCAGGAGTATGGTCTGGCTGCCGTTGTAGCCCACGACTATATCCATCAGCTCGGACGGGTCCTCGAACTCCTTCTGCACACGCAGGGAGTAGGTGCCGGAGCCGATGTCGATGTTGCCGGAAGGGAGGTTGCGGTTCTCCGCGGCTATTATCTGGGAGATGGCCGCCACGCTCAGATGGTAGGCCTCCAGCTTGCCCGGATCGCAGTAGACCTGTATCTCCCGGGTGGGGGCGCCGTCGATGCTGACCGTGCCCACGCCCTTGATTCGGGCCAGAGGGGTGGCTACCTGCTCGTCCAGTATCTTGTCGAGGCCGGAAACCGACTCGGTGGCGGAGGCAGTGAACATCATGATGGGCATGTCGTCCGCGCTGAACTTGAAGATGACCGGCGTGGTGGCGCCGTCCGGCAGCACGGAATTCACCATGTCGAGCTTGTCGCGCACGTTGTTGGTGGCCTCTTCGATGTCGGTGCCGTATTCGAATTCGAGGGTGAGGATGCTGACGTTCTCCTTGCTCTGGGAGCTGAGTTTCTTCAGGTCCTCCACGCTGTTGAGCGAGTTCTCCAGGATCTTGGTGAGGTTGGTCTCGATATCCTGGGCGTTCGCGCCCTGATAGGAACTCATCACCATGATTGTATTGGCGTCGAACTCAGGGAAGAGCGCTATGGAGGTGTTGATGAGCGAATAGACGCCGAACACCACGAAGGCGACGAAGACCAGGGCCGTCGTCACCGGGTTCTTGACTGCAGATTTGATTACGCTCATATCCTTACTCGATTACCTCAACCTGGGCGCCGTTTCGGAGGGCGCTTCCGCCCTTGACCACCACCTGCTCGCCTTCTTCCAGGCCGGAAAGTATCTCATACTGACCGTCAAAGTGACGCCCGAGGGAGACCTCCTTCTGCACTGCGATGCCATCCTCCACCACGAACACGTTTCGCTGGCCGGAGCCCTGCAGGCGCACCACTGCGGCATCCGGCACCACTATGCTGCGGTTGTGGCCGAAGGTCACGTTCACCTTGGCATACATGCCCGGACGGAGCTGGCGGTCGGTGTTGGGCACCTGCACCTCCACGTTCACGGTGTGGGTCATGGGATCGATGGTGGGATAGATGCGCTTTATGGTGCCGTCGAAGGTCTTGCCGGGAAGGGCGTCCACGCTCAGCGTGACCTTATCCCCTTTCGAAACCTTGGTATAATCCCCTTCGGAGATACCCACAAGTATCTTGACGGGGGTTATCTGCTGCACGGTGAAGATGGGGCTGGCCATTCCGTACATGTCCCCGCGGTCGTAGTAGCGGGCGGTGACCACGCCGGTGATGGGCGAACGAAGGATGGTGTTCTCCACCAGATTGTCGTAGGTGCTCTTGCTGACCTTATAGTTGAGTTCGGCGGCCTCGTAGTCGCTCTGGGCAAGGCCTCCCTGCTCATAGAGCTGCTTGAGGCGCCCGAGCTCGGTCTCGGCGTTGGATAGGCGAAGTTTGGCCTGGTCGAGCTGGACGCGGTCCATCTCTGCAAGTATCTGTCCCTTACCCACATAGTCCCCTACCTCGACGTTGATCTTCTGGATGCGGCCGCCGCTCTGGGGGGCTATATTGTTGACGGCGAATGCCTGCACGGTGGCGGAATAGGTGCCGTCCTGCTTCACTTCCTGCTTTGCCGCGGGCTGGACCTTCACGGTCTGGGCCTTGGGCTGGGCTTCCTGGGCGGCCTGCTGTGCCTGCTCCTGGGAATCCTTCTTCTGACCGCAGCCCGCCAGTATGAGGGCTGCAAGTGCGATTATGCTTATCTTCTTCATTTTGTTGTATTATCTGCTGTGTAGTCTGCTCCGATGGTGCTCTCGAGGCCGGCCTTGGCCACGAGGTAGTTGTAGATTGCCTGGCTGGCGGCAAGCTGGGCCTGGGTCAGGGCGAGCTGGGCGGCATCGAGATCCGTGAGGGTGCTGCGGCCGATTTCATAGGATTTGGCCGCGATGTCGTAGGCCTTCTGTGCGGATTCGAGGGCGTCCAGGGCCGATTCGTGGCTCTTGACGGCAGTTTCCATCGTGCTCAGGCTTTGGCGTATGGCGATGCGCAGCTGGCGCTCGGTGTTCTCGCGCTGGATGGCGAGCTGGCTCTTCTGCACCTTGGTCTGACGGAGGTCGTTCAGGCGCTGCCCGCCGGAGAAGATGGGAATGCTGAGGCTGAGTCCGACATAGGAGTAAGGGGTCCAGTGGTACTCCTCGAACTTGAAGTCGTTGGTCATCGCGTTCAGGCTATAGGAGAAGGCCAGCGACAGGGTGGGAAGATAGGCGTACTGTTGCATCTTCACCGTGTTCGCGAGCTGGTCCGCCTGGATCTCGAGCTGGCGCAGGGTGCTGTTGCCGGAGAGGCCGAGCTCGCTTTCGTTCAGCACGGAGGACATCCCACCGGAATAGACCAGAAGGGAATCCTTGACGTCGATATCAGCCTCAAGGTCGATGCCCATGATGGCCTTCAACTGCCAGAGGCTCAGGTAGATGGAGTTCTCGGAGTTGAAGAGGTTCGGCACCGCGTTGGCCACGGTGGTCTTGGCGCGGGCAAGGTCCAGTTCAGAGGCCTTGGAGGCGTTGTATTTCTTCTGAGTGAGCTCGAGGTTCTGCACGGCGTTGTCGAAAACGCTCTTGTAGACGTGGTTCGCCTCCTTTGCGAGAAGCACTCCGTAATAGGCCTGCTTCACCTGGTTCACCATTTCGAGGCGGGAACTGCGGGCCTTCTCTACCGCCAGGTCCACACTTTCCCCGGAGATGGCGAGGCTCTGCCAGAGTTGGGCGTTGATGAGGGGCATGGTGGCCGTGATGCCCGCGTTGAAGGTGTTCCAGCGGCCTACCGCAATGCCTCCGTCGGAGGAGTCGTCGTCAGTGCTCGGTTTGGGGACATAGGGAACGAAGGGCACGCCGGTGCCTTTATAGAGCTCATTGATGTAGTACATTATGGGATCCAGGATGCCGGACATCATGGAAGACATTCCTCCTCCGCTGCTGTCGTCGTCATCATCGCCGCCTCCCATGTACATTACCTGCTTCTTGATGGTACGCTGGTAGGATGCGGATGCGCCTATCTGAGGAAAAAGCATGGCATAGCTTCCCTTCTTTGCGAATTCCGCGCGCTGCACCTCAAGGTTCGCTATCTTGATGGAAGGGCTTTCGTCCAGGGCTATCTTTATGGCATCGTCCAGCGTTAGGACGGCCGGAGCCTGCTGCTGCGCTATTGTGTCTGCCGGGGCCAGGGCAGCGACGGCAACCAACATTAAACTAACCATATATAAAAAATTACGGCGCGAATTTATACAAAATTCACGCCATAAACAAATAAAAGCGGCAACCGGATGCGGCTGCCGTTTTGTGAGGATTACTGGATTTGAACCAGTGACCTCTTGCCTGTCAAGCAAGCGCTCTAAACCAACTGAGCTAAACCCTCGAAAGGACTGCAAAGGTACACATTTTTTT
>JAEENZ010000221.1 GCA_016283985.1 Bacteroidales bacterium | reverse complement strand
CTGGTGGCACAAAAAAACTTGCAAATAAAACAGAAATGCTTATATTTGCAGTCGTATGACCGTCTTTAGCATCCATAAAGACACTCGAGCCCGAAGATAGGAGGCGTAGAACCCTCCCAAATATCTCCGGAAATTCCCAGCATACTTCCAAATAGAATTTCCTCCTAATAATTGCAATTGACAATCTCGGTTTGTCTTGCCATTAGGGATATTGTGTTATCTCCGGCGGGCACTCCATAGCCAGAAAGAGTATGGATATTAAAGTAATGGTGGCCAACGAAAGCCACTTGAACTATGCAGAAGCTATCTGCGAAGAGATTTACCTGTCATCTCTCGAACGCAAAACAGGTATCGCCAACCGTTCTCCGGAATATATCAAAGAGAAAATGAACGCCGGAAAAGCGGTAATCGCAATCGCCGAGGACGGGGATTTTGCCGGTTTCTCCTACATAGAAAGCTGGGGCGGCAAATCATTCGTGGCGAACTCCGGCCTCATCGTCGCGCACAAATTCCGTGGCCTGGGTCTCGCCAAGCGTATCAAGGAGCAGACATTCATCCTCTCCCGCACCCTTTTCCCCGACGCCAAGATTTTCTCGATTACCACGGGCGCAGCGGTGATGAAGATGAACTATGAATTCGGTTTCCGCCCGGTTCCATTCGCAGAACTGACCGACGATCCCGAATTCTGGAAAGGCTGCCAGGGCTGCCGCAACTTCGACATCCTCACCCGTAACGAATACAGGCTCTGCCTCTGCACCGGCCTGCTGTTCGATCCCAAGGAGCATTTGGAAATCCATCATCCCGGAGAATAATGAAAAAAGTAGTAGTAGCATACAGCGGGGGCCTCGACACCTCCTATACCGTCATGTATCTCGCAAAGGAAAAGGGATACGAAGTTTATGCGGCCTGTGCCAACACCGGCGGCTTTTCTGCAGCGCAACTCAGGCAGAACGAAGAAAATGCCTACAAACTCGGCGCGAAGAAGTACGTTACGCTCGACGTTACGGAAGAGTATTATGCCAAGAGCTTGAAATACATGGTTTTCGGCAATGTGCTGCGTAACGGCACATACCCCGTTTCCGTTTCATCCGAACGCATCTTCCAGGGAATTGCGATTGCAAAATATGCGAAGGAGATAGGTGCGGACGCCATTGCGCATGGATCCACCGGGGCCGGCAACGACCAGGTCCGCTTCGACATGACCTTCCTGGTCATGTGCCCCGGCATGGAAATCATCACCCTCACCCGCGACGGAAACATCTCCCGCAAGGAAGAAATCGACTACCTCAACTCCCACGGATTCCCGGCGGACTTCGCCAAGCTGAAGTATTCCTACAACGTGGGAATCTGGGGCACCTCCATCTGTGGCGGGGAAATCCTAGATTCGAAGCAGGGCCTGCCGGAAAGCGCATATCTCAAGCAGGTCAGCAAGACCGGCAGCGAAACGCTCACCCTCGGATTCGAGAAAGGGGAACTCTGCAGCGTGAACGGCAAGAAGTATTCCGACAAGATAAAGGCCATCTGCGCCGTCGAGGAGATAGGATCCGCCTACGGAATCGGACGCGACATGCACGTAGGAGACACCATCATCGGCATCAAGGGGCGCGTCGGTTTCGAAGCCGCGGCTCCCATGCTTATCATCGCCGCCCACAAGTTCCTGGAGAAGTTCACCCTCAGCAAATGGCAGCAGTACTGGAAAGACCAGGTGGCGAACTGGTACGGGATGTTCCTGCACGAAAGCCAGTATCTCGAACCCGTCATGAGAGATATCGAAGCCATGCTGGAAAGCAGCCAGAGGAACGTGAACGGAACGGTCAGCCTGGAACTCAGGCCCTACTCCTTCTCCACCGTCGGAGTCGATTCCCCCGACGACCTCGTGGCGTCCAAACTGGGAGAATACGGCGAGAGCCAGAAAGGATGGACGGCAGAAGAGGCCAAGGGATTCATTAAACTGCTCTCCACCCCGCTGAGAGTGTATTACGGAGCACATCAGGAGGAGTTAGAAGATGATTAAGGCAGGCATCATTGGCGGCGCCGGATACACGGCCGGAGAACTCATCCGCATCCTGGTCAACCACCCGGAAGCGGAACTGGCCTTCGTGCATTCCGAAAGCAGCGCCGGAAAGCCTCTGTACGAGGTACATGAAGGGCTTCTGGGAGATACCGACATCCATTTCACCGATACCGTCGACCTTTCCGGCATCGACGTGCTGTTCCTCTGCTCCGCACATGGAAAAAGCGGGGAATTCTGGGCCTCCCATCCCCGCCCGGAAGGGCTGAAGGTGGTGGACCTGGCGCAGGATTACAGGGATGAAAGCAACGGCTACGTGTATGGCCTTCCCGAATGGCAAGGCGACAAGATAAAGGGTGCCGACAAGGTGGCCAATCCCGGGTGTTTCGCCACGGCCATCCAGCTCGGCCTGCTTCCCCTCGCCGCCGCCGGACTGCTTGCGGGCGACGTGAACGTCACCGCTATCACAGGTTCCACCGGCGCAGGCGTCAAGCCCGGAGCGACCACTCATTTCAGCTGGAGGAACGACAATATATCTACATACAAGGTATTCGGGCATCAGCATCTCATCGAGATCAACAGGAACCTGGGCATTGTCCAGCCAGGCTGCAAGGCCTCCCTGAACTTCGTTCCGATGCGGGGAGATTTCGCGAGGGGTATCTTCGCGAGCATCACCCTGGACTGCCCTCTCGGCGGAGAGGAAGCCGTGGCCCTTTACAAGGATTACTACGCGGATGCCGCCTTCACCTTCGTAAGCGACTCCCCCGTCGACCTCAAGCAGGTCGTCAACACCAACAAATGCATCATCGCCCTCGAGAAGCACGGCAACAAACTCGTTGTCAGTTCCGTAATTGACAATCTCCTCAAAGGAGCATCCGGGCAGGCTGTGCAGAACATGAACCTCATTTTTGGAATCC
>JAEENZ010000220.1 GCA_016283985.1 Bacteroidales bacterium | reverse complement strand
TCTGCTCCTGCTGCTCCGAACGCGGAAGGGCATCGTTCTTGGGATAGTAGCCCAGAGCCCAGATCACCACGGACGCGATCAGAATGGTGGTCGCCATCTTCTGCAAGTACTGCCTTCCCTTCTCCCAAGTATGCCTTCCTATGGCCTTGGCGGTGGGGATGCGGTAAGGAGGAAGCTCCATCACGAAGGGGAGGTCGTCATCCTTGATGATACGCTTCATCACAAGTGCCGAAAGGATTGCCAGCACCACCCCGAGGGCATAGATGCACAAAAGTGCCAGAGCGGCGTGCTTAGGGAAGAATGCTCCCGCAAGCAGCACGAATATCGGCAACCGGCCGGCACAGGACATGAATGGAATCAGCGCAATTGTTATCAGCCGGCTTTTCCGGCTTTCGATGGTGCGGGTGGCCATAATGGCCGGCACGTTGCAGCCGAATCCCATCACCATGGGGATGAAACTCTTGCCATGCAGGCCAAGGTGGTGCATCAACTTGTCCACGATGAAGGCCGTTCGGGCCATGTAGCCGGAATCCTCCATTATGGAGATGAAGAAATAGAGGATGAGGATGTTGGGGAGGAACACAAGTACACTCCCCACACCCGCAATTATGCCGTCTACCAGAAGGTCCTTCAGCCAGCCATCCGGCATCAGAGCTGCAACCAGGTCCCCGAACTTGCCCACCAGCCAGTCTATCCAGTTCATGGGATATTCGCCGAGGGTGAAGGTTGCGGTGAAAATGAGATACAATATGGCTATGAAGATGGGGAAGGCCAGCCACTTGTTGGTGACGACGGCATCTATCCTGTCTGTCAAAGTATGCTTTGGAGCGCCCTCGGCGTGAGTCCATGTCTCGGTGAGGGCGCCCTGGATGAAAGCATATTTTGCATCCACTATTGCAGACTCGGCGTTGCTGCCAAGGATGCGCTGGATGCGGGCGTTCTCTTCGTCGCGCGCCGTCTTCACCTCGCCGGCGAAAGGCAGGGCGTCGATAACTTTCTCTATGTCCGAATCCTCCTCCAGGGCCTTGATGGCCAGATAACGGGTGGAGAAACGCGCGCGAATATCCTTGTCTCTCTGGAATATAAGCTTGATGCGGTCGATGCTCTGCTCCAGGTCCTTTCCATGATTGATATGGATGTGACGCGCGAGGCGCGGGGACGGGTTCTCGTACATCTCCACGACCGTGTCGAAAAGCTCGCTCACTCCCTGCCCGTCCCTGCACACGGTGGGGCAGACAGGCATGCCGAGAAGGTATCCCAGCTGCTTGATGTCGATGCTGTCGCCCTTGGCCTTCAGCTCGTCGTACATGTTTAGGGCCATCACGACCGGGAGGTTCATGTCGATGAGCTGGGCGGTGAGGTAGAGATTGCGTTCGATGTTGGAGGCATCCACCACGTTCAGAACCACGTCCGGGGTATGTTCGAGCAGATTCTTGCGCACATAGAGTTCCTCCGGACTGTAAGCGGACAGCGAATAAGTGCCGGGCAGGTCAACCAGGGTTATCTTGTAGCCCTTGTGCTCGAACCGGCCTTCCTTGGCATCCACCGTCACGCCGCTGTAGTTGCCCACGTGCTCGTGGGCACCGGATGCGATGTTGAAAAGGGATGTCTTGCCACAGTTGGGATTGCCCACCAGGGCCACTCGGATATTGTGACCGCGCTCCTCTGCGAGTTCGGAAATCTCTCTGTCAAGGATGGCCGGGAGGGACTCGCCGGCATGCTCCGTAGCGATATGCGCCTTAGCTTCTTCTTCGCTGATGACTTCTATCTTGGCGGCTTCCTCACGGCGGAGGGATACTTTGTATCCAAGGATTTCGTATTCGATGGGGTCCTTGAGAGGGGCGTTCAGTATCACGCGGACGGCTTTGCCGCGGATGAAACCCATTTCTATCAGGCGCTTGCGGAAACTTCCGTGGCCCGAAACCTTTGCTATGACGGCCTTTTCGCCGGTATGTAGTTCTGACAGTTGCATTTTACGCTGCAAAATTACGCCGACTGGGCGATAGCGTCAATCACAATTTATTGGGATTTTGCCTTTGGGCGGTTTTTTGAGTATCTTTGCACCGTCATGTCAGAAGAAATCAAAACATCCAGGCGCATCCAGACTTCTTTCCTGAATGCGGCGGAACATAAAGCCCTCGTGTGGCTCGCGGCACGTCAGCCGCGATGGGTCACATCCAATACACTTACGTGGATAGGAATCCTCGGTTCGGTCATCATTGCGGCCGGATACATATTGTCCAACTACAACATCAACTGGCTTTGGCTGGCCTCGTTCGGGTTCCTGGTGAACTGGTACGGGGATTCCCTGGATGGCAACCTGGCCCGTTACCGCGGCACCCAGAGGCCAATCTACGGGTATTATCTCGACCATACCGTTGACGCCATCAACGAGGTGATGATGTTCATGAGCATAGGCATCTCCGCTCTCCTTAACATATGGCTGGCCGTAGCCGGGCTCATCCTCTATCTGCTCCTGACGCTTAACGTGAGCATGAACGCTCATCTGAAGAAGGAATTCAAGCTCACTTACGCCAAACTGGGGCCCACCGAGCTGAGGCTGATCCTCATCATCGTGAACACCCTGTTCATCTTCGTGAGGCCGCTGCGCGAGTTCTCGCAGGACATCGTGGTGTTCGGGCAGCCCTTCACCATAGGCATCTTCGACTATGTGGGCGCCGTGATTGTGGCGATGCTGATGCTGGTGTATGTGGTAACCCTCCTGAAGGATCTGGACGAGTACGCCAGGATGGATCCTCCCAAGCCCTGGAACGGCTGATGGAGCTAATTTCCATCCACGAGCTCGAGAAGGCATCCCCGTTGTTCCGGGGACGGGCCGGCAAGGCCTTTGCCCTCGGGTTGCTGCGGATGCTGAAGGTTACGGAGATTGAGCGGAGGATAGATGGGTTCGAGAAGTACCAGGGGCCGGAGTTTGCCCGGAAGATAAACGAAGAGGCGGGGATGACCTATACCGTGAACGGGTTGCCGCGCGAAGAGGCGATCGAGCACTTCAAAGGCCTGCTTCCGGAAGGGCCCTTCATCACAATCTGCAACCATACGATGGGCGCGCTGGACGGCATCTCCCTGATAGACTTCGTCGGGCACATGCGCGAGGATTATAAATATATGGTGAATGCCATCCTCGCCCGCTTCGAATCGCTGAAAGACAATATGATTAGCGTCAATCCCAACGGCAACCTGATTGCGGCGCCAACGGCTCAGAGCATTGCCGGCGTGCGCGCCGCCAAGGAACATCTTGCCTCCGGCGGATGCCTGGGGCTGTTCCCATCCGGAGCGGTGTCGGATTTAAAACTCTTCCAATCCCGCCCGGTGTCAGAAACCGACGGATTCCCCCCTCATCGGGAGCCCAGAGTGCGGGACCGCGAGTGGCAGATGTCCATAATCAAATTCATTCGGAATTCCGGAGTGCCGGTGCTGCCGATACGCCTGCTGGACGGGAACTCCCGCTTCTATTATTCCCTGGGGCTGATCGACTGGCGCCTGCGCCTCCTGCGCCTTCCGAGCGAACTGCTGAATAAATCCGGCAAGACGCTCCGCATCCTTGCCGGTCCGGTAATCGAACCTTCACGCCTCACCGGATTCCAGAACCTTCACGACCTCCGCACTTTCCTTCGCGCAAGCGTGTATTCGCTGGAATAGCGTTACCCTGAACAGAAGTATTATCAATAAATGATGGCCAGCAGGAAGGTGCCGAATACCAGCATGGGGAAGAATCGGTCCAGGGCCCGGTCGGTACGGGTCCATACGCCGTAAAGATGGACGGCGAAAAGCGGCAGGGTCAGAAGGAACCACCAGCCGCCAGGACAGCGGTCGCATA
>JAEENZ010000023.1 GCA_016283985.1 Bacteroidales bacterium | reverse complement strand
CGCGTTACGCACCCTTCCGCCGGTCGCCGCCAAAGTATTGCTACCTCGCGCTGCCCCTCGACTTGCATGTGTTAAGCCTGCCGCTAGCGTTCATCCTGAGCCAGGATCAAACTCTTCTTTGTATATTCTTATATTCCTAAGCTTGATTCCTGACGCTCTATTACAATTTCACTAAGAAATTGACGCTCTCGATCTATTTTTTGTTCTCGGTACTTGCTTGTACTTGTTCTTCCAATATTTTCAAGGAACTAAATCCGTTTAGAAAATCCTTTTTCCGAAACGGGCTGCAAAGATACGAACTTTTCCCATACCTCCAAACTTTTTTTGCATTTTTTTTACTATTTTCGTAAGCTATGAACAATCGAGGGGTTTCACTTTGGAGTATCTTCGCCGTCTTCGCCAAGATAGGCGCCTTCACCATCGGCGGAGGCTATGCAATGATTCCCCTGATAGAGGCCGAGATGCGCCGCCGGAACTGGATCTCCGAAGAGGACATGCCGGATGTCATAGTGCTCGCGCAGAGCGCCCCGGGCATACTCGCAGTGAACATGGCAATCTACTCCGGATACAAGCTGAGAGGTCTCAAAGGAGCCCTTGCGGCCAGCCTGGGGGCCGTCCTCCCCTCCTTCGTCATCATCCTTCTCATAGCCATGCTCTTCACGGGCATCAAGGATGATCCCACGGTGCAGAAGATATTCCGCGGCATACGGCCGGTGGCGGTCGGGCTCATCCTCGTGCCTGCCGTCAACCTGGCCAGGAAGAGCTGCCGCAAGTGGTGGGCCTGGCTCATCCTGCTGGCCTCCCTCGTCGCGGTCGCGCTCCTGAAGATCTCTCCTATATATATTATACTGGTGACCATCGTAGCGGCGGTGGCCATCAGTTTCGCGAAGGAGGCGCGCACGCAGGAATGATCTATCTCCAGCTCTTCGCCACCTTCTTCGTGATCGGGCTCTTCACCTTCGGGGGCGGGGCCGCGATGCTGTCGCTGATACAGACGCAGGTGGTCACGAAGTTCGGATGGCTCACCGAGGCTCAGTTCACCGATATCGTCGCCATCTCACAGTGCACGCCCGGGCCGATCGGGGTGAACTGCGCGACCTATACCGGCTACGAAGTGGCCGGGGTGGCCGGATCCGCACTCGCGACCTTCGCGCTCGTGCTGCCGTCGTTCATCATCTTCTACGGGATCATCACCCTCTACAACAAATACCATCAAACCTCCCTCTTCGCCGACGTGATGACCGGCCTGCGCCCCGCGGTGGCGGGCCTGATCGGCGCTGCAGCGCTGATACTGATGTTCCATGTGAGCACTAGCGGCATCAGCGTCATCACCGAGAACTTCGGCGACTGGACGGCCTGGGTAATTCTGGGCGCGAGCTTCATCGCCTCGTTCTTCTTCAAAGTCAACCCCATCCTGCTGATAGTGGCAGGAGGCATAACAGGATTATTAATTTATTGAATATGAGAAAATTAGCCATCATCGCCATCAGCCTTCTCCTGGGCAGCTGCCTGGAAGCGAAGAAGGCGGAACCCGTCCTCAACATCATCCCCGAGCCCCAGAGCGTCAGCTTCGGCAAGGGCGAATTCAAGGTGAAGGGCGCGAACTTCAACTACGACTCCTTCCTCACCAAGCCCACGGCGGAAGCCATCGCAAAGTTGGCGGACGACATCTACATCTCCACCGGCAAGGTAAGCAGCGTGGCCGTTGCGACCGGAGTCAACTACGGCACGCCCATCGAATCGCTGAAGGGAGTTTTCTTCCTGAAGGATCCCACCCTCGCGGCCGAAGAGTACAGGCTCGAGGTTTCACCGAAAGCGGTGAAGGTGACCGCGTCCGACCTGAACGGATTCCTGTATGCCATCGCCACCTTCCGCCAGATGCTGCCGGTAGAGGTGTATGCGGGCAAGCAGGTGCAGGGCAAGATTACCATCCCCTGCTGCACCATCCAGGACAAGCCCCGCTTCGACTACCGCGGGCTGGAGCTCGACTGCGCGCGCCACTTCTACAACGTCGACCAGGTGAAGCGCCTGCTGGACGTGATGGCCATGTACAAGCTCAACCGCTTCCACTGGCATCTCACCGAAGACCAGGGCTGGCGCCTGGAGATAAAGAAGTATCCCCTGCTGACCGAGATCGGAGCGTTCCGCAGCGGCACCCAGCAGACCTACGAGCGCGGCAAGAACGACGGCAAGCGCTACGGCGGATACTACACTCAGGACCAGGTCCGCGAGGTGGTGGAGTATGCCGGCAAGCTCGGCATCATCGTCATCCCCGAACTCGACCTTCCCGGCCACATGCTGGGAGCGCTGGCGTCCTACCCCTGGCTCGGCTGCACCGGCGGCCCCTACCAGGTCTGGACCCGCTGGGGCGTATGCGACCAGGTGCTCTGCGTGGGTAAGGAGACGACCTTCCAGTTCCTCTTCGACGTTCTGGACGAGATCTGCGAACTCTTCCCCAGCGAGTACATCCACATCGGCGGCGACGAGTGCCCCAAGAAGGAATGGGACAAGTGCCCCGCCTGCACGGCGAAGATGGATGAGCTGGGCCTGGTGGCCGATGAGAAAGGCACCCGCGGGCAGAAACTCCAGAACTACGTGACCAAGCGCGTGCAGGACTACCTTGCCTCCAAGGGCCGCAAGATCATCGGCTGGGACGAGATCCTGGAAGGCGAGCTCGCCGAGGGCGCGACGGTGATGAGCTGGCGCGGAACGAAGGGCGGCATCAAGGCCGCAGGCCTGGGATTCGACGTGATCATGTCGCCCACCACCTACTGCTACCTAGACTACAAGCAGGGAGATACCGAGGCAGATAATCTGGCAGGAGCCGGATACCCCTCGAAGAGCCGCGTCTACGATGCCAGGAACCTCTATGGCTACGAGCCCCTGGAGGGCCTGGATGATGCCGCAGCAGCCCACATCCTCGGCGTGCAGGGCAATGTCTGGACCGAATACATCCGCAACGAAGAGCAACTCTACTTCATGGTGATCCCCCGCCTGCAGGCGTTGAGCGAAGTCCAGTGGACCGTACCCGCAAACCGCAGCTACGACAGGCTAGTTCGCAAGATGAAGGACTATCACTTCAAGGTGATGGATGCCGTCGGGTACAACTACCGGCCCATGTAAAGCAAAATAATCATAACTAGAACGCCCCCCGATTCACATCGGAGGGCGTTCGCAATTCTAACCTAAAATTTAACCTATGAAAAAACTATTCGGTTTAGATTTTAGCCAATATCGTGCCAAAAGTACACGGACACGAAAAATTATTCAGCTTTTACTTTTACGATCTTCACCTGGGCGACGGGACGGTCGCGGCGGTCGGTTTCGACGGCTGCAATCTTGTCGATAACATCCAGTCCCTCAATGGTTTCGCCGAACACCGTATAGGCACCGTCCAATTGCGCACAGGTCTGCTCGTTCTGCACGATGTAGAACTGTGACCCGGAAGATTCCTTCATGGGATTGGCGGCGTCTCCCCGGCGGGCAGCCGCAAGTGCGCCCTTCTTGTGACGGTGCTGGGGAAGGATTTCCGCAGGGACGGTATACCCCGGGCCGCCGGTGCCGAAACGGTCGGCATTGGCCGGATCCTTGGTAAGAGGGTCTCCGCCCTGGATCATGAAACCGTTGATTACGCGGTGGAAGAGCAGTCCGTCGTAGAAGCCGGAAAGCGCAAGTTTCGCAAAGTTCGCCTTGTGCAGGGGCGTATCCTTATACAATTTGATCTTGATCGTGCCGTAGTTGGTCACGATGTCGAATACGGGCTCTTCGGCCAGGTCGGACAGTTTCTTTTCCACTTTGATCGAGTCTTGTTTTACTTGTTCCTCTTCAGCTGCAGCCTGCTCTTCGGCAGCCGCAGCAGCCTTCTTCTTATTACCGCAGGCGGCTGCAACAAGCAGGACCACGGCGGCACAGAGGGCATATACTAAATACTTTTTCATTCTATTACCTGTTGTTTGCGCTTCCAGTTGAGCACCGGCAGCATGAAGGAAATGATGGCGGCACCGAGCCAGAACCAGCTCACGTAGGTGTAATCGTGAACCATGGCTCCGTTCGCGCCTTCCACGATGTGGCCGTCCAGCAGCAGACCGGTGATCACGTTCTGCAGACCGGCGGCGGCGTAGGATGCCATGCCCACGATACCGAGGGCGGCACCGGTAGCCTGACGGGGAACGAGATCCACGGCCATGAGGCCTCCGAGGAAGCTGATCAGCACTCCGATCGCCACTCCGAACAGCACCATCGCAAGTACGTTGATCCACTTGGAAGCACCTCCGAACAGGAACAGCGCAAGCGCGATGGCCTCGATGATACCGGCCACGAAGGCAGGATACTTCCTGTCTCCCTTGAACACGACATCGGA
>JAEENZ010000219.1 GCA_016283985.1 Bacteroidales bacterium | reverse complement strand
GACCTTCTCCACGGAGGGGTCGAATAGCCGGCAGATGGGAACGGCGGCGTCGCTGACGGCCTTGAGTGCGCGCTTGAGCGGCATCTTGTTGTCCAGGGCTTCGCCGGTGTAGGACACGAATACCGTGGGGATGCAGAGGGTGTCGTCCAGGATGAACACCGGTGAGGTAGGATCCCAGGCCGTGTAGCCGCGGGCTTCGAAGGTGGCGCGTATCCCTCCGCTGGGGAAGGAAGATGCATCCGGTTCCTGCTGCACTAGGGCCTTGCCGTCGAAACTTTCTATGACGCCGCCCTTGCCGTCATAGTCGATCAGCGAGTCGTGCTTCTCGGCCGTGCCTTCGGTGAGAGGCTGGAACCAGTGGGTGACATGGGTCACACCGTGCTCCATCGCCCATTCCTTCATTCCGCGGGCAACGCCGTCGGCTTCTTTGCGGCCCAGGGGCTTGCCGCCTTCGATGCAGGAGAGCAGCGCCTTGAGGCTGTCGGCGTCGAGATACTTGGCCATCTTCTTGCGGTCGAATACCAGTTCGCCAAAATAATCGGATGTCTTTCCGGAGGGGACTTCCACCGGAACTTCCTTCTTTACGAAGGATTCTTTAACTAGGTTGAACCTGTCCATAACGATACACATTTTAATGAAACTAACTATATGCGAAAAGGCCGATCCAAAAGGACCGGCCTTGACTTTTATCTTGGAATTAGGGAATAACGAAACTATCGTGCCGTAGACCGGTGTACGCACGAGGAACCCCTCCAAGACTGCTGCTGCTGGCCCTGGAACTGAGCGTATGCGTATGAACGGTTGCCGGTCACGGTTAATTATCTGAAAACTTTCGCAATTTAGTAAAAAAGTTTAAAAACAAAGTGTTTTTGATGTATATTTGTGCCCGTTATGCTAAAATTTTTAACCCAACCTGCTTATAAACAGGAGCAAACCGGACCCGAAGCCGATGCAAAATACAGGAAGATGCGTCTTCAGGTATTCCTCGGAGCCTTCATCGGATATGCCGGATTCTACCTGGTACGAAAGAATTTCTCGATGGCCATCCCGGCCCTTGCCCCGCTTGGTTTCGACAAGACCGAACTTGGCATAGTGCTGTCGATGAACGCTGTCGCCTACGCACTCTCCAAATTCCTCATGGGTAGCGTATCCGACCGCAGCAACGCCAGGGCTTTCCTGCCCCTCGGCCTCGTGCTTACGGCCATCTCGATGTGTTTCATGATAGTCCCCATCCAGTTCATAGGGGCCGACCATAAGGCCCTTGCGATCCTGTTGATGGCCGTGCTGAACTTCCTCGTGGGGTGGTTCAACGGAATGGGCTGGCCTCCTTGCGGGCGCGTGATGACGCATTGGTTCTCGGTAAGCGAGCGCGGTACGAAAATGAGCATATGGAACTGCGCACATAACGTCGGCGGAGCCCTGGTAGGCCCTATGGCAACCTACGGTGCCGTCTGGTTCGGCAGCTGGTTCTATGGCAGTCACGAGGAGCTTTACTTCCTCATAGGAACTTTCGCCTTCCCTGCGGCCGTTGCCTTGTTCATCGCCCTCCTGGCCTACGTGCTGCTGCGCGATACTCCGCAGTCCTGCGGCCTCCCTTCCATAGAGAAGTGGCGCAACGACTATCCCAAGAACTATTCCGAGAAGCAGGAAGAGACCCTTACTACCAAGGAGATCTTCTTCAAATACGTGCTTAACAACCGCTTCCTCTGGTACATCGCTTTCGCGAACGCCTTTGTATATATGGTGCGCTACGGCTGCCTCGACTGGGCCCCTACCATCCTCACCGAGAAGGGCATAGACCTTAAGTCGGCGGGCTGGGCATACTTCGCCTACGAGTTTGCCGCCATCCCCGGCACACTTATCTGCGGTTGGCTTTCCGACAAGCTCTTCCAGGGCCGCAGGGCCCTTCCCACCATGCTCTTCATGGGGTTGGTGGCCTTGTTCATCGTGCTCTACTGGCTGTTCATCGACGACCTTACGATGGTAATCATCTCCCTCATAGGAATTGGATTCTTCATCTACGGTCCCGTAATGCTGATCGGCGTGCAGGCCCTCGACCTAGCCCCCAAGAACGCCGCCGGCACCGCCGCTGGCCTTACCGGATTCTTCGGCTACTTCTTCGGAACCGCCATACTTGCGAACGTGGTGATAGGTGCAGTTGCCCAGACCGCCGGCTGGAACCTTACCTTCCTACTGCTGCTGGGCGCGTGCGCGCTTTCCATATTCTTTATGGGACTTACCTACCGGGAAGAACTCTACCTCGTAAAGAATAAGAAGTGATCAAGAAGTATATCATAGTATTCCTTATATCGATGGTGCCGCTGATCGAACTCCGCGGCGCCATCCCTTATGCCGTGGGCTTCGACCTGCCGCTGGTGCCTTCGCTGATACTGGCGGTCATAGGCAATATGCTGCCCGTGCCTTTCATCTTCCTTTTCGCCCGCAGGATACTGGAGTGGGGGAAGGACAAGAAATATATCGGCGGATTTTTCCGCTGGTGCCTGGAGAAGGGCGAGAAGGGTGGCCGTAAGCTGGAGGCCAAGGCCGGCCGGGGGCTTTATGTGGCCTTGCTTCTGTTCGTGGGCATCCCCCTTCCGGGCACAGGCGCCTGGACCGGTACTCTGGCCGCGAGTTTCTTGAATATGGATTTCAAGAAGAGTGTGCTGTATGTGATGTTGGGGGTGTTGCTTGCGGGCGCCATAATGCTGGTTGCATCCCTGGGCGTGTTCGGGGCTATTTCGCTAGCGTCTTAGCGAATTCGGGGCTGACGTAGTTGAAAAGACTGCCGCAGACTTCGGCCGAGAAGGCCATGGCGGTGGGCACCAGCCGGCTCCAGTCATCTTCCGAAAGACTCCTGACGTCATCTTTTCCGAGGCCGTCGCGCACCAGGCCGAAGATTATACCCGCATTGAAATTATCCCCCGCACCTATGGTGGACACCAGATCCGCGACCTTGGCCGTGGGGTAGGTCCTGCGCACTCCCGGCGAGAAAACCTCCGCATCTTCGGCCCCGCGGGTGCAGATGAAATTCGGACACAGGCGGGAGATGCGTTCTTCGTAGAGCCGGGCTGCATCGGAGCTTCCATACAGATTGCGCAGGTCTTCGTCGGATGCGCGCACTATGTCCGCCAGGGCGATGTTGGCTTCGATCGCATCTTGGTTCGCGGGGTGGTTCTTCCGGAAATTCACGTCATAATAGACGATGGCACCGGCCTGCTGTGCGCGGCGGATGAATTCGTGGGTCTGCCTGCCGGTGGCAGGGCTTACTGCGAAAAAGGATCCGAAGATGGCGATGTCGTCCTTCTGTATGGCCGTGTCGGGGGTGCGGAATGGCGGAAGGTCTTTGTCGCGGAAGAATTCGTAGTGGGCGTTGTTGTGCTCGTCCAGCAGGGCCAGCGAAACGGAGCTTTGCCCTTTTTCGCGCTGCATCCCTTCGATGCCTACGCCGTTGCCGGCCATGAACTCGGATACGATGTCTGCCACATAGTCATCTCCCAGCTGGGATTCCATCAGAAGTTTAACGTTGGGGAAAAGCTTGCCTGCAGTGCGGCCAAGAGAGACCATGGAGTTGAATACCGATCCGCCCGGCACCGCCGCTTGCGGCTGAGAGTTCCGGAATACGATATCCAGAACCGTCTCACCAATTCCTATAATTATTCTTGCCATCTCGGAAGTATGTATGCTAAAGCGAGTACTCGTACAGGGCGAAAGAGTTAGGCTCCCTGAGATTAATCTTTATTATGCCCCCGGGGCCAACTTTGGCACGGAAAGGCTTGCCGCTGCCAAGAAGAGGCCTGAACCTGACGCGCTTTCCTTCCGGTAGCCAGGTCTTGATGCAGCCTCTGGCTGTGGGGGTATCTTCACGATAGGCAATAATATAGCCGTGCTTTGAGTCCGTTATGGACTGGAATCCCGTCCAGGAACGGCCGGAAGGCTCTTCTCCAATTGGAAGGATTGTTCCGCCGTGTATGGCCGGAGCAAGTCCATACCACTTCTTAAGTATATCTCCCACATAAAAAGCTTCCTCCGGAAGGTTGGAAGCTTCCATCCATGCCAGGGGTTGCGCGGCAAAACTGACGGCGGCTATGTAGTCGAAGGAGTAGTTGGCCGGGGCAAACATATCCCCCGAAGGATACTTGTCCGTATTGCGCCAGGGGTTAAGGAATTCTATCTGGAAGCGCTCCGGAGCCACATACCGGGACAGTTGCCACAAATTACGCAGAGTCTTGTACGGATAGTAGTTGCCCCAGTCGGAATAGCGGTTCTCCAGAAAGATATTGCCGTATTCCGCGAACCAGTTGTAGCCCATGCGCCGTCCGTTGGTTACGTCCATGTTGAAAACGACATCGTCCCCTGTCTCTTCCCTGACCCTGTCCAGCATGCTCCGGAGATTGCGCTCCGCGGTCTTGCTGGGAATAACCAGCCCGTCTATCTTGAATATCCGTATACCATACTTCTTGTACAAGCCGATGAGCACGGCCGCGTCCCTTTCCCAATCGGCCAGATCCTCCTGCACGCTGGGATTGAACCACAGGCCGATTTCGATGCCCAGACCCTTCGCTTTCTCCACTATCGGCGACAGGCCGTGAGGAAACTTCACCGGGTCTACGTCCCAATATCCGGTGCGGGCCCAGATATCGTCGAAGGAACCGCCCTCAACAACGGAGGCAGGGCTTTTGCCCTGCTGCCAGCCATCGTCTATCTGGTATATTGTGATGCCCAGCCGCGCCGCCTTGTCCAACTCCTGCAGGCAGAACTGCTCGCTCACGCGGCCGTCCTGACTGCGGTCCCCCCAGGTGTTCATCATCACCATATCCATCTGGCGGCGGGCAGTTTTCTGGTAGGAGCGGAGGGCCAGGGCTTCCGAGAAATCATCGGCCCCGGCAACTCCCATTACACAGCCGTAAAGGCGCGTCCACCCATCAGCAAGGATGTCACCGGGCTCGAAGCCAATACGCGTAAGCTGGAAGCGGCCGTTTTTGGTGATGAAGTCCCCCTTCCCGGGACCCACCTGCATGTCCGAGCATGGAGCCTCTTTAAGCATGAACAGACCGGCTCCGGTAACGGCATCACGTGCGAGAAGAAGATTGGCGTCCCAGGGTTTTTCATGGTGATATGAGATGAACCTGTGCTCTTCCAGAAGGCTGTTGTGGACATCTGTCCTGTCGTGGAATTCCACTGCAGTGCAGTGCCAGTTCCGTCCTTTCAGGCAAATCTGATCCAGTACCGGAGTCTCTTCCGGGGTAATGTCCCAGATGCCTTTGATATATGTGTCGCATGCGATGGCCGGAACATTGTCGTAAAGGCGGTATTCCCGGTGGATTTGAACTTTGCCGATGTTGTAGGACACTCTTGATAGGAGGAAGGCTGGAGACCATCGGCCTTCAGGAACCTCGATAACTTCCAGGTGCGCATTTTCCGGAGCTTCTTTTGCCAAGATAAAATCCGGCAGTTCGTGCCAGGATTTCATAGTCCTGCCGCTTGCTTTGTCGGTGAGCCACAAAGTCCTGAGTGCTCCCCCGTTCCAGGCGAACGCACGTTCTATAACGGAATTGCCGACTCGCAGGGTATCATTCTCAAGGCGGGCATAACAAGTATTCTGTGCAAAGGATGATGCCGAGGTTATCAGTAAAGAGAATAGTGTCGTTATTAAATCTTTCATGCTTTGATTCAGATTGTGTGTGCGCACACAAATATAAAAATTCTTTTTATCTTTGTAAAGATAAAAACGATTATGATTCTAAACAAGAAAATAATAGGGGCTGCTTTGTTATGCCTTTCTGCTGCAATATGTGCTTGCGGGATCAGTATTAATCCCTGTATTGACCTTCAGGCTCACAGAGGAGGAGCCGGACGAATGCCGGAGAATACCTTTTCCTCAATGAAGAACGCCCTCGATCTTGGCGCTAACACTCTGGAGATGGATTTGCAATTATCTGCCGATGGTCTTGCCGTCCTGTCCCACGACAATTATTTTCATTATCGCTGTGCAATAAGGCCGGATGGTACCCCTATTCAGAAAGGGGACCCGAAGGAATATCTTTTCACTATGCCCTATGACAGCATCGCAAAGTATGAGGTTGGGCTCAGGTATACTGAACAGTGGCCTGAAAAGAAACTGATATCAGAGCATGTCCCCCTTGCGTCGGCGCTTATTGACTATACTGAAAAGTATGCCTCGGATAATAATATTCCTCTTCCAAATTACAATATTGAAATCAAGTCCTCGGCAGGTGAGGGAGAAGGAAGCTACTGGCCGGATTACAAGACTTTTTGCGATATCTGTATTCCGCTTCTTCTTTCAAAAAACCTTGGTAATCGTCTGATAGTCCAGACGTTTGACGTCCGCTCCCTGGAATATATTCACGCAAGGTGGCCGGAAGTTACACTGGCATTTCTCACAAAAAGAGACACGGATATCAAGGAAATACTCTCCAGAATAAGTTTTTTGCCGGGATGGTGGTCCCCACATTTCAGTGTGGTCACTGCTGAGAATGTTGCCTATTGCCATTCCTTGGGAATAAAGGTCGTTCCCTGGACTGTAGATGAACGGTCCGATATCCTTGCTGTTGCCAATTGCGGTGTGGACGCCATTATTTCAAACTATCCGGATCGTCTGATAGAACTCTTACGTTAGGCGGAGAGGGATACAAGATCCCGTTTGTAGTGATCCCGATGCGACTCGAACGCATGACCCACAGCTTAGAAGGCTGTTGCTCTATCCAACTGAGCTACGGGACCAAAAGGGTTGCAAATATACTAATTTTTCTTGGATGCGTTGCCGTTCTTGAGAATGACGATGCGGAATACATACGACCATATACCCAGAATGATTACCAGCAGGGCGTGAAGCTCGTGGCACAGCGTAGCGAACAGCAGCCCGATTTCCTCGGTGGTGCCATAGAGGCCCATCAGCGAGACTTTCAGCAGGTAGTGGTAGGCTCCGATACCGCCGGGCACGGGCACCAGCGAAGCGACATTGCCCAGCGAGGCTACGAAGAGGCCGTCCGCCATCAGCGCTCCGGAAAGCTGCGGGATGGC
>JAEENZ010000218.1 GCA_016283985.1 Bacteroidales bacterium | reverse complement strand
GGTCACCCTCTCCCGCGTCTCATACCTCCCTACCCCTCCGCCCTACATCCCCTTGCACTCAAGATACAGCCACCCCGAAAACACCGCCTCGACAGCAACCATTATGATGCAGAGGGCGAAGGGCGGGAGGAGAAGGCCGGCGACGAGGGAGAGGATGGGGATGGCGATGGAGAGGATCAGGTAGCTGCGGGACTGATAGAGCCAGGAGAACGGCATCAGGTGCGCGCCGAAGACCATTGCGTAGACCATCACCATCTTTTCGGGGAGGGCGGCGAAGACCCACATCACGATGAGGATGTAGAGGAGTTGGTTGAAACTGAACAGGAGGCCGAGTTTGGACAGGGGATTCCCCTTCCCGGAGAAATCGATATGAAGGAGCCTGGAGAGGGACCAGGATACGGGGAAAAGGATTGCGGAACAACAGAAGGTAAGGAGATTCTTCTGCTCGATCGTGAGACCGGTCAGGTGGACCGCCAGAATCAGTCCCCATATGAGGACAGACGACAGTATGAAATGCAGCCCCTTTTTCTGCTGACGGGCGCAATCCTTTCTCAGTTCATCCAGTTCCATATCGCAAAGATAATGAAAAATGAGAGACTATTCCCTTACGGCCTCCAGGATTTCGAGGAAGTCCACGGGGCAAACAACCACCGATGGAATCCGCCGCCATATCCGCCCATCGGGCAGGGATACTCCTTGCCGAACTTCACCATAATATCCTCCAGCCCCTGATAGGAATGCTCCTTGTCCTTCAGCAGCCAGTAAGCCACCGCCATCGTCATCACGCTGTCATCCGTGTATGCGCTCCAGGGCTGAAACAGCGGGAAATTATAATCTTTGGTATTGTGAAACTCATAGACGGACCCTATGGTGTCTCCTGCGATCGCTCCTAACATATTCTTATTTGATATAAATATTGATTTCCTTGGGATACCGCTTCAGCACCAGCAGCGTCACGGGACAGAGCCACGCCTCGGGGATGGTCAGGAACTGACCGTCGCGGGCGAGAATCGGAGGCAGGCCGTCGGGGGTATGATTGTAGTATGATGCGCCGTAACCCGTTTTGTAGCGGGACATTACGATGTCGGGGGTGCGGCCGTCGAGACGGTTGCGCCCGAGCGTGACGTCGATATCGGCACAGGCGGGATGGCCTTGTTTCTCGGCCACATATTCGCAGAGTTGATCGGCGCCGGCGACCATCATCAGGTTGTGGTGCGCGAACGGATAGCCGGGGAAGTCGATGTACCAGCAGCCGTCGGCTTCTTTGTTGAATTTGAGGTGATATACTTTCATGGCTTAGAACCGGTACATGAGGACTTTCCAGAAGGATGCCGGGAGATAGACGTTGGGAAGGCTGTAGGCGCGGGCGAAGAGCGGGGCGATCTCCGCATCGGTGTATCCGGCGATGCCGCAGCCGATGCGGGTGACGAGGAATGTCAGCTCGGGGTGGCTGTCGGCGAACTGGATGAATTCATTCACCTCGCGGGCGATGGCCTCGAGAGATCCGCTCATCGTGGGAATGGCATAGCTCCGGCCCTGGAGACCGCGGCCCTGGCCATACACGGCGCCGAATTTCTCAAGGGCGACACGGGCGGCGCCACCGTCGTGAAGTCCCGCCTCATTGCTGCCGAAAACGAAAATCTGTCCGTCCTCCAGATGGTCGACCCGGTCGGGGGTCACGCGGGTAGCCGCCTTCTGCTCGCCGAAGAAATCCATAGCGAAATCGATGTGCCCGCCTGTCCGTTTATGCTCACGGACTTTCTTGTAATACTCCCAGTGGCTGGACTGCATCTTGTCGAACATCATTTCGGAGCCCTCGGCCGAGGCCTGGAAATCCATCGCGCTACGGATCCCGACTGTGCTCGCCACCTGTTCGGAATGCTGGTTCGCGCCGATGTAGGTAAATACCCAGTTCTGCGAGGACAGCGATTCGACAAGTTCCTTGACCATCTCGGCCGTGTACAGACGGGAACTGTTCTCGAGGCCGTCCGTAATGACGGTCACAAGGACGTGGTCCCCTTCCTTCACCAGCTCCCGCTGGGCCGTGATGGTGAGACCCATCGCATCATACAATGGCGTATTACCGCACGGAGTATACTGGTCGGGAGAAAGCTCTTTTACATTATCGATCTTATCCGTGTCGATAAGGGTGCGGACGGGTGGCCTTTGGGCCCAGCCGCTGAAGGTAACGAAGGTGATCATCTGATGGTCGTCCGGGTTCTCCTTCTGTGCGGCCCGGATGGACTGCAGGGTTTCATTGGCACCGCTGAGCGCCTGCCTTTTGATGGAGTCCATCGATCCGCTCTCATCCAGGATGATCAGGTTGTAGATGCGGGTTTCTTTTTCTCCGCGCGGATGTTTTTCGGAGAATTTGAACCCGGGCCCGTTCTCGGCCTTCGGTTCGTTCTGCGGGTCGGCTCCTTTCTTTCTGAAGCCCAGGAAGTTCATGATGTCCATAGTTGCAAATCTTTTAAAGGTTAATCTGCGTCCTTTTTACGCAAATATAATACCTTTGGGGGAATCTGCCAAAATTTCAGTGTAAATTTTACACAAACTGCCATTCTGGCATTTTTCCGCTGCAAACTACGGATTTCTCCTACTGGCCCTGTAATCCCACGGCGCCTCCGGGGATGGCATGGACCACAGTCCGGCCTTCTGCGCCCGGGCCTGCTCCTCCGCCCTGGCATACGCCTCGGTGGCATCGTATTTCTTGAAATGCCAGGCCATGCCGGACTGCAGCATCAGAAGAGAGACATCCCTCCCGTCCGGTGTGTAGACGAATGCGATATAGCGCCCCCAGCCGTCCTGCGACTGGACATCCACCGTGATTTCTTTATTGAAGATATAGTCCGAAAGGGTCTGCTTTGCCTTGTTCCCGAAATCCTGCCCCTTTTCCGGGGCGTCAATCCCGTTGATCCGGAATTTGAGTTGCAGTTTGTCCCGGTTGAGGCCCGTGAACGTATCCCCGTCGGAAATCCCGATGACCTTCACCGTGAACTTCTGGGCATAGACGCCGACGGATCCCCCCAGCGAGACCGCAAAAACCATGATAAGCAGAAACCTCTTCAGCATATTTGCAAATTTATTAATTTTGCAGGACATATACGCACATCGGCCCTATGAATTCAAAATTATTTTTTCAGGCATGCGGAAAATTCCTCGCCGGAGTCCTCCTCCTGGGGATTCTCATCTTCCTCCCCGCCTGGTCGCTCCGGTTCTGGCAGGGATGGCTTCTGATGGGCATCCTGTTCATCCCGATGTTCCTGGCGGGAATCGTCCTTCTGGCGAAGAACCCCGACCTCCTGCGGAAACGGCTGGATGCCAGGGAGGAGCAGCAGGAGCAGAAAGCGGTCATTGCGCTGAGCGGCCTGATGTTCGTCGCCGCCTTCGTCCTCGCCGGGCTGAACTGGCGCTTCGGATGGCTCCTCCTCCCGGACTGGGCGGTCTGGACGGCGGCCGGCCTGTTCCTCGCGGCCTACCTGCTCTACGCCGAGGTCCTGCGGGAAAACACCTACCTCTCCCGCACCATCGAAGTGCAGGAAGGGCAGAAAGTCATCGACACCGGCCTCTACGGAATCGTCCGCCATCCGATGTACATGGCCACGCTGGTGCTCTTCCTCGCGATGCCCCTTGTGCTCGGCTCCGTCCCCTCCTTTGCGATCATGCTCCTCTACATCCCCATCATCGCCAAACGCATCCGCAACGAAGAAGCCGTGCTGGATGACGGTCTCCCCGGCTACCGCGAGTACAAATCCCGCGTCAGATACAAGGTCATCCCGTTTGTGTGGTAGAAACGCGGGGACCTTCACCAAATAAGGCGGCATAACAGGGAATGGTTTTTGCAGAATTTCCGTCGCCGTATGAGACAAAAACTGCTGTTTACTTTCCTCCTTCTGGCGGCGGGAGCCGTTCTCCTCCAAGCACAGGACTACCCGGTATCTGTGGCTGACGGGCCATCTTTGACGGTAAAGGCAGATTCTCTTACACTTCCGCCACCGACCCTTCCGTTTCCGGGTGGGGCGCCCGACCTCATCATCCAGCTTCCCTCCACGCTGATACCACCGCTATTCGAGACCAAAGAGCAGAGGGCGGCAAAGATCAATGCCCGGGTGGAGTCTGACGTGATGCGCTCCCTCGGGCAAAACTTGCGCTGGTATCAGCCGCCGAAGCTGACCAAGACCGCCTATGCGCTGCTCCGGGTAGGCGGGTTGTTCCTTTCGGATCCCAACAGGTTTCCTGACGGCTGTATTCCCATGATGAATCCCTCCAACCCCTTTGTCTATTTCAAAACGCCGGGAATGGCGCCCTATGAGCATATCTACGCCCCGGAATTCTTCCCGCAATGCATCCGGACGGAATACGACTTCGCTTCCGGCACCTACAGGCAAGTAATGCTCCCCTGGCAGCAGGTCAACGCGAATATGTCCCGGAGTTTGGGCGGCCCGTACCGGAACGAGCCGGTGCCGAAGATGTACTTCTCCTCCGCCGAGCGCGCCCTCCATCAGTAACCCCCTCTTTGGGGAAGGTCGGATTTGATCCCCGAGGCCTTCACCACTCGTATTGCCCCACAGCGCCCCTAAGGGCCGATTCTCCGGGGAAGGTGCCGGCACTATAATCCGACCTTCCCCAGAAAGGCGGCGAATACCCCCACAAAAAAAGAAGGCAACTCATTTAATGTCGTAAGGGTCATAATTGGGTACTTCAAATATATTAATTATATTTGTCCATGCCTGAAGTCGCCCAAGGGTAGGATATGTCGCCCGCCCAAGCCGCAGGTCGAGACTTTTTAGTATAAAAGGTTGCAAAACTCAGATTAATCAAGTAGTCATGAAAATTAAAGTCGCCCTCCTGACCGTTGTGCCATTGCTGTGCGCTTCCTGCGGACCTAAAGTAGCTCTCAGCACTTTTAAAGACATTCCCAACGAAATCAGCGTGGAAACCATTGGAAATCGTGTTGCAGAGCAGCTCCTTGCCTCAGACCCGCTGGACTATGGTAATAATCTTCCCGGTTATCAGGCGCCCTATAATTATGGACGAGGCGGCAAGGAAATGAATTATTCCGTGGTAAGCCTTTGGGTTAACGCCATCGAGTTTGCCCACCGTTCCCACAACAAGAAGTTGGAGAAGCGGTTGATTGATTTCTTTGAGCCGTTTTATGGAGAGAGAAAGGACAAGTGTAATCGCGACAATCATGTGGATTTCTCCATCTTCGGAGCCATTCCTCTGGAGATCTATCTGATGAATGGCGACAAGCGGGCGCTGGAACTGGGACTTCGATATGCTGATCATCAGTGGGAAGATCCCACAGGGGAGCCCGGAAAGAAAGTGGGCGGCAACGGTAATTTCCCCATCGAGCGCCAGCGGGAACTACTGGCAGAAGGATATTCTCCCCAGACGCGCCTGTGGATTGACGATATGTACATGATTACGGTTCTCCAGACCCAGGCTTACCGGGCCACCGGTGACCGCAAGTATATCGACCGTGCGGCCCGTGAGATGAAAATGTATATGGACTCCCTTCAGCGGGAAAACGGTCTGTTCTATCATGCCCCCGAGGCTCCCTATTTCTGGGGACGGGGAAATGGCTGGATGGCGGCAGGACTGCCGATGCTTCTGAGCTATCTTCCCAAGGACAGTGAGTATATTCCCGCACTGAAGGAAGCCTATCTGAAAATGATGCCGACGCTCCTTAAGTATCAGCACGAAAACGGCATGTGGGGGCAGGTTATCGATGATCCGGAGTTTTGGGAAGAGACTTCCTGCTCGGCCATGTTCGCCTATGCCTTCATCGAAGGTGTGCGTCTCGGCCTGCTGGACAAGGCTACATACGGCCCTGCCGCCCGTAAGGCCTGGGTCTCATTGTGCGGGAAATTGGATGAACATGCCAATCTTGCGGATGTCTGCATCGGAACCGACCGCAGGAACAGCCGCGAGTGGTATATGGACCGCCCCCGCTCCAACGGCGACCCTCACGGGCAGATGGCCATGATGTGGCTTTGCAACGTGCTGCTGAAATAATTAGCGGACCGAGATTGTGTAATCCCGGAACATCTCGGGCTCCTGGCTTATTTCCAGGGGCTTGCCACTGGCTACTTCAACGTTCCGGATGTTGATGACTCCCTTTCCGTAATTGCGCTTGAATTTTCCAAGGATCATGGGACCCTGGTAGTCTTTATCGCTGACGCGGCTATCGTCAATGACAAGGTTCTCGATATCAATTATTTCCGGGAGGTAACAGGTGTAACCGAAGTCGTGCTCCCCGGCGTTGGATCCTCTCAGTACAGATACGTTTTTGGCCCCTTCAGGAACGATGAGCTTGCAGTTCCTGACAATGACTTCGCCCTCCCAGGAACTGCCATAATCCTCCCTGAGGGCGATGAGGGACTTGCGACGGACGGTGCAGCCATCAAGCAGCAATGTTCCGTAACCTACGACATTGACGCCCGTGTGTCCGAACTCGCAGCCTGTAAGGGTGACGTTCCTCACCCCCTGGTGGGCATCGAAGCGGGATAAGACGCAGTGGTCCAGGGTGAGGGCCTTGCAGAAGTTGGAAACGAAGATCCCCCAGTAATGGGTGTCGTTTATATCGGTGGTCTGGGTGCAATTCTCCCATTTGACGCCCACGCAGCCATGGGCGGAGATGTCGTATGTTCCCATACTGACGGGCACACCGGCCGATCCTATGGTCCTGTAAGTCTTATGTGCTGTGAAAAGGCAGTCGCTGACCACGATGTCGGCGGCCGTGTCCAATGACAGGAAGCCGTCGTACGGGGCGCCGTGGTCGAGTTCTCCTTCGATATAGTGGGATATGCCCTCAATCCTGACGTTGGACCTCTCGACGGCTATTCCGCGGCCGAAGTAAGTGTACTTGGAAGGAGCCTGATTGGCGATGGTGGTGAAAATGCCGCCCTTGATTGTCAGAGGCTTATCGTCAATGGGGTGGGCAGTCATCCGGGTGATCTCGTCGTAATCCCAGATAAGCGAAGAGGAGGGCTCGATGTTGCCGTCGCCGTCGACGATGAAGAATTCTTTCTGGCTGACCCCGCTATTCTGGTTAGCGCCCAGGCGTATATACACTTTACGATTGTCATTGACCACTTCCACCAGGCAGCGGCCGGGAAGGGACTTGCCTATGTTGGTCTGGTCCCGCTTCAGGCTTCCAATTCCATCGATGTCAAAGGGCTCGAAGGAGGATTCAATCCGGAAGATATAGTCCTCGCGGTCTTCGAGGCTGACATGACTGTCGTCTATTATGAACCTGGCGGTCCCGAAATCCACATCGGTGCGGATCACGGCGGTACCGGTGGTGTTGCCTATGTAATATGTCTTTCCGCCAGTGGCCTTGACAGGGAGACCCTTTTCATTGGCGGCCGCGTGGGTGGCTATGATGGCGGGGAAGTCGTCGGTGACGCCATCCCCCTTGGCCCCGAATTGCTCATAAGTGAGATACTTCGGTGAAGCGCACGCCAAAGCGCTTAGCAGGCATCCGGAAAGAAGCAGGAACCTATTCATGATCAGTTAAAATTCTAAGATTGCGATGGAATTGTTGCATAATTTGACGCGCACGGTTCCGTCTTCGGCCGGGAAGAGGGGAATCTCGGTATAATTGTGGCGGTCGTCGGTAAGGTGACAGTATACTACCTCGCCCGGACGGTATCCCTTGACCGAGATGTTTACCGTTGCTATGTTACAGGTGTTGTTGTCCCCATTGTAACGGGTCAGCATCAGTGTGGTTTTGCCGTCCTTGACGGCCGCTACGGCATAAATATCCCCCTCGCCGCCTTCCAGGACGCAATCACACTGATTCCCGCGGAGTTTGCTCCAGCCGTAAAATACATAATACGTAGGCATGTGTTTACGTGTCTGGGGATCGTAGAAACCGCAGAAAGAATCCACGTTTACGCGGAAATCATAATACATCAGCATATCCACCGGAGCGTCTTGCATCGCGCACATGACGGCTCCCACGAAGGCGGCGCCCTTGATATTAAGACGGGTTTCAAAGTTGTAGTATTCGTATGAAGACTCGGAACCGCTTTTTTTCAATTGCCAGTAATTCCACTCGGTCAGGAAGAGTTCGGCATTTTCATACCCGTACTGCTTCATCCATTCCATGAGCATATAGGCTTCCGTCACATAAAGCGAAGGCTCAACGTCGTATTTATGCCATGTGACGAAGTCGATAGGGACGTCGTGGGCATGCATGTATTCGAAGAATGTCGGGAAATACAAATACGTCTTGTCGCGCAGGATCCTGCAGTATGAGGGGCCGCCTATCTTCAGGTCCGGAAAACGCTTTTTCAGATGTTTTGCCACAACTTCGTAGAACTTATGGAACTCTTCCAGGGAACCGGCCCATGTACGGGGGTTTGTCTTCCATCGGTCTGAATTCTGGTCCAGATCGGCCTCGTTCCATATTTCCCAGTAGCGGATGTCGTAATGGAAGCCGTTTGCCCAGCCTTCGTTGTAATGCATTATGACGTGCTCGCAGATCCTGGCCCATTTCTTATAATCTTTCGGCGGATAGATGTGGTATTTTGCCTCCGGGTGGGTTTCGATGGACTGTCCGAGCCTGTACATCACCTTTGCGCCGGAATCCAGCAGAGTCTTGATAAAGGCATCGGTTTCGCGGAAATCATAGGAGGATTCCTTGTCGGGATCCTTGCTGAAATCCGGGAAAATGTCGGAAATATCCACCAGATGATAGCCGTAATAATCATCTACGGTTGAATCGTGGGTCCGGCAGAACGGGATATTCAAAATGCGGAAATCCTCCATCTGCTGCGGATCGTCTTCGGGGTTGGGCCCGTTGTTTACGGCGTTCATGGGCTTGATAGGTCCCTTGACCGTCGATGGATCGACGGTGGCCTTCACCAGCACGGAAGAAATATCCGGATGTGTTTTCTGGGCCTGCACGCCTGCCGCAACGAGAAGCGAAACGAATGCGAAGAGTATCTTTTTCATGCTGTCTATTAATAGAATATGCAAACATACTTTATTTTCGACATTAATTCAACACCCTTGCCATAATACCCATTGCGATAGCACGTGATTCAGAACCGTTCCATCGCTTTTTCGAAGGCATTGTTCTCGGTCAGGATGCGCAGGAATTCCCCTGCGCTTTTTTTTCTGTAGCTGCCTTTCAGATAATGGTAGCACCCGTCCATCCTGGCATCGGGATGGTCGATGGGAACGGCCTCGAATCCTTGGATGTGGTGTATGGCCTCCTCCGAAACGGTAGTAACCAGAGGACTGTTCTCCACTATGTCCAGCAGCACCCTTACGCTGTTGATTTCCAAGCGTATATCCAAGTTGACGTGCTCTGCATAAATTATGGATTCCAGCGTGTCGCGGGCCTGCAAGCCTTTAGCCGGCAGGGCGAGGGGAAATTTGGAGAGTTCCTCCACCGAGACGGTGGGTCCGCATCCTGTCAGTTCCCCTATGCGGCCCACAAGGCACAGCCGGCTGTGGAACAGCAGGCTGGAATCGATGTGTTCGTCTCCGATGGGGGATTTGTAGGTCAGGGCCAGGTCCAGTTCCCGGTTCAGGAGCTTCTGCCTGAGGACTTCCTTGGTGGTGATGGTAAGATTCAGCTTTATATGCGGATACTGCCTGTAAAAGGGGAGTACCGTGCGCATCATCATCGGCGAGAATGAATAGGTACATCCCACGCTCAATTCTCCGACCTGAAGGTTCTTTACGTCCATTATCCTTTCGGCTCCGGCTTTGGCTTCCTCCAGCACGCGTACGGCGCTGGGATAGAACTGCTTGCCATAGTCGCTGAGGGCGACGTGACGGGTGTCGCGAGTGAGCAGTTCCACGCCCAGTTCCTCCTCCAGCTTGCGTATCTGCTGGGAGATGGTGCTCTGGGTGATGAAAAGGTTTTTGGAAGCAAGGGAATAACTCTGTAGCTTGCCCACTTCCACGAAATATTTCAGCTGGCGTAATTCCATATCAGACAGTATTTTGGGACAAAAATAGATATATTTATCGTTTTTGCCTAATAATTCTATCGAAAAAAACCTTGTCAATCGATAAAATAATCGGTTTTTCGTGCCTAAATTCGCGTCCCCCTAACTAGATAAGTTTTTGCTATAACAGACAAGACACAATGTTCAAGATTTTTACAGGATTCCATCTCGTCGAGCAGATGCACAAGCTGGGCCAGTCGAACAGGCTCAACCCCGGTTTGCTGAAGAAGAAAAGCATAGGCCTCATTTTCGTCGCAATAATTTTCCTCGTACTCTGGTTCCTGCCGACAGAATCCTTCGGGATGGACGGACTGACCCGTATCCAGCAGAGGATCATCGCTATTTTCGTCTATGCCACCCTGATGTGGGTGATGGAGCTTGTCCCCGCCTGGGCTACCTCGGTTTCGATAATGGTACTGCTGCTGCTATTTGCATCCGATTCCGGCATCCGGTGGATATGCAATCCGGAGATCGTGGGACAGCTCCTCAGCCACAAACAGGTTATGGCCAGTTTCGCGGATCCCGTGATCATGCTGTTCATCGGCGGATTCGTGCTTGCGATCGCAACCACTAAAACCGGCCTGGACGTCCATCTGGCCCGTGTCCTGCTTACTCCTTTCGGCAAGAAGAGCGAGAATATACTCCTGGGATTCATGCTGGTCACGGCCCTGTTCTCGATGTTCATCAGCAACACCGCGACCACCGCTATGATGCTGACCTTCCTTGCACCGGTTTTCAAACAGCTTCCCGAGGCGGGAAAGGGACGCATCGCAATGGCCCTGAGCGTTCCTATCGCAGCCAACCTGGGCGGAATGGGAACCCCCATCGGCACGCCTCCCAACACCATCGCCCTCAAGTATCTTAACGATCCCGAAGGCCTGAACATGGGCCTGGGTTTCGGCCAGTGGATGCTTTTCATGGTCCCGCTGGTAATACTGCTGATACTGATTGCCTGGACCCTGCTCATCAAGATATTCCCCTTCTCCCAGAAGACCATCGAACTTAAGATTGAAGGTGAGATGAAGCGCGGCAGGACCACCGTCCTGGTAATCGTTACCTTGATAGTTACCATACTCCTCTGGATGATGGACAATGTCACCGGCATCAACCCTAACACCGTCGCGCTTATTCCATTCGCGGTATTTGCGATGGCAGGGATAATAACCAAATACGACCTCGAGGAAATCAACTGGTCGGTTATCTGGATGGTTGCAGGAGGTTTCGCCCTTGGATATGCAATGAACGGTTCCGGACTGGCATCGCTGGTGGTGCGCGCAATTCCTTTCGGAGATTTCTCGCCTATACTGATAGTAATCCTTTCCGGCCTGCTTTGCTACGGGCTCTCCAATCTCATCTCCCACTCTGCTACGGCTGCCCTCCTTATGCCTATACTCGTCGTGGTCTGCACCGCAATGGGCGATAAACTGAGCGACGTGGGTGGTACTTCCACATTGCTGATAGGTGTTGCCATAGCCTCCAGCAGCGCTATGATACTGCCTATTTCCACTCCTCCGAATGCCCTTGCCTATGCTACCAATCTGATCCAGCAGAAGGATATGATCAAGATGGGCATCATCGTAGGTGTCATCAGCGTAGTGCTGGGCTATGCAGTCCTGTTCGCTGCCGGGTCGCTGAATATTATCTGATAATCAAAAAAATATATAAAATGAAAAAAGTATTCATCCTTACAGTCCTGGTGCTGAGCCTGGCTGTGTCCTGCAAAGAAAAGAAGTCTCCTTTCGAAAGGAACTTAGCTGAATATGCAGTGGTGAAGATCCCTGCACCCGACCTGAGCGGCATTACCGACAACGGAAAGGAAGTTCTCAACCTGTACCGTTTCGCCGCCAAGGAAATCGACGCCATCTACTGGGAACAGTATTTCGGCGACAAGTCCCAGCTGGATACCATTTCGGATCCCGCACAGAGAAACTACGCCCTTATCAATTACGGCCCTTGGGACCGCTTTACCGGGAAGTCCTTCGTCGCCGGTTATGACGACCGCCGCCCCGGAGCCGGCTTCTATCCGGAGGATATGAGCGTCGCCCAGTTCGAAGCCTGGGAGAATCCCGACAAGAACAGCCCCTACACCCTTGTGCGCCGTGCAGCCGACGGCAGCCTGGAGACCGTGTGGTATCACGACGCATACAAGGAGCACATCGAGAAGATTGCCAGCTGCCTGACTGCTGCCGCCGACATCACCATAAAGCCCAGCGTGAAAGATTATCTCCTCAAGAAAGTGGAGGCCCTCAAGACGGATGACTACTATGCCAGCGAAATCGCCTGGCTGGATATGGACGACAGCAAGATGGACCTCGTGATAGGTCCTGACGAGGCCGTCGATGACCAGCTCCTGGGCATCAAACGTTCTTACGAGGCATTCGTGCTTCTGAAGAACGCCTCCAGCACCGAAGAACTTACCCAGTATGTCTCCAGGATAGGCGAGTTCCAGCAGGAACTCCCCGGAGATCCCGCGTACAAGCAGTTCCAGCCCGGTTCCGGCTCGAATATCTTCTCTTGCGATGCTCTCTACTATGCCGGAAAGGCCAATGCCGGAGTCAAGGTGATAGCCCTGAACCTCCCCTTCGACCCCAAGGTGCAGGAGGAGAGGGGAACCCGTACCATACTCCTCGAGAATATCATCAGGGCCAAATACAACGCCATCATCTTCCCTGCCGGAGAGGTGCTTCTGGAGACCGGTGAGGACGTGCAGACATCTTCCGACGCCTTCTTTTGGAACATAGCCCTCCGCGAGGTTTCCCACGGTCTTGGCGTGAAAGAGACGGTGAACGGGAAGGGGAGCGTGGAGAGCGCCCTGGGCAACATGGCACAGACTTTCGAGGAGATGAAGGCCAATGTGGCCGGCGTGCTGCAGGTTTGCAAGCTTCAGGACCACTACGACATCCACCATATCTTCACGAAGAAAGATGCCCTTACCACCTTCTTCGTCTCCCTGGTGCGTTCCGAGCGCTTCGGAGAGGGTTCCGCCCTGGGCCGTGCCAACATCGCCATCTACAATTACCTGCAGGAAGCCGGAGCATTCAGCCGCAAGGCCTCGGGAAAGTACACCCTGGATTACAAGAAGATGGAGGAAGCCCTTTCGGATCTTACCGCCCTCATACTCAAGACCCAGGCTACCGGAGATTACGAGTTCGCCTGCGAGTTCGAAAAGAAATACTCGAAGCGCAACGAGAACTACGCTGCCGACAGGCTGAACCTCGGCATTGAAGGAATTCCTGCCGATATCCGCTTCGAATTCGAATAAGCAGGAAAACTTTTGCTAAATTTGTAGAAACTGTAACCAATTATGAAGAATCTGATAGTTGTATGTTCGGTCCTGGCCCTGGCCGCCGTTTCCTGTAAGGAGGAAAAGGTCGATGTGGGCAGGCTGGTGGATGATTATGCCCTGGTGGAGATACCGGCCCCGGATCTGACGGGCATTACCGACAATGGCAAGGAGGTCCTCAGGCTTTACCGACTGGCCGCCGACGAGGTGGACAAGATATACTGGCAGCAGTATTTCGGCGACGGAGCCGCCTTCCTGGATTCCCTCGAGGATAAGTCCGAAAAGCTTTATGCCGGAATCAACTACGGCCCTTGGGACCGCATCACCGGAAAGCCTTTCCTTCCCGGTTTCGGGCAGAAGCCTGCCGGTGCGCGTTTCTATCCCGAAGATATGACTGCAGAGGAATTCCGTAATTGGGACAACCCCGACAAGAGTTCTCCTTATACCCTCGTGCGCCGTGCCGACGACGGCAGCCTGGAGACCGTATGGTACCACGATGCATATAAGGAATCCATAGGCAAGATAGAAGGGTTGCTGCAGCGTGCGGCCGATGTTACCATAAAAGAAAGCGTACGCAAGTATCTGCTCAAGATGATCGAAGGCCTCAAGACCGACGATTATTACGAGAGCGACAAGGCCTGGCTGGAGATGAACGACAGCAAGATGGACCTCGTCATCGGCCCCATAGAGGCCGTGGACGATGGTCTTTACGGCACCAAGGCTTCCTACGGGGCATATGTGCTGCTGAAGAATCTCCGCCGCACCGAGGAGCTCAACGCCCTTTCGGCCCGTATGCAGGAGTTCCAGGCAATGCTCCCCGGCGATGCCGCCTTCCACAGCTTCGTGCCCGGCTCCGAGTCGGATATCTTCTCCTGCAACGTGCTATACTGCAGCGGTTACACCAATGCCGGCTTCAAGGTCATAGGCATCAACTTCCCTTATGATGCCAAGGCCCAGCAGGAGTACGGCACCCGCACTATAATCTTCGACAACATCATACGCGAGAAGTTCAACCGTACCGTCCATCCCGTGGGCAGCGCCCTGCTGGAGGATGTTTATCAGCCCCACGTGGATGCGAGCGCTTTCTACTGGCTGATAGTATTCCGCGAGATAGCCAAGGGACTGGGTGTCAAGGAGACTGTAAACGGCAGGGGAACTGTCGCAGAGGCCCTCTCGAGCGAGGCCCTGGTGATGGAAAAAGCCAAATCCAATGTGCTGGGTGCCTGGCTATGCGCACAGGAGGCTGCCGCGTACAATATCTCCACCCTTTTCCAGAAGGAGGATGTACTTACTACCTTCGTGACAAACATAATCCGTTCTACCCGCTTCGGCGCCGCGGATCCTACCGGCATAGCCAATATAGTGGTCTATAATTATCTTCTCGAAAGCAACGCTATCGACTGGAAACCTTCCGGCCGCTATAGCATCGACTACGACAGGACCTGGAAGGCCCTCGAAACCCTTGGCTCGGAAATACTCCGCATCCAGGCCTACGGCGACGTGGAAGCCGCCCGCAGCTGGATTGCCAAGTACGGCATAGCCGGCCCCGAGAGCCTATCCGACAAGCGGCTCCTGGAGAAGTCCGGTATCCCCGTGGATATCCGTTTCAGCTACGAGTAGTATCAGTCACTGAAAAAACAGGAAGGCAGAGGTCGGCCATTGTAGGTCGATGCCATAGATTCGCCATATGCTCCGGCCGAGCGTATGGCGATATAGTCTCCGCGTCGGCACTCGTTCAGCACTACGTCCTTCCCGAATACATCCGAGCTCTCGCAGATGGGGCCGACCACGTCGTAGGGGAGTTCGGGGCCTTCGGAAGACAGGTTCTCTATGCGGTGGAAGGCGTGGTACATCGCCGGGCGTACCAGGTCGTTCATCCCGGCATCCAGTATGGCGAACTTGCGGGACAGCCCGTCCTTTACATAAAGCACGCGGGAAATCAGTGTGCCGCAGGGGGCCACTATGCTGCGGCCCAGTTCGAAGTGCACCACCGTTTCCGCCGGGAGCATCCTCTTGAAAGTGCCGAAATACGCATCGAAATCTGCAATGGGCAGATGGTTGGGATGCCCGTATTCTATCCCCAGACCCCCACCTACATTGATGTCGCCCGTGGGCAGCCCCTTCCTCCGAAGCATCTCGCGGAGGTCGGTTATGCGGTTGCATAGGGCGGCGAAATCCGACATATCCAGTATCTGGGATCCTATATGGAAATGCAGGCCGCAGAACTGCACGTTTGGCAGTTCCAGAGCCCTGCGTATAACCGGTTCCAACTGGCCGTGGAAGATGCCGAACTTGTTCTCTGCCAGGCCGGTGGTGATGCCAGCGTGGGTGTGCGCGCCTATGTCCGGATTGACCCTGAGGCTTATGGGCGCCGTCTTTCCCATTTCCGCGGCCTTGGCGGCTATCACCTCCAATTCAGCCTCGGATTCCACGTTGAAACGCTGTATGCCTTGTTCCAGGCCCAGGGCTATCTCCCAATCGGCCTTTCCGACTCCGGCATAGACTATGGAAGAGGCAGGGAATCCGGCATCCAGCGCAGAAAGTATCTCTCCGCCGCTCACGCAGTCGGCACCCATCCCGGCAGCGGCGATGCGGCGCAGGATGACAGGATTGGCATTGGCTTTGACGGCATAGTGGACCTGCCACGACGGCCTGTCCTGCAGTGCTGCACGGACGGTTTCCAAAGTCTTCTGCAGCAGAGGGATGTCGTAGTAGTAGAAGGGCGTGCGGAGCTCTCCGAAGCGCTCCAGAGGGTAGGTGCCTTTGATCATCAGCCGAACAGTTGGCGGCTCAACGCCTGCAGCGTACGGGCCTTGTCTTCTTCCTTGACCAGAAGGGAGATGTTATAGTTGCTCCCTCCGTAGCCTACCATACGCACGGGGATGTCCTTCATTGCTGCGAGCACGCGGGATTCGAATCCCAGGTTCTCCCAGTCCATATCTCCCACGACGCAGACTATGCACATGTCGAGGTCCACGCTGACGGTGCCGTACTTCTTGAGGTCGTGCACTATCTCGCTGAGGAAGCGGGTGTTGTCGATGGTGACGGATACGCCCACCTCGGAGGTGCAGATCATATCAATGGAAGTGCGGTAGCTCTCGAATATCTCGAATACCTTGCGCAGGAAACCGTGCGCAAGGAGCATACGGGAGCTCTTGATACGGATGGCGGTGATATTGTCTTTGGCAGCTACTGCCTTGATCTTTCCTGTTTCGGGGGAATTGTCGATGAGGGTGCCGGGAGCCTCGGGCTCCATGGTATTCAGCAGGCGCACGGGTATGCCCGCGAACTTGGCCGGCTGTATGCAGGTGGGGTGGAGTATCTTGGCCCCGAAATAAGCAAGCTCGGCGGCTTCGTCGAAGTTGAGATGCCGCACGGCCTTGGTCTTTTCCACCACTCGGGGGTCGTTGTCGTGCATGCCGTCTATGTCGGTCCATATCTGTATCTCCTCCGCACCCAGGGCGGCACCTATCAGCGAAGCGGTATAATCGCTGCCGCCGCGCTGCAGGTTGTCCACCTCCCCGTGGGCATTGCGGCAGATATAGCCTTGGGTTAGATAGATGTCGGCCGAAGCATCCATCAGGGGTTGCAGATGCTCCTGGATGTAGGCCAGGTCGGGCTCGCCCTGATTGTCCAGTTTCATGAAATCCAGGGCCGGCAGCAGCTGTGCTTTCACCCCCTGCTTAAGCAGGTATTGCTCCATCAGTTTGGTGGAGAGAAGCTCTCCCTGGGCCATGATTATCCTCTCCTGGACGGATCCGAAGAAGTCCCGGGTAAGGGCGGTCATAGCTTCGAAAGCTTCGTGTATGAAGGCATCGAGGGAGGCGTCGCCGAGGAGTTCCTTGGCCGTGCTTATATGCTTGGCTTCCAGACGCCTGAGTGTCTCTTTCGCTCCGTCCTGGTTGCGGTTGAACATATAGCCGACCACCTCGGCCAGCGTGTTGGTCACGCCCGACATTGCGGAAAGCACGACGAAACTGCCCTTGCGGGCCGTCACCAGCTTTGCCACGTCCTTGATCCTGGCAGCGGAACCTACCGAGGTGCCGCCGAATTTCATGATAATCATAGGTAATACTTCTTACTTCCGCAAACATAATGATAATTCTTAAAAAATCATCATTTATTGGCATTTTGAGGCCTCTTGAAAATCACAAGCGATTGGGATTGCGGCCGTTACATTTCTGTAATACTTTTGTGACCTGCTTAAGTTAGTAATGTTTTATTGGTTATAGAATTATGAACTCCACAAAAATCAATCAGTTCTTCGGCAAATATGCTGCCTTCCTGCTTAAATGGCGTTGGGCGGCCCTCGGCCTGTTTGCCGTGATAATGGTCATCTCGTTCATAGGGATGTCCAAAATGGTCACTCAGACATCGTTTGACGACTATTTCATAGAGGGCGATCCGATGTTGGTCAAGACCAACGATTTCAAAGCGACCTTCGGTAACGACTACTTCGTAGGCGTGCTTACCGAATGCGACGACCACTTTACCAAGGAGAACCTGACCCTGCTCCGCGAACTCGCGACAGAGCTGCAGGATTCCCTTTCTTATGCCGACAAGATCACATCCCTCGTGGATGTCGAGTTCATGGTGGGCGACGAGGATGGTATGACCATCACCCAGATAGTTCCGGAAGAGATTCCCGAGGACGGCAGCGTAGAGATGGCCAGCCTCAGGGAGCGTGCCTACAGCAAGCCGCAGATGGCCGGAAAACTGGTGTCCAAGGACGGCAAGCTCGCCTGGACCCTTGTCAAGCTCCGCGCGTTCCCGGCAGATTCCGTCTGGAAGAAGCAGTCCAGCGTATCTCCCGACATCATCACCGGCGAGGAGGTCTCCAAGGTACTTGCCAACCCCAGATATGCCAAGCTGAATCCCCGCGCAACCGGAATGCCCTATGTCAGCCAGCAGAAGACGGTGTACATTGGTCAGGAGATGGGCCGTCTGGTGGTGCTCGCAATAATAATCTGTGTACTCGTGATGTTGATAATGACCCGGTCTCTCCGTGGCATCGTCTCACCCTTGCTGTCGGTCCTGGGCGGTCTGTTCATCACCTTCGGCATAGCCGGATACACGGGTATGTATGTTGACAGTACGGTACTGATGGTCCCTGCCATCCTGGCGTTCGCGGTGGCCATAGCTTACAACATCCACCTTCATTCCTACTTCCAGGGGCTTATCCGCACCGACGGCAAGCGCAAGGAAGCAGTTATCGAGACGGTCTCCGAGATCGGCTGGTCGGTGGTGTTCTGCGGCCTTACCACGGTGGTATCTTTGCTGTCCTTCCTGGTAATAGCCATCAAGCCTATGCAGAGCATCGGCGTGGTGAGCTCCCTTACCATATTCTTCGTACTTTTCACGACCTTGCTGGTCACTCCCGTCCTGCTCTCGTTCGGTAAAGACAAGAAAGTTCGCACCACCGCCGACGGCGATAACTCGACCCGTCTGTCCCGCATGATGGTGCGCCTGAACGACTTCACCTTCAAGCATTCCAAGGCCATCGTGGCCGTTTTCGTGGCCGTGTGCCTCTTCCTCGCCGGCGGTATCTTCAAGATAGAGCCCGCATTCGACGTGGAGCGCACAATGGGTGTAAATGTCCCTTATGTCAAGGACATACTCGCAGTCGGCCGCAGCGAGCTCGGTGCCCTGTACTCCTACGATCTCGTGATGGAGTTCGACAACGAAGACGAAGCGAAGCAGCCGGAGAATCTACGCAAGCTCGAGCAGCTCGAGCAACTCGTGATGAAGTACCCTCTGACCAAGCGCACGAATTCCATCCTCGACGTGCTCAAAGATCTCAATCAGACGCTGAACGGGGGAGACGCGGCATATTACCGCATCCCCGCTTCGGAGGCCGAAGTCGCCCAGATGCTGATGCTCTATGAGAATGCCGGTGGTTCCGAAGCGGAATACTGGATGGATTACGAATACCGTAAGCTGCGCTTGATGGTGGAACTGTCCGATTATAACTCCGGTGAGGTCGAAAAAGAACTCAACGATATAGCAAAGCAGGTAGAGGAAATCTTCCCCGACGTTACCATTACCGCCGTGGGCAACATTCCCCAGTACACCTGTATGATGCAGTATCTGGTACGCGGCCAGGTGCAATCGTTCCTGATCTCCGCCCTTATCATCGCCATCATCCTTATGATTGCCTTCCAGAGCATAAGGGTCGGCCTCATCGGTCTTATACCTAACCTGATGCCCGCCATCTTCGTGGGCGGATATATGGGCTGGGCCGGAATTCCGCTCGATATGATGACCGCGACCCTGATACCTATGATGCTGGGTATGGCAGTGGACGATACCATCCACTTCATCAATCACTGTAAGCTCGAATTCGACAGGAAGCCGAAGTACTCCTCTGCCATCAGCAATACCTTCAAGGTCGTGGGCGTGGCCATCGTAACCACCTCCATCATCACCTCCGCCGTGTTCGCCTGCTTTGCCACTTCCAAGTGCGCAATGTGCATCAACTTCGGCGTGCTGGCCGTGATCGGTATACTCTCCGCACTTGCAGCCGACCTCTTCATCACTCCGCTGCTCGTCAACAAATACAAAGTTTACGGTAAAGAAAGCAACTAATCATGAAACGTATTCTAATTGCGGTCCTTGCTCTTGCAGCAGCCGCACAACTCGACGCCCAGAGCGGGCGTGACATAATACAGCGCGTCAAGAACCGCGCCGACGGCGATACCCGCTATGCCGAGATGCAGCTTACGCTGGTTAAGGCTAACGGAAATGTCCGCGAACGCAAACTGCAGTCCTGGGCCATGGATGAGGGAAAGGACGTGAAGAAGATAATGTTCTTCACTTATCCCGGCGACGTCAAGGGGACAGGCTTCCTTACCTGGGATTACGACCAGGCCGGAAAGGAAGATGACAAATGGCTCTATCTTCCCGCTATGAAGAAGACCCGCCGTATCAGCGGAGCGTCTTCCAAGACCGATTTCTTCATGGGAACCGATTTTACCTACGACGATATGGGCGGACGCAGCGTGGATGATGATACCCACACCCTGCTCCGCGAAGAGACACGCGATGGCCACAAATGTTGGGTAATCGAATCCAAACCAGTGGACAAACGCGAAATCTACAGCCGCAAGCTGACCTGGATACGCCAGGACTGCGACGTGGCGGTGTATTGCGAATACTACGATAAACTCGACAAACTACATAGGGTGCTCTCCGTTTCCGAAATCAGCAAGGTTCAGGGTTTCTGGACCGTGCATAAGATGGAAATGAAGAACGTTCAGACCGGACACAAGACCCAGATAGCAGTGAGCAATCCCAAGTACGACATCAAGATCGACAAAACATTGTTCACAGTTGCAAAATTGGAAAAGGGTATATGAGAAAGCCACTGCTATCGATCATCATAATTCTTCTTCAAGCAGCGATACTCCGTCCTGCATTTGCGCAGGACGGGGTTGAGCTGTCGGTCAAGGGTTTCGTGGACAGCTACCACGCCTTGCGCACTGAAAGCCCGGGCGACTGGATGTCTTCCCGCACCAGGCTCCGTACCGAAGCCACCCTGGAGAAGGGCGGGGCCGGCATCTTCGCCTCGGCAAACCTCGTCTACAACGCCGTCCTCAAGGATATGTCCGGTCTGCAGCTCAGGGAGGCCTATTCTTTCTGGGGATCCGAACACTGGGACATCCGTGCCGGAAAGCAGATAATCACCTGGGGAGTGGCCGACGGACTCCGTGTCACCGACGTCATTTCCCCTATGGACTATACGGAATTCCTTGCCCAGGACTACGACGATATCCGTATTCCTGTCGGAGCCGTCCGCGTGCGCTATTCACGCGACAAATGGAGCCTGGATGCCGTCGCCGTGCCCGTGCCTGAATTCTTCAAGATTCCAATGGATGCCAGGAATCCCTGGTCGGTGGGTGCCGTTCCCCTGGGGGACGAACCCCTCCGCCGGGCCTGCAACATGGAATATGGGGCAAGGCTCAGCTTCTTCCTAAGCGGCGTGGACTTCTCGCTGACGGCCCTGCATACCTGGAACAAGATGCCCGAGCTTCGCGGTGCGATGTTCGTCTATCACAGGCTGGGCGTGTTCGGCGGGGACGTTTCCATACCTCTGGGCAAGTTCGTAATCCGTGCCGAAGCGGCCGATTACCTCGACGACCTGGACGTTAATACCGCTAACGGACTCATAGGGATAGACTGGTATCCGGGGAACGATTGGAACGTATCGGCCCAGTACAACCACAACTATCGTATGAGCGGTTCCGAAAGGAATACCGCGCTTGCGACTTTCCGCTTGTCCAAGGCCCTGCTGGGCAATACCCTCAATCTTTCCACTTTCGCCTATGTGGATGTCACCGACGGCGGCGTGTTCAACAGGCTGAGCGCAGATTATGCGGTGTCGGACCAAGTGCACGCCATCCTCGGCTACGATTATTTCCACGCCGACAAGGGGATGTTCAAACTATACGCCCATAACAGCGAAATTTGGATGAAACTTAAATACAGTTTCTGAAAATAAACTTATATTTGTTCTCATGATGAGAACAAGCAAATTCTTGATGGCAATGCTGCTGGGTGCGGCATTGCTTTCTTGTGCAAAGGAAGAGAAGACGCCCTGGAAATCCCTTTCCGAAAAGGAACAGGAGCTCTACTTCGTGAACACCTTCGGATACAATATGATGTCCACCTACTATCTCTGGTCCGCCGAGGTTGCGTCCGATCTCAGGAAATGGTCCGCCAAGTCCGACCCCATCGCCACCGTGCGTTCCCTGCGCTACAAGGATGCATCCGGCAAGGACATCGACAGGTGGAGCATGATGACCGACGACTACGAAGCTCTCACCGATATGGTGCAGGGCAACGCCAAGTCCATAGGAATGGAGTTCTCCGTCTATTATTCCGACGAGAGCAAGCAGAACGTGGTGCTGGTCGTGAACTGCGTGTATGCCGACAGCCCCGCATCCCTTGCCGGATATAAGAGAGGGGATAAGATAGTGGCCGTGGACGGCCAGCTGCTGACCCCTGACAATTATGCGGAACTGCTGGAAGGCCACGTCCTCGGTGCCGACAGCGTGACCCTTACCAATGCCGACGGCAGCGACGTAACCCTCCGGGCGGCGGATATGTATCAGGATCCCATCATCTGCCACAAGGTCCTGGACCAGGGCGGAAGGAAGATAGGATATCTGCACTACACTTCCTTCACCCTCAAGTCCTGCGCCCCTCTGGTGGAGGTTTTCAAGGAATTCAAGGAAGCAGGAATCACCGAAATGGTGCTCGACCTCCGCTACAACGGCGGCGGTTATGCAATGGTTTCCGCCCTCCTTGGCTCTATGTTGGCCCCCGAAGTGGAAGTGCGCAGGGGAAGCGTCTTCCTTACCGAAGTCTTCAACAGGACACTTTCCGAAGCCTGGGATGATACCCGCAAGGAGACCCGTTTCGAGACGGTTTTCAATATCGATGAAGATGGCGTTTCCGAGGTGGTCAGGACGGATGGTGCCAATGTGCAGATAAGCAAGCTCTATGTGATCATGACCGGGCAGACCGCATCCGCTTCCGAGAGCACGGTATGCGGGCTCAGTCCCTACCTGGACATTGTTCTGGCAGGGGAGCGCAGCCACGGGAAATACTGTGCCGGCATAATAGTGGACGGCCCCACCTGGTACAGCTGGAACAGGAATGCCTTCGGAGAGAAGACCTTGGAAGCCGCCTTGCGTAAAAGCGAAAACTGGGGAATCTACGTGATGATTTCCCGCTTTGCCGACAAGAACGGGAACACTCTCTGTATGCCTGACGGCCTGGAGCCTTCCATCAACGTGTCCGACAACCCTCTGGACGGATACCAGCTGGGCGATCCCGAGGAGACCATGCTTGCCGCCGTGCTCGCAGGACATACTCCTTCCCAATCCCGCAGGTCGCTTTCCCACGCTCCCTTGAAGATTGAGCGCCCGAGCGTAAAGCCTTCCTTCATGATTCTGGACAAAAGCATCGTAGAATAATGAGATCCTACCTTCTTGCCATACTTGCCATAGTTTCGGCTATGGCCCTGACCTGCTCGGTGCCGCGCAACAATCCGTCCGACAAGGTGGATCCTCTCATAGGATCCGGATTCCACGGCCACGTTTTCGTGGGGGCCAACGTGCCTTTCGGCTTCGTGCAGGCTGGCCCTACCAATGTCTCCCAAGGCTGGGACTGGTGCTCCGGCTATCACGAATCCGATTCTACCGTCATAGGTTTTTCCCACACCCACCTCAGCGGAACGGGCTGCGGGGACCTTCTGGACATCACCCTGATGCCGGTAGTGGGAGAGGACCTGAGCTATGCGCGTGGCAGGAAGGATGATCCCGGGAGCGGACTCTGGTCCTATGCCGACCGCAGCAGGGAAATCGCCGAACCCGGGTATTACAGCGTGCCTCTGACCCGCTATGGGATAGTGGCGGAGATGAGCGCCACCGAACGCTGCGCCATCCACCGGTTCACATTCCCGGCATCCGACGAGTCCGCCTTCGTGTTCGACCTAAAGAACGGCGGCAACTGGGACCATACCACCGAGGCCTATGCCGAGGCCGTCGGCAGCAATGCCATCCGCGGCTGGCGCTTCTCGAAGGGCTGGGCAAAGAACCAGCGCATCTACTTCTATGCCGAGTTCTCGAAGCCTGTGGAAGTGGAATACGTCAAGGCGACGGACGATTATGGCAAAGAGCAGGAGAGGATGTTCACGAGGGCGGGTTTCAGCACCGCCGAAGGTGAGCAGGTGCTTGTCAAGGTCGGTCTTTCCGCCGTCAGCACGGATGGAGCCAGGATGAACCTCGAGACCGAGATTCCCGGCTGGGATTTCGACAAGGTCCGCAGCTCCGCCCGCAATGCCTGGAACAGGGAACTCTCCCGCATACGCATCAAGGCCGATCCTGTTACCGAAAAGAAGTTCTACACCGCTCTCTTCCACTCGATGATAGCCCCGTCGCTCTTCAACGACGTGGATGGTAGCTACCGCGGTTCCGACGACAAGATATACCCGAAAGCGGATTTCGACAATTACACCACTTTCTCGCTCTGGGATACCTACAGGGCTGAAATGCCCCTGCTCTGCATAATAGAGCCCTCCAGGATGGACGATATGGTGGAGACTATGCTCAAGATTTACGAGCAGCAGGGATTCCTCCCCATATGGCACCTGATGGCCAACGAGACTTATTGCATGCCTGGCGAAGCCGGCGTGATAGCCGTCGCGGATGCCATAGTGAAGGGCTTCTCCGGTTTTGACAGGGAGGCCGCTTTCGAGGCTATGGTCAAATCCCTCGAGAATGTGGGGTGCGGCAACGAGTTCCGCCTCCAATATGGCTTCGCCCCCTCCGACCTTTGCAGCCAGTCCCTGGGCGTCGATATGGAATTCGCCATCGCGGATGCGGCCGTCGCCAATGCCGCCCGTGCCCTTGGCAAGGATGCCGGAGCCTTCGATCTGCGCAGCCACAGCTACAGGACTTATATGGACCCTGAAACCGGTTTTGCAAGGGGCCGTATGTCGGATGGCAGCTGGCGCACGCCCTTCAATCCTTACGGGCATATCAACACCGATTACACCGAAGGGAATGCCTGGCAGTACAGCTGGCTCGCTCCCCACGACGTCGACTGGCTGATAGGTTTCTGCGGAGGCAAGGATGGCTTCGTAAAGAGGCTGGATTCCCTTTTCACCGCACCTTCTTCCCTGGAGGAAGGCGCCGCTCCCGACATAAGCGGTATGATAGGACAGTATGTCCACGGCAACGAGCCGAGCCATCATATTATCTACCTCTACACTATGGCAGGCGCTCCCTGGAAGACAGCCGACAAGGTGCGCGAGGTGCTTACCGGGCTTTACGGTACCACCCGTGACGGCCTTTGCGGCAACGAGGACGTAGGGCAGATGTCCGCCTGGTACATACTTTCCGCCCTTGGCTTCTATCAGGTCGAGCCCGCCTCCACCCGCTTCTGGTTCGGAAGCCCTGTAGTGGATGAGGCCAGAATAGATGCCGGCGGCAGGACCTTCACCGTGGTGGCCCGCAACAACAGCCCCGAAAACAAGTACATCCAGTCCATAACGCTGAATGGCAAGCCTTACGACCTGCCATTCATAGATTATCACGATATCACTTCCGGCGGAAAACTGGTCTTCGAAATGGGACCTGAGCCGGCTTTGTGGTATTAAGCTTTATTAGGAGCCAGCAATCTGAACAGGGCATTTTCCAGGATATAAACCAGGAAGATGCCCAAAATTATTGCGGGCCAGGGGAGAGCGAAGAGTATAACCAGCACTATGATGATGAACGATATGCTCAGAAGCGCATAACGTAGCATCTTGGTGGCGGTGTCGGCTTCGATATCTTTCCCGAACTTGAAGGAAAACATAGGAAGCTCGCACACCAGCAATACGCAGAGGACCAGTGAGACCCCTATCAATATCCAGGGAATGGCTGTGCCGAACGAATCCGGAAGATAGTCCAGCAGGCAGCAGAGAGAGCCGCAGATAAGGGCTGAAGCCGGGGTCGGAAGGCCGATGAAGGAGGAATGCTGGCGTTCGTCAAGATTGAACTTCGCAAGCCTGACGGCGCTGAATACTGCGATCAGAAGCGGAATCCAGGCGAAAAACACGGCGATGCCACCGGCCGCCCGGAGGCTGCAGTTGAAATACATCATC
>JAEENZ010000217.1 GCA_016283985.1 Bacteroidales bacterium | reverse complement strand
CTGGTCGACTTCCTGAATGGCGCCGCCCTGCGTGGATCCGCAGGAAAACAGAAAAGGCATTGAGATAAGCGCCAGGAAGAAAAAAACGGGAAAGAATCGGTTGTTCATGGTTGACAGCGTCTTTGGGATTGATATACAAATATAATCTTTTTTCAGAATACAGAATCTGGAGATTGAAAAGAATCCGCTTCAGAGGGGCGGCCGGCGGCCGAACCACATGGCATTTGCCACAGAAAGGTCCGCTCTCAAGCAAGCTTGGCGCGGACCTTTCTACGAAAAACGCCACGGCCTGCGGACCGTGGCGTCCATCCCTTTCGTGATTCCGTCGGGATTCGAACCCGAGACCCACAGCTTAGAAGGCTTATTTGTCGAAAAGTAAGTTATTGATATTGGCAACATTACGATTTTAATAAACGCACACTCACATATTTCTCACTACTTACCTTTAATCGCAGACAATATCTTGTTTGCCATGTTCTCAAGCAAGAGGCTGAGTTCTTCATGTGTTACTATCATGTTCTTAATACTTTCCACATCCCTCTTGAGAATTGTCAAATCAGATTCAGAGACGGCCTTCTCGCCACCGATCATCTCACCCTCACCCGTCAGCAACCAAGATCGGTTGAGTTCAGGGCAAATTCGAATCAAAGAATCGGCCAGAGCCTCACTTATACCAATTTCACCGTACTTGATTTTCTCAGCGATTGTGTCATTCACAGATAAAAGTTGGGCCGAGTTACCAGAATTCTTTATCTCAAGACCATTATAATAACCGAACACTTTGAGAAGCCTGGTATGGGCTGGTACAAGTTCTGCTGTGTCCCAATGCTTTTCTCCAGCCGAAGCAAAGAGCCTGTCAATATTAGACTTGGACAACTTTGATATTCCTGTTTCTACCATTGAGATATAGCCACCAGTAACGCCAAGATAATCGGCAATATCCTGCTGCACTAACCCATTGGCGCGTCTGAAATCTGATAAGTGAATGAACGAGACCTGATCTTTTCCCATAATTATTGCTTATACTCTATTATCGATGAAATTATTTGCTTTTTACAAATAACCTTAGTATTTTTACAACTGATTTTATTAGTAATATTTAGGTTGTGCCATTTTTTTTTATAAAGATACATCTTTTTTATTAATTACTCATAGCTATGACCAAATCTCAACCAAATGTATCACCGACTTACAAGTATGAGTTGCGTGAAGCAGCAAAAGCATTGGACGTAAGCACGTCGACCATCGTCAAGTGGACAAATAAAGGCATCCTCCGAGCCAGTACCAGACGCGCCAACGGCCGTCGCGTCTGGTCCGGCGAAGAATTGATCAGGGCATGGAAAGCCACAATGTAATCAAACAGAGTGATAACCAATAATCCGGCAAAAAAAAAGCAGCCCGGCATCCGCCGGACTGCCGATATCCCCGAAAGGTTATCTATTCGCTTTCAAATCTGCGCGAATATAACAATTATGAGGGAATTTGCCAAATTTAGTATATGGCTAATCTCAAAAAAGAACTGAATTTTTACCGTCAGCCCGTTAATGAGTTGTGGGAAAACGATCGACTCCTCCTTTTGATTGAAGATCATTCAGCGCTGATTTATGCTCTTTACTGCGCGTTGAAGAACGAGATATTCGCAAAAGGATATTATCTGGAGATAGACAACGCGACCAAACTGAAAATTCGTAAAAACCTTTGTTTTAAGAACAAAGAAATCGACGATTATTTAGCAGCTTTAATAGATGCCGAAATATTTGATAAGGATCTTGCCCAGCAAGGTATCCTCACATCAGTCATGATACAGCGCACTTATTTAGATTGCATCAAACAGATGGGGCGTGAAGTAAATAGAATCATGATTTCGTATTGCCTACTGGACAATGAAGAAATAAACGCAGCGCAACAGTTCGTTGATAAACGAAGTCGGAAGAACAATTATTCCGCTACGGAAAGAGGTGATTCCGCTACGGAATATAGCCATTCCGCTACGGAAAGAGGTGATTCCGCTACGGAATATAGCCATTCCGCTACGGAAAGGGGTGATTCCGCTACGGAATCGGCACATAATATAAGAGAGTATAATAAAATAAATAAAAAAATAGAGAGAGAGAGTAAAGAGAGAGAAGAGCTCTCCTCTCTCACTCTCTCTGCTGCTTTAAATTATTTTTTTATTTTTGGTTATAAAAATGCGGAGAAGTGTGCTGAGAATTCCGTACATTACTGGAATTCAGTGGAATGGAAAACCGCGGGCCAAAAGATCAAGAACAAGGTCGAGTTCCTCGCTTCACGTGAACATACAAAAGGAGAATCTTTCGGAGTTGTAGCGACTAGGATTACAATGGCATTAGGCTTTGCAACGGAAGGATGGAAGTTGGAAGACAGAAAGATCTTTTTAGATATTTTCGGAATCGAAACATTTGATTCGTATGATAGAATTCGGGCCAGCGAGATACGTGATTTTGTTAAGGATACACATATTGAAGTAAATCCTAATCATATTTTAGTTGTTATCCGCATTCCAAGGGACAAAGTGGCTGTTATGATAGAAACGATTAAAAGAATTGAAAGAGAGTACCCCGATTTTCGTCAAAGCAACAATATTGCAGAGTTCCATGTCACCCACCTAAGAAATAGCGGAGGATAGCACCTGTTCAGACAACTTAAGTATCGAAAAAAAATCAATAATTTCCCGCAGCGTCCTCAAGTTCGTCGCTTCAGTCAAGGAAGACGGGGAAATTATCCAAATATTGGTGTAGAAACGGTCGAATTTCCGCCGTTCGCAGATTAAACGGGTAATCTCTCGCCGAAGGGCCAAAAGGGCGCGAAATCGGCCGAAATCAAAACAGCCCGTCCAATTCCAATGCGAAGAAATCCTCGAGAGGAAGACCGGAAGGACCCACGATGAAGGAAGCGGCAATCCTGTCGGCGTAGAGCCTCTTGAACTCTTCGTACCCTTCTGTATCGTCGGCCCTGCCACTCTTCACCTCAATCGCGACCAATGACCGGCCTCGCTTCAAGACATAGTCGCACTCCTTCTTCTTCTCGCGCCAGTAGAGCAGCTCGAACCCGTCGACGAAGGAACGGTTGGCCAGGTGTGCGCCCACGGCAGACTCGACCTGATGGCCCCACTCCACCGGATTCATCCTCGCCTCATCAAAGATATGCCGGCCGTACCGGTTCCGGAAACCGCTGTTGCAGACCTGCATCTTCGGGACCGAACTCTTCTCCCTGACGGCGGAGGGGGCGTACTTCTGAAGGGAGCGCACCGCCATAGCCTTCTCCAGGACGTCCAGGTAATTCTTGATCGTCGGGACGGAACCGCTGTTCATGCTCCCCTGCATCTTCGTCAGCGACAGCTCCCTCGACGACTCGACGCACGCCAGCTCGAAGACCTGGCGCAGCAGCGCGGGGTTGCGGATCTCCTCAATCTCCATGATGTCGCGCGAAAGCATGGGGGAAATGATCGAATCCTCCATCAGCCTCCGCCACCGCGCCTCGTCTCCAATATCAGGAGCCAGGCCGGGAAATCCTCCGAAGTATATGAACTGGTCCATCGAGAAGCCGAAGGCGTCGCGCATCTCCCGCCACTCCCAATAACCCATACGGAGCAGCTCGAACCGGCCGGCCAGCGACTCCTCCAGTCCCTTCTGGAGCAACAGGCTGGACGAGCCGAGAAGTATCACCTTCAGGTTGCGGCGTTCCCGCGTGTCGCGGTCCCATTCCGCCTTCACCTGCTCGCTCCACCCGTCAATCTTCTGGATCTCGTCGATGACCAGTATCCTCTCCGGTTCCTGCCTAACGTCCATCTTCATCCTGCTCTCCTGCCAGCGCTCCGCAATCCAGGACGTATCGTTGCGCCTCACTCCGTCCGCGGCCAGGAAATCGGCCGGGACCCCAGACGACTCCACGAACTGGCCCACCATCGTCGACTTTCCGACCTGACGGGGTCCCATGACAATCTGGATCCGCCGGCGCGACTCGGCCATCCGGGACTCCAATAACGATAAATGATACCTGTTATACATACTTTTTGTTAAATACACTTTACAAAAGTATAAAACATATTTTACAAAAACAAACAAAACTTCAAAATACTATTTTGAGGTTTGTTCTGACCAAGCAAAGCGACCTGATTTTGAGACAGCAGAGAAACTGCCGATACAACCAGAATCTCGAAAAAATCGTATATTTGCACTTGCAGGGAAGACGAACCATCTGAAATGCGTCGGAAGACACAACAAGGTCGTTTCCAGATCTCGAATTCCTTGCTGCGAAGCATATCATCATCCGAACACGGGAGAAGACAGCGAGTAGGCATCAGTTAGTGCGGACCGTAGACCACGGGGCTCGACATTGGGGAAAAAAAACTTCCTGGATTCGCGACCTTCCAGGAAAGCAGTCGAAAGCCGATTCCGTGTTGGAAATTGTCGGGGTAATTATGGTCACATCGGGGTCACAGAATAGTGGCGCCAAAGGAGTTTGTTATCTTTTAAACCCCCCGGCATATGTCACAACAAGATTGTACAAGCATTTTCCTTCTCATCATCATCGCAGTCCTCTTCATAAAAGAGCAGCAGCGACAGCGGCAAGAACGCCACAACCAAACCATCTCCGACCCGCAAAAGGCTGAGGCCATCCTTCACAGCCTCGACTTGCAGGCGGACGTCATAACTAGCATGAACGGCCGGATCGACACCCTTGGCCAAGTCGTCGAAGCAGTCGTCAGGATCCTTGAGCTTGAGCATCGACAACAACAGCAAGAAAAAGGGGGGACAAGACAATGAACACTCCGCTTGTCATCATACCGGACGTCCACGGCCGCCCTTTCTGGGTGGACGCCGTCCAGAACGTTCCCGACTTGCCCTAATCTTTCTGGGTGACTACCTCGACCCATATGAATACGAGGGTATTCCATCCGATGAGGTTTTTCCGCGTTTCGAGCAGATTCTGGATCTCAAACGGAAGTATCCCGACTCCGTGACGCTCCTTTTGGGCAACCACGACCTGCACTACGTGGACCGGAAGCTGGAGGGCGGCCGTTACGACAGCTTACACGCCCGCCGCAACAGGGACGCCATCCTCGACAACGCCGCCCTGTTCCAGATGGCACACGTCGTGACCATTGGCTCCACGAAATTGCTGTTCACGCATGCCGGCTTGCGGCTCGGATGGATCGCCAAGCACCGCAATATCTTCAACCTAGCCCGATACACGGATTGGGCGGAATGTCTCAACGATATGTGGCGCGACGAGGCCCGGCGTCAAGATCTGCTGACGGCCCTGGAAGACGTGCCTTACAGCCGCTGGGGCAGCTGCAGGTATGGAAGTCCCATCTGGAATGACGTGGATGACTTCGAGGAGGACAAGGAAGAACTGCCCGGCTTTTGCCAGATCTTCGGCCATTCACAGCAGGAGTACGGTCCGATCATCACGGACTACTACGCCTGCCTCGACTGCCGCCGGCCATTCCTGTTGACGGAAGACGGCGTCATCGAGGAATTTTCAAGCCATTAAATTAGGGAGAGCATGACACAGAAAGAAGCGATATCTTGGCTCCAGACAGAGCATCCGGAAACCATCATCCCGGATCCGTATTACGGGCGATACAGCAACGCGCAGTACCTTGCCTTCCCGCTTGAGTTCGTGAAGGTTCCTAAGGGCGTCTCAGCCGACGATGAGGCCTGCATGGCGTTCTGGGCCCACTATAGGGGCCCCGTCGGCAAGGGCGACACTCCACAGGAAGCTCATGATGACCTGTACGCCAGGATTGGCGCCCTCTATGAAGAGAAGAAGGTAGAGGTCATTGGCCCGACGATGACGGAAGCGGGCAGGGAGCCGGTCTACCGGTTCGACGCAGACCACATCTGGTTCACGTCGGACACCCACTTCTGTCACGAGAACATCGTCCGCTACAGCGGCAGGCCGTTCAAGGATGCCGCGGAGATGAACGAAGAACTCATACGCCGCTGGAACGAGACCGTCCCGGAGGACGGCACGGTGTTCCATCTGGGCGACTTCTGCTTGGGAAGCAGCAAGGAATGGAACGATATCATGTACCGCCTGAACGGAAGGATCTACCTCATCCTGGGTAACCACGATTTCCGAAATATCAAGCAAGCTTTCATGAAGCGCTTCGAGTTCGTGACCCAGCAGATGACCATCCGCGTGGGCGGCCAGACCATCATATTGAACCACAATCCTTTCCTGAGCTACGGCGGCTCGTACCGCGACACGTGGCAGCTCTTCGGACACGTCCACAGCGGGCCGCTGTCGAAGACCGGCCTGGATCTGCCGCGCCTGAAGATGCTGTTCCCGCTTCAGTACGACGTCGGCGTGGACAACAACGGCTTTCGCCCTATCTCCTTCGCCGAGATCAAGGCAAAGATAGAGGCGCAGGTGCAGGCGGCTCGCGAGGCCGCCGGGCTGGAGGTACGTGGCAATGGCGGCGGCCGTTTGATAGTGTTCCTCGCCCCCGCGGCAAAGCCCGCCACCGGGCCGCAGAAGAAGGCGTTCAGGCGCCTGGAAACCGTGGCGACGGACGTCATAGAATTGCCTCTCAAGAAGGGTCAATCCGTGAAGGAGGAGATAGGCCGCAAGATCGCGGCGCTGTCGGGGAATGTGAGGTATGTGTATGTGGGATGTCAGCCACTGGAGGACTTCCGCTGCGTCGTAGTGGACAGGAACACCGGCATCACAGAGAGCAACGTCGATACTGCGATAAAGATATTGAAGTGATGAGCAGGAGCAGGAAAAAGGAGCCCGGATCGACGATAGCGTGCTGCAAGTCGCAGAAGGCGGGGAAGTCAGCCGCGAGCAAGCGGTTTCGCCGTATTGCAAGGCAGATGCTGCAACGGGGTGTGGACGTGCTTCCCACGAGAAGCCGTGAGCTCACAAACCAGTACGACCTCGGCGGCGACGGAAAAAGATATTGGAAAGGACTGGAAAAGAAGTATTTGCGAAAATAATCACAAAAGCATGAAAGATATTCGCATAGAGACGTCCGAACTTCTGGAAATGCTCGACCGCGACAACATGTTATCATTCGCGATCGGATCACTCATCAGCGCCGACACGCTCCTATCGGCCGAAGATTGCAGACGAGCCGAGGTGCAGCTTGCGACGTTCCTCGACGCCCTGGATATCGCCGAAATCAAGAACAAGGAACGATGGAGGACTCGGATCGAGGAAGGCTTGGAGATCGTCCGCAGAGACAAGGCCGCATTCGAAGAAAACGACACGTGAATACGACAACTGTCAGCTTCCCCTATTGAGACGGGAGTATGTCAATCCTTTGAATTCATCAACAAAGATTTAATGTCTTACAGCAGTATGACGCACATTGAAAACGAAGAACAGTACAACTTGGTTATGGCCCGCATAGAAGAGCTTCTGAAAGAGCCGGAAGACAACCTTCTCGCCATGCGGGAATTGGAGAAATTCTCTATCATGGCCGTCGGTTACTTGGAGAATCCGCACTAAATTGACCCCCTCAAACGCAGGGGTCACTTTGCAGCGGAATTTCCAGTTACTCCTTGAAAAAAAATATTATTTTAACAAAACGAAAATAACAAAATAGCGAAATGGGCAAATGGGCAAATGGGCAAATGGGCAAATGGGCGCAAGCCCATACGTCAGAAAATCAATCACAAGCTTACTCAAGTAGCTTAAAAACACCAGAATAAACTATTTCCATCAACAAGTTGATGATAAAACAAACAAACTTTCTAATTTTTTTGATTTATTAATGTGTTTCTTGTCTATTTGCAAAAAGATTTGAAGTGCTATAGCCTCAAATTTCAGCATTGACAAGATGTGCAAATGATGCCCAGCTCGAAGTATGATGCCCACACTTCTCCCTAACGGGGTCACATTTACAATCTTGCTTTTCTGAAACGCTTCGGCTAATGGCCTCGGATTTCAGAAAAGTTCACACCTTCCGGACGAGTCCGCAAGGTGAGTTTCGAGGCTCCGCAGTCGCCTCGACCTGGCAGGGGCCCAAACAAAAAGGTGAATTTAACCGGATTTTTCCGGTAAAAAACAGCAATAAAATTGGCAAAAAAATGGCCGATAAAAACATAAAAAAAGAATACGATAAACGCCGAATGCACGTCTATCTCTGGCTTAATGCCAAGGAGGCTGCCGTGCTTGAAAAACTTATGTCGGAAGATGACTGGTCAAACAGTGCCGGCTTCATCAAAGACAGAATCTTCGCCGGCAAGCTCGACACGGTGTACGCGCGGATGATCCGCGAAGCAAAAAAGGACGATATCGAAATCGTCCTTCGGTCTTTAATGACGGAACTGCAAAACACCCTCGGTTATCTCAACTATCGTTTCACTTACGAGCTCGACAAGATCGAGAAGCTTGCCGCTGATGACAAGTCCAAGGAGCTGCGACAGAACATCGCCAAGATGCGCGAGTGGAAGAACGCCGTCCAGGGCCGTACGGAACAGATTTCGGAAAACCTTGAAGCGATCTTCCGGATGCTGAAGATCCGTTTCGAGAAGCAGCGCGTCGAATCCGTGCGATATGCCACGGACGAGATGCTGGAGAAAGCGACCCGCGACTGGAACGACACCGACTCGCCGGAGATCCACGAGATCGCCCGAAGGGCGCACGAAAGACTGCGCAAGCAAATAGAATCAGTGGGATCACAAAATGAACACGATTAATAATTATTCCGTCCCCTTTTGACTCATGTCAATTATTCAGGTAAAAACATTCTATGTCTCTATAAGTCACATAACGGCGGAGCACTTACAAATCTCTATCAATCTCTATTATTCCATCATTAAGACTTGTCAACAAACGCCTTCTTCAAAGACTGAACGGTACCAGTTGATATGCCGCAAAGTTTCGCCGTATTACGAACAGATTCACCGCTCCGGAGCAACCGGATAGCCTTGGAATACTCTTTCTCTTTTTGTTCGCGGGTCTTCCGGTAACCGGCTTTACGACCCATCTTTACACCTTTCTCCATCGCGTTTTTTCGGCCACTATTCAAACGGCCAAGAATCTGCTTGCGTTCAATCTGCGCGCCAAGACCGAGAACCGTGACTAGAACGTCCGCCATCGGATTCTCCTTGCCGTCGGGTCCGACCGTGTCAAGGTTGATGTCGAGAACGTGGATATTGACTCCAGCCTTCGTCAGTCGCTCGACGGTCTCCGTTATGACTTTTACCGTTCTGCCGAGGCGTGATAATTCCGACACCAACAAGACACCGGCGTCACCCGCACAGCAGCAGTCGAGGCATTCAGCTAGTATTGGACGATCGTCCTTCGCTCCCGAAGCCTTCTCCTCGAAGACTCGGACCACTTCTAGCCCTGCCGCCGTAGCATAGTTGGTCAGCTCGGACACCTGCCGGTCAGTACTCTGGCGGTCTCCGTCGGAAGAGACGCGGGCATATATAGCGGCCTTCTTCATTATTGTCCTTCAAATACTGCCTGCAAGCATCGATTAATAGCGACACGAATGTCGTCGGCTTCGGTACTACCCACACCTTCGCCAGACACCGTGCACAATATTTCGCTGGTAGAGGCCGAAAGGAACTGGAGAGTCGCTTCGAGAGTATAACTACCCCATATCCCAAATCTCCGCCTCCCACTTTCACCATAATTAATGATAAGGGTCTCTTCGAGATTCGGCCCCGGCAATTCGGCGACGCGTATATACCCCCGCTTGATAAGGAAACCGGAGATCACATCAGCGGGGTTTGTACTTTTTTGATGAGTCGTTCCATAAGTTCCGTAGCCGGCATTGTAGATTGACGTGGTGGTTCCGGACTTTTCACCAGTAGGCGTAATGTAAAAATACTTGTATCCATCCAGGGACTGCTTTGAATCCACGTTGACTGGAAGAAGCTTGACGCTCCCGCAACCAGTAAGCGAGACTGTAGCTAATATGATGAGAGACAGATATATCCGTTTCATAGTGTTGTAAAAAAACGACTAATCCACATGAATAAGCAGCCCGGACACGATGTAGGCATTAACAATCCCGGAGTCTGAGCGACGTACATCAATTTTGAAATTGCTGATGCCATTAGCACCACGAGCTCTGGCCTCGGCTACAGCCATTGCCAGTAATTCGTCACCGCTGATACGTTCGAACCGCAAAGCTCCCCGGTTTTGGGAATAGATACCGTCCGTACTGATCTTCGAATTCGTATGGCCGATTGCCGGCTGAATCTCGATGAGAAGATCGCCCAAGACCTTATGCTGCATAGAACAGACATTCGGGCTGATCCACATGTCCGGGAATGCTGTGTAATCTGAATAATACACATCAGTTTGACGCTCGCGCGTCAGCGAAGCGCAGGATGCCGCCATCAAGGCGACAAATGCAAAAAGAATAAAACGTTTCATTATAATCACATTATGTTATTCATTCAAATGACCCCAATTTTATCAATCTCCTTCATAATCCGGTCGGTCTGCTCTAAGGCGTAAATGATACGTCCGTAGTGCAGGATGTCCTGGTAGTCCAGTGCCCGGCCTTTGCGGTCCTTGAGCCATTTCTGGGCAGGCTGGTAGCCGCCGATATAGAAGTTCCAGGCGAGCTCGGACACGTTGCCGAAGTATTGTTCCTTATTGATGAACACCTTGCCGTCGGCATAGGACACCTTGTCGACCAAGTTATCTCCCGTGACAGGGAAGGATACGACACGCGGCCAGGAGCCGGCATCTTCCATCAAGTGCAGCCTCCGCATCTCAGCACCCTTTTCGGCCAGGCGATGGAACTGATTGGCGTCCTTGGGATATGGGATGCGAGGGAAGTCAATCTTCAAGAACTCCTTATAGGTCTCACAATATGAAGGGCTGTGAAGTATAGCATACAGATAATCAATCAAATCTAGCGGTGCAACTGAATTCTGAAGTGTATTACAAAAATCCTTAATTATATGTTCCCTTATGTTGAGCACTTTTGTTCCGTCATCTAAATAAATATAGAGAGGAAATATTGGGCCACTACCAAATTTTTTTGCAGAACCGGTTAAGTTACACCCCGTAGGAATATTGGAAACAAAACAATGCTGGAAACTTATTGGGACTTGTCTTGGCGCAATAATCCCCAAATTGGGATAAAGCATACTACTCATCAATTCTGCTGCTGGCCGCCTTTGCAAAAAAGTATCATAATAGCAAGCACGAATATCAAAAGGACGGTAATGGACAGACACTATCTTCTTGCAATCAAAAGACGCCTGCATAAACTTTGTGCGAAAACGATAATTGTCTGAGTCTTCAATATTATACTTACGGACAGCCTCTTCCTTATCACTAAATGCGATACTTAATCGATCACGCAACCCGGCTGTATCAAAATCTAAGAAAAAATCATCTTTTCCTGTTTCAATACCATTGTTATACTTGATAAATAGATCAGTTATCTTGAGGTAGTTAAGATATTCTTTGCCAGTGTCTAAGTCTTTGGGTATAAAGAAGAAGTTAGGTCTCGAAACCGATATTGGTTTACAAATTGACTCAATAGTATGGTGACATAAATACTCGTATTTTGAATTACGATCGCCGAAAAGGTCTTCGTAAAATACATCAGCCATGTTATCTAAGTTTTTCTTCTTATACTTAACAAAAATACCAATAGACACCCCCTGCATAATATCAAACACATTTTCGTCAGGATGTCCTTCTTTTGACGTTTCACCACTCAATGAATACCCATGCAAATTCAAAATGAAAATCTTATTAAAAGACTTGAGTAGGCTTAAACGCATTTGTCGATGGACAATACCGCCCAAATAACTGTTGTTTGTGATAAATGCCAAGACGCCCTCTCCGTTCTTGTCTATAAAATACTGACCAAGACGTATAAATTTGACATAATCATCCGACAAGGCTTGTATATTCTTTTCATTAAGATCACTTTTATAGGGTTCAACCAAATGATTGATCCATTTGTTATTATTTTGGCTACTTATCGAATACGGCGGATTCCCGATGGCCACCATGACGGGCGTTTCCAACTTTACGCGATTCGCCTCATTTGCCTCGTTTGACAACCAACTGGCGAACAGCGTAGACGCCCTCGGCGTTCCTTCCTCAAGTGAATTCGTCAGGAAGACATTCAGCCGTCGATTAAGCTCGTTATTGTATCCTGTCGCTTTCAGCATCAACGAAAGCTTCAGGTGAGCAATGGTGTACGAAGCCATCAGAATCTCGAAACCGTGGATGCGCGGGATGAGACTCTTCTCAACATAGGACGGCCACATACCCTCCATACCGTCGAACTTGTCCCGTATCTGGTTAATGATCTCCGCCAGGAACGTGCCCGTACCCGTCGCCGGGTCGAGAATCTGCACGCGGTGAACCTTTACCTGCTCGTGCTTCATGCCGTCCTTGCTGCGCTTGTCATAAGACTGCTCGACAACACGGTCTATGGTGACCATGGAATCGTCAGCGAGCCCCATCGGAAGGCCGAACTCTTTCTGCAGGATCTCGTCCACGGACTTTACGATGAACCTCACGACCGGCGCCGGCGTATACCACACCCCTCGTGCCTTACGAAGCTTGGGATCATATTCCGCAAGGAAATCTTCATAGAAATGCACGATGGGGTCGTCATGTCGCTTGTTCATGCCGTAGTTGGCCATGATTTTCTCCGCATCCGTCACGGCAAACATCGCCACCAGGTCATCCACAATCCATGCGATACTCTCGTCAAGGTCATACCCGGCGATGCTTTGGAATATCTGGCGAAGGAACGGATTGGATTTTGGAATGAGGTTCGCCGCCTCCTGCCTGGAAAAGTCCTCCGGCGTGGCGTCGTTCAGGCGTGCCGTGAAGAGCCCGTACACAATGGTCTGTGCATAGATATCGGCAAATTCCTCAGCCTTAAGATCGTGAATCAGATAAGCCCTAAAGGCGGCGAGCTGGGCGGCGATGCTGTTCTGCGAATCCTCGCCGGCAAGCAACAGCCGCTTATTAACAGCTTCTGCCAGAAGATGCGCCTTTGAGGCCATATGCCGAGCCAGCACCGAAGAAGAAGTTATCTTCTGCCGTCCGCCGGTAGCGAGAAACCGGACCATCTCCTCGAACTTCGGCTGGCCGTCCGATACGGCTACGATACGGTTTCCGTGAACATCGGCAATACGGACGCTCTCACACCATTCTCCACCGATGAACATGTGGAATACGAGGTAATCCGTAAAGACGATGCGGTCCAGGGATTCCTTGTAGCGGTTGAACTGCTCCTTGTGCTCGCGCCGGCCCTCTAGGTCATGATCGTTGATATCCTTCGCCTCGATAAAGGCGAGAGGGATATTATTCCTGGTAATGACGTAATCCGGAGCCCCGCACTCGATGCGGCCAGGTTCATTCGTCACGACGAAATCCTTGAGAATCTCCTGCAGGTACGATGCCAATGCTCCCCTGAAACTATGCTCTGTGGTGTTACCGACGGAGTAAAGCCGATCCAACTCCTTGATGTATTCTTTATAGACCATATTAATCGATGTACTTTTTCTTCAAGGTTGAGAGTTTCATATGTCTACCTCGATAATTGACAACAGGATCAGAAGGGCGCCTGCGGACCGGCGTGGGAACTTTCTTTACCGGAAAACATGCGCATCTCGTACGTTTCGTGACAATATCACGGCCGGCCAGTTTTCGCTTTCGTTCGATTAAACTAACATTTCCATCGAACAACCCTTCTGCGGTAGTCATCTCTTCAGTCGTCAGATCTGGGAAAGCCCATGCTCCCAAAGGAGTCTTATGCAACACAACGACTACTTCATAATTCCGGTTGCATTGGGGGCAGACACAGGACTCCTTGACAAGAGACTTGTAAGTGTTCTTTGTGTTGTATCCGGCACAAACCCTATTGCAACAAAGAAAAACCTTGGACCTCTCGGCAATTACAGCATCAATATCATTCAAATCAAGGCTTTCATCACGATCCAAGTCTACGGTAACCATAACAATACCGTTTTCTTTGTAATACGAGACGGCTTGCTCTTCTGGGGAATGTGTAACGACGACCTCAAAAGCGACGACGGGGTTTCCTTCCTTGTCCAACAGCGCCACATCAGGCCGGCACGGGCCGAGATCGTGTTCTACCTTGACGGATGCTACGGAAAGAAGCAGGTCCCCGCCCTTAAACCTTAGGCCACAGTCAGGGCAGGTCCAGGAAAGAGAAAAGCCTTTTCCTTCAACGAGCAGGCACTCGAACAGTTCCGCCGCCTTTATTTTGAAGATAGCATGGAGCGTACTTTCGTTCGTGCAGTGGCCTCCGTTGATATGAGCGAAATGATGGCGCCGGACCTCTCCGTGCCGGAACTTCAGGCGTTCACCGCATTCGGGACAAAAATATGCCTTCCCTTTGACCACCTCTCGCACATTGACAACTCGGCCGGAATCATCGAAAGCATATCTTATAAGGACATCTTTCCCCATCGCATCATCTTTCTTGAAGTGTATCAATGACACAAATGTATCAAAATAAATCGGGAAATGCAAATTTATTACACTTCCCGTTGTGTCAATTTAAATCAAAGGTTTATTTCAATACTTCAGCTATTCGTCCTCCCCGGAACCTGGTGTCAGTACCAGATTGTCGGATATGTGTATTCCGTAAGAAACATTTCTTTGTTTTCCGTCCTGAGGGACAAGGATGCCAGCATCAACCATGGCCTTGACATCGCGCTCTGCCGTATCTACCGAAACCCCAGCTTGCTTAGCCCAGTTCTTGACTGTCAACTTTCCGATGTACCCGTCGAGATAGATGTTCAGGACTTTCTTCTGGCGGTCGTTGATGGCAGTTTGGGAATGTATTTGCCAGAAGATGGCTTTATTGAAAATGGACGAAAGCATTTCCTCTGCGCCCTCGATGGCACGCAGCATGCAGTCCAAATACCAATCTATCCATGCCGTGATATCGCAACTTCCCTTCTGGCACCATTCCAGGATATCGTTGTATTTTCGCTTCTCCTTGTTGATCTGGCGGGAAATGCTGAAGTACCGCATCGTAGAATTGTCCGCCTGGCTCAGTGCCATATCGGCGATGGCCCGGCTGATACGGCCGTTCCCGTCATCAAACGGGTGGATGCTCACGAACCAGAAATGCGCTACTGCCGATTTCACATAGTCTTTCGGCGTATCTTCAGAATTGAACCAGGCAAGGAAGCGCTTCATTTCTGCTGGCACACGCTCCGGCTCAGGCGCGCGATAATGGATCTTCTCGCAGCCCATGGCGCCGGACTCAACGTTCATCGGATCAACGCGGTATCTACCAACATTGATGATCTCCATTCCGCTACGCCCTGTGGGGAATAGGCAGTTGTGCCAGCCAAAGAGTCGCTCGTCCGTCAAAGGCTTGGTATAGTTCGTTACAGCATCTAGCATCATTTCAACGACGCCTTCCACATAGTGGGAGGGCTCCGTCTCATTGGTGATGCGAACGCCCATTCTGCGGGCGACGGAAGAGCGAACCTGATCCGAGTTCAGCACCACATTCTCGATCTCAGAAGAAGCAACGATGTCGTGTGTCAATGTCTCCACGGCCGCCTGCTGCTGCACGTCAAAACCAATGGCAGACAAACGCCCCTGTAGGAATCCAGCGGCCTTGTTTACCTTTATCAACTTCTCTCCAATGCTGGCCCTGTCCCATGTGAAATTCGGCCACTCTGTTGTTTGATGGATGTACATACTGCACGCGATTTTTTGCAAATATAATCATTTGCGGATTACAAACCGCAGGAAATGCGGATTAAAATCCGCAACGATAAAGGAAGGAATTCTAAAAAATAACCTAAAACGTTTTTCGAACAGTGCATTGTGAACCTAATTTTGCGGTTATCCCAAAAAAGTTATACTTTTGTAAAGCCGCGAAAGTGGCGACATAAACAACGCTGAGTCCGGGTCGGAAATCGGGAAATTTTTGAACACAGGATTAGGCGGCAACTTGCTTTGTGTCAAGAGCCTTACATCGTGTCGTAAGGCTCTTTAGATACGAGTGTGGGGCTGTTCCTATGTGTTCCGGTTTTCCCGAACCTCCGACCCTAGGGACACACCCCACACTTTTTTTAACCCATATCAAATATGCAAAAGTTATTCGCGAACAAGAACAAACTGGTCCCTCCCAAGGAGGACCAGGAGAACGGCCTTCTGCCCCTGGACTCAATTACCGGAACCCTGATATCTACCGACATTCGGCGTGGAAAAAGTGCTTCAAGGTTTTGGCTCGTTTTAAAAATCAAGAGGGACTACAATTACGTCGATGTGTTTTTTGACGCACTCAATGCAAGCGATATGGATATCGACCGATATAACCTCCTCCGCGGGAAAGCTGTTACCGTCAAGAGTGTCAATGAAATCCCCGAGATAGAGCCTGTGGGCATTGAATCCGAGGAGAACATCCGGGCCATTCTCCTGAAGGGCGTCGCCGCCGGCAACATCAAGATGGAAGACATTCCGGCCCTGCTCAAGTTCGCCAATGGGGAGGACGTCCCATTCGAGATGTGGGACCTGCTCAAGCAACAGATCGAAAACGAACGCCTCGCGAAGGTAAAGGAAGATGTCGCCAAAGAGGCCGACTCGCTCAAAGAGGCAATCGAACATGAAAAAGACCGGCTGCATCAACTCAGAAAATTACTGAGCGAGGTCAATGCCGAAAAGGAAAGGATGCTCCAAGAGTTGTACTCGGCGCTGATGTTTCTGCAGGGAAACGATCATCTGGAAGGAAGCCAATTCGGCTTTTCGGCTGCGGCCTCTAGCCAGTCAGAGAATCTCGTTTCCATAGGCAAAGGATACAATGAACTCATCGCTGCTTTCGAAAAGTTTAGGACCAAGAAAGGTGTCTACGTCGTCTGCGAGGACAAACTCCACCTCATTCACGATGCGTACCTCGAGAAGGGCGGCCGCGCGTTCCTGCTCGGAGATTCCAAGGAATACCTCCGAACCAAGCCTGAAGAAGTCAGGAAGCTAATTGACAAGCTCATGGACCTATATTCCGTCTATCGAAGCGTCAAATGACTCGCCACTCATTACAACTAAGGCAGTGTAAGCACCCTCATAGACCCAAGAGGGCCCTGTAGAGCACATTCATATGGAAGAAAGCTGGCTCTTGAGCCACTTTAAACTATTACACTTTTTTTACCTGCTGCATTGGGCGTTTTTCATAAAAAACCCAATCCAGAACCATACGATTGGCCTCATCGACCTTTCTGCGCCAGTCAGTCCTAAGATAAGTCGATGTAACATCAACCGTATGATGGCCTAAAGCAGCAGCTATCACCTCTCGTGGGATATCCAGTTCCTCCTGTGCGATTGTCGCCCAAGACGTTCGCGCCGAGCCAATACAGATGCCTGGAAGAATAGCCTTTCCATTGCTCTTTTTGCCCGATACGCGAATCAAACCAACTTTCCTTAGGTTTTTCGACATTCGGTTGAAATATGTTTTATAGTTTGAGCTCCTATCAAGGATATTGACAAGCCTGCCGTTCACTCCCCTATACTTATTAATCAATTTCTGAGCTTCAAGTTCTATCTTGACAGAGTATGGTTTATGGGTCTTCATCCTGACATAGTTTAATCTACCTCGATCCGCTTCGGCGGCGTAAGCTAGATCCACGCAGTTTATCCCGATTAAACAGAACATTAATTTAAACATATCGACCGATTCGCGTTGACCTCCTTCATAGCATTCATAATTAAAGAATGTTCTCAATTCTTTTGCCGTATATGATTTATCCAAAGTCTCTTCCTTCTTAATCACAAACTTTCGGAAAGGGTAACACGTTGTGATTCCCTCGTCAATAGCAGAATTGAACACAGCTCGAATATCTCTAAGATGTCTACTCGCAGTGTTTTGTCTCTGAGTAATAAGACATTCATGCTCAAAAGACTCTAACCATTTTTTATCAATATCGGAAAAAGAGAGGATTTGGGGATCAATATCATGCGCGCGGCAATATCTGATAACTTTATTGTATGTATCTCTGTAAAGAGTACGGGTGCCATCGTTTTCAATCGTTTCTAATCGCGCCGAGAAGAAACGCATGAAACTATTTTTCTCCATCGCTATCCTTCTATTCTCCTCCGCTTTCTTTGCCGCCAATTCAGGATCAAGATACTCTTTTAGAATTTGAAGTGATTCCTTAGCTGTTTTATTGACAAACGCTCCATTGTAGGACAGTTCAATGATTGCCCTATCTATATCTCCTTTCTTTGCCGAAAGATAGCTGTTCCAAAATGCTTTTTTAGGGTGATCGATGACAACTCCATTCTTCCACTGAGCACGCATCAACTTCAGTCCTGACGAAAACAATGCCCGAGTACCATTCTTAGTTAATACGAAATACAATGTGAAGAGTCCTTGTTTATCCTCCTTCCGAGTATCCAAATATAAGCTTGCCTTTAGCATAGAATCCCATCATTTACTCACGTTATACTCACATTATTTTACGTATTATTTCGCAAAGTTACAAAAGTTTACTAAAAAAACAAGTGATTTTTCAAGTAGAAGATTTATATAGAACGAACAACGGAAAGAATAAACAAAGAAGGTCAACTTACTATATTTCAGTAAGTTGACCTTTTTGTGATTCCGCCGGGATTCGAACCCGGGGCCCACAGCTTAGAAGGCTGTTGCTCTATCCAGCTGAGCTACGGAACCGGTCCCTCGATGTGCCGAGGGTGCAAAGGTATCGCTTTTTGGCGAGTTGTCAAAAATAATTACTCAATGTCCTTGAAGGCGTACGGGGCATATTTGTATCCACGGGCGTCGTAGATCGGAAGCAGGCCGTTCACGATACGGTCTACGAAATCGTCGTAATCCGTACGGTTGTCATTGCTCCAGGCCACCTCGGCCAGGGCGGCCAGGCGCGGAAGTGCCATGTGCTCGACGTG
>JAEENZ010000216.1 GCA_016283985.1 Bacteroidales bacterium | reverse complement strand
ACCTTCAATAATCTTCTGAGTATCAAGGCCTTTGAGCTCAGCATAGGTATCCAACTCATTGAAATATGAAACTCTCAGGGCTAAATAAGTGTTCGCAAAAAGTTTCACCGCCTCGGCTTCGGTGGTCCCCATAAGCAGCACCGGCGGATCATTCAGGGCGGCTTCTTTCAGCAAGGAAGCGAACGCATTTGCCTCCTTCTCCAAGCCCTTGTGCCCCACTATAATTCGACTCGGATAAAGGTTATCATAAAGTGCCTTAGACTCCCTCAAAAACTCTGGCGAAAACAGCACCCGAACCCCCTTGAACTTTTCTTCAAGAGACTTGGTATAACCAACTGGCACAGTGGATTTTATAACCACAACGGCCGAAGGGTTAACACGCGCCACCAATCCCAACACTTCTTCCACGTGGGAGGTGTCGAAAAAGTTCTTCTGCGGGTCGTAATTCGTGGGTGTCGCGACCACCACGAAGTCCGCCTCGCGGTAGGCCTCAGAACCGTCCAAAGTCGCCTTCAACCGCAACTCTTTTTCCGCAAAAAACTTCTCGAGAAACTCGTCCTTGATCGGACATTTCCGGGCGTTTATGGATGAAACTTTTTCCGGCACCACGTCCACGAGAGTCACCTCGTGACGCTGGGCCAGAAGGGTGCCTATGCTCAGGCCAACATAGCCGGATCCTGCAACTGAAATCTTCATGCAGCAAAGATAGCATAATACAAGAACATTTGCTATATTTGCACGATATTTATATTTATGCGTATGAAAAGATTTTTCCTCGCCGTTTTGCTCATAGCATTGCTCCCTGCAACCATTCAGGCACAGAGCGCATCCATGATGGCCATGGCCCAGGCCGAGCTCAACAAGCGCGGCCTCAATGAGGCGGAAGTCCGCACAAGACTTCTCGAAAACGGCATCGACGTAGATAACATCCAGCCCAGCGAGTACGCCAACTACCAGACCCGCGTCCTTGCTATCCTGGACCAGATGCAGGCGGAGAAGGCCGGTGACGGCGCCACCATAATCGTGAACACTGGCACGGGCGAACCCGCCGGAACCCTGACGGAAAACACCCCCGCAGGAGCAGCTGAGACCGGAGCCCAGACACCCCAGACCACGGCAGGCGAGGCAGCGGCAGAAGCCGCCCTGGAGGCCGCCAAGGCCGATAACGGCGTCTCCCCTACCGAAGGCAACCACATCTACGGCCACTCCCTCTTCACGGGCCAGAGCCTGGACGTGTTCCGCACCACCGACGGGGCCCAGGCGCCCGACTCCTACGTGCTCGGCGAGGGTGACGAGGTCCACATCTCCATCTTCGGCTCGTCCCAGACAGAAATCCACCAGCGCATAAGCGCCGACGGCTCCATCCAGCCTGCCGGCTCCACCAAGATATTCCTCAAGGGGATGACTCTCGCCCAGGGCCGCAAGGCCATCCAGAGCAAGCTGAGCCAGCATTTCTCCTTCAGGCCCGACCAGATCGCGGTCACCATCACCACCGCCCGCACCGTCAGCGTCAGCATCTACGGCGAGGTCGGAGTGCAGGGAGGATTCACCCTGAGCGCGCTCAACACCGCATTCAACGCCCTGGCAGCTGCCGGCGGCCCTACCGCAATGGGATCCGTCCGTAACATCCAGCTTTCCCGCGGCGGCAAGGTGACGAACCTGGATATCTACCAGTTCATGAAGAACCCCACCATCGGCACCCCCTACGACATCCAGAACGGAGATGTAATCTTCGTGCCCATCGCGCAGAAGGTGGTGACAATCGAAGGCTCCGTCAAACGCCCCATGGCCTACGAACTCGTTGATGGTGAGACTCTTACCGACCTTATCGACTATGCCGGCGGCATCACCAACGACGCATATCCCGACTATCTTCAGATCGAGCGCTACCAGGAGGGAACCAAGAAGTATTTGCAGTTCAACCTTAAGGAAGTTCTCGGCGGGAAGAAGGTTGCTCTGGAGCCCGGCGACGTCGTACGTCTCCGCCCCGGTGCTGAACCTCTTGATCAGTTTGTGACGATCAACGGCGATGTCTACTACGATGGCAACTACGACCTCGCGAAGAACAGCAGCCTCAAGACTTTGCTCGAGAATGCAAAGCCCACCTACACCGCCCGTACCGAATATGTGCTTGTGGAGCGCCGCCGTCCGGATGAAACTGTGGAGATTCTCACTGTCCCCTTCCCCGGATACCAGGGAGCAGGTGACTTCACTCTCGAGGCTCGCGACATAGTCAGCGTGCTGAGCCTTTCCTCCTTCCGTGATGTGGAAAGCATCTCAGTGAAGGGACAGGTCCGTGCGCCATTCACCCGCACCTTCGGCCTCAACGACCGCATGACGGTTGCGCAGGCTATCGAATATGCTAACGGCCTGAAGCAGAGCGTCTTCCCTGTAGCTTACATCTTCCGCAAAGACCTCACCAACCCCCTGAAGATGCAGTATATCCGCATCGACCTCCAGAAGGATGGCGATACTCTTTTGCAGCCCGGTGACGAACTCAACATCTACGATAACACCACCTATACTAACGTAGGCGAGCTTCGCGTGAGCGGTGCGGTCAAGAACCCTGTCGGAATCACTTTCGAGCCCGGCGTGACGGTTCACGACCTGCTTACTATGGCCGGTGGCTTTGCAGTCGGCGCAGCATACGATAAAGTCGAAGTGTTCCGCGTGAACATCTCCGACAAGGACGAGGTCAAACTCGACCTCATCCCTCTCACTGTAGATGAAAACTACAACCCGGTCGGCGGAGAGTTCCAGCTTCAGCCCTACGACCACCTGGTGGTCCGTATGACTCCTAACTTCACTATGGGCCGTACGGTCGAGATCAACGGCCGCGTGAAATACCCCGGTGCATATGTTCTCACCGACAACAAGATGCAGCTCTGGGATGTCATCCAAATGGCCGGCGGCCTTACCGATGATGCCGACCCTTACGCCCGCCTGTTCCGCACCTATAATAACCGCGGGAGCATCGGTCTGGACCTGCGCAAGGTAAAGAGAAACCACGGCAGCCTCAAGCACGATCCCATCCTTATGGACGGGGATGTCATAAACATTGTCCGCCAGGAGAACACCGTCACCATACGCGAAACCGGCACCCGCATGGCTCAGTATGCACCCGCAGACTTCGCATCTACCCAAAAACTGATGGTTTATCAGGGCGCCCACAGCGCATATTGGTATATTAATAATTTCGCTGGCGGCTTCCTGAAGACCGCGGACCGCAGGAGCGTAACCGTCACCATGCCTAACGGCCAGATGCTCGGAACCACCAGTTTCCTCGGTATTCATAAGTCCCCTACCGTTGAACCCGGCGCAGTTATTACGTTGAAGATTGATGATGAGAAGCGTGAAAAGCTTGACAAACCCAAGGAGAAGATCGACTGGGGAGCCGAGTTCAGAAGCACCCTCTCCGCACTCACGTCCGTCGTTTCCATCGTACTCCTTGCCGAGCGTCTAAAGTAACATTGCCATGGACGAAAACAGGAACTATAACATCCCCGAAGAGGAAGAAGAGGGCATCGACATCATGGCGCTCGTCCGCCAGTTGTGGGACGGCCGCAAGACCATCATCATCGTCACATGCGTGTTCATCGCGCTCGGTTTGGTGGCGGCCCTTACCATGAAGCGCACCTACACGGTTCAGTCGCTGATGGTGCCCCAGATGAATTCCAAGAACAATTCCCAGCTGAGCAGCCTCGCAGCTCTCGCCGGTGTGGATATGGGCATGGACCTGAGCGCAAAGGATCTGTCGCCTCTTGTATATCCGCAGATTGTGAACAGCGTACCTTTCAAGCGTGAGCTGCTTTACGAGCCCCTGCACTATGCAAAGGCGGACTCTGCTGTTAGCACTTATACTTACTACACCGAAATCCTGAAGCCTTCGTTCATGTCGAAGGTCAAGAAGTATACTATCGGCTTGCCTTTCACTATCCTGGGGGCCCTGCAGAAGGAAAAACCTGATGTTGTGCTGCCTTCGTCCGGTGTTGCTGATGATTCCCCGAAGCCCGTGGTGCTTACTAAGAAGGAGGTCAAGCTGATGGAATTCATCGGCAAGTGCGTCAATCTTACCGTCGATAAAAAAGAAGGAATCCTTACCCTGACCGTTGTCGGCACGGAGCCCATCCAGACTGCGGAACTTGCGCTCAAGGCACAGAACCTCTTGCAGAGCGAGATTACCCGTTTCCGCACGGAGAAAGCCCAGCGCGACTTGAATTACATTCAGGGCCGCTACGACGAGGCCAAGAAAGAGGCCGAATCCCTGCAGGCCTCACTGGCTGCGGTCCGGGACCGCTCCCAGGGCATGATCGGTTCCCGTTCAGACATCCAGCGCGAGCGCATCCAGCTCCGTTACAATGTGGCTAATGCTGTGTATACAGACATGGCCAAGCAGCTCGAGCAGGCCAAGCTCCAGGTGAAGCGCGACACTCCTGTCCTGGCTGTTATCCAGCCCGTCACGGTTCCCTCCAAGGCCTCGAACAGCCGTGCCAAAAAGCTCATAGTCTGGACTTTCCTCGGCTTCGTCCTGGGTTGCGGCTGGGTTCTCGGCAAAGGGTATTGGCCGAAACTCAAAGAACAGTTCACGGCAAAACCGGAATAAGTTAAAGGCATCCTGCGAGATGCCTTTTTTCGTAGCGGGAGGGCCTGTTTGGTTGAAGTGCTGTCTTTGGCAGCAGGGCCTTATTTGGCGGGCGGGTCGGCCTTTTTCTCCAGGTAACTCATCGGAATATTCGAAATCGCTACCACCGCAACGCCCTCCAGGGCGACCAGCAACTTGCGATCCCGCTTTATGCGCTTGACAAAGCCCTCAAGGCCCTTGTAGATTCCATCTTTGACGCGTACCCGCTCCCCCTCCTCGAAGTGCGGCATCACGTCTGCATAGTATTCGACATCCTTGCCGTCCCCGGTAGAAGTTATAAACATGAAGGTCTTCATCTGCTCCTCGGGGATGGGCGCCGCCTCCAGCACGGAGAATCCCCCCTTGTCCAGCACCTTGTGGCGATAGATCATGAAATCCTTGTCGTGGGTTTCTTTATAGGCATCCAACGCCCCTTTCGGGCAACACACGAACAGCAGTTGCGGAATGATCTGCTCATCCTTATGGACAATCCTGCCATCCACCGCCTCCGAAACGCGCCTCACCGCCATGTAAGTCTTGTACCCCTGCTTCTCAAAATCCTCCTTGATGCCCATCACCTTCCGCTTGAACGCGCGGATGGCAAACC
>JAEENZ010000215.1 GCA_016283985.1 Bacteroidales bacterium | reverse complement strand
CTCGGGGTGGAGGCGAAGAAGGAGTTCCTGCCCATGCAGCCCGGTGACGTCTACCAGACCAATGCCGACACCACCAAACTCGAGGCGGAGATTGGTTACAAGCCCGTTGTGCGCCTGCATGAGGGTATCGGCAAATTCATCGAATGGTATCAGAGTGACCTTAATCCCTTGAAATAACATGCGCTGCGAAAACCGCTTTTACGAAATCTACGGACGGGATTACGACGGTATCGCCTTCTGCCCGTACCGCATCTGCCCCATCGGGGCGCATTCCGACCATAATCTCGGGAAAATCACCGGCCTGGCCATTGACAAGGGCATCCATATTGCGTATGCTGCCAAGCAGAACGGGGTGGTGGAGATGTCTTCCATCCAGTTCCCCAAGCGGGCACAGTGGCACATCGAGAATGTCCCGCCCCGGAAGGAAGGGGATTGGGCCGACTACCTCCGGGGAGCTACGCTCTCACTGGAGCGTGATCACCGGTTGAAGGTCGGTATTTGCGGTGTCATCGAAGGAACGCTGCCCATCGGCGGACTCTCTTCTTCCGCCGCCGTGATCATTTCGTTCCTGACTGCTCTCTGTCGGGTGAATGACATTCATTTGAGCGCCCAGGAACTGATCGACCTGGCCTATGACGCCGAGTTGAACTATGTCGGCGTGTCTGTGGGTAAACTGGATCAGAGCTGCGAAGTGCTCAGTCAAGCGCATCATTTGCTGTATCTGGATACGAAAGACGGTCAGTATGAGCTCATTCCGGAGCATCCGGACATGAAGCCGTACAAGATCGCCATCTTCTTCTCCGGACTGGAGCACAGCTTGGCTGGCTCCAAGTACAATATGCGGGTGGATGAACTCCGCAGCGGCGTCTATGCCCTCCAGGCCTATGCCGGGATGGAATACGGCAAGTTCAAGGATGCGATGGCCCGCAACGTCCCGCGGGAAGTTTATGATACCTATAAGGACCGTTTGCCGGAGCCTTGGCGCAAGCGCTGTGAGCACTGGTACACCGAGTTCGAACGCGTTGAACAGGGCGCTGAAGCCTGGCGTAGGGGTGACATCGAGACCTATGGCCGCCTCTCCTTCGAATCCGGCTGGAGCAGTATCCACAACTGGGAATCCGGCGCTCCGGAACAGATCCGCCTGTACGAGATCATGCGGCAGACGGAAGGCATCTACGGCGGCCGCTTCTCCGGTGCCGGTTTCAAGGGCTGCTGCATGGCTCTCATCGACCCCGAATATGCCGACCGGATAGCCGACCAGGTCTCCCGGGCCTACCTGAAGGATTTCCCGCGCCTGTCCGACAAGTACGGTGTCTATATTTGTGAAAGCGCTGACGGTCTGAGCCTATGAAATGCCTGATTCTCGCCGCCGGTTATGCCACCCGGCTCTACCCCCTCACCGAGAACTTCCCCAAGCCCCTCCTGAAGGTAGGGGAGAAGACCATTTTGGATTGGCTCATTGACGATATCGACTCCGCCGGTGTGGTGGACGAGTATGTGGTCATTTCCAATCACAAGTTTGCGCCGGTCTTTGAGAACTGGGCAAAGGATTCTACAAAAGTCACCGTGTTGGATGACGGCACCTCCACCAACGAGACCCGCCTCGGTGCCGTACGCGATATCCAGTTCGCCATCGATACCCTGAAGCTTGATGATGACCTGCTTGTGATAGCGGGGGACAACGTGCTGGATTTCAGCCTTGTGCGGTTTATAGAATATGCCAGGGACAAGGGGACTTCCTGCATTATGCGCTACTACGAACCCTCCGAGGAAAAGCTTCATAAGACCGGTGTCGCGACCGTGGATGAGAATGACCTGATTCTGGAGATGGAGGAAAAGCCCGCCCATCCCAAGAGCCACTGGTGCTGCCCGCCATTCTATTTCTACAGGAGGAGTGATGTGCCGCTTGTGAAGGTGGGGATTGACAGTGGCTGCGGCGTGGATGCGCCCGGTAGCTTCATCGCTTGGCTCTCGTCGCAGACGCCCGTCCATGCCTGGGAGATGCCCGGCAAGAGGTTCGATATCGGCAATCTCGCATCTTACGAGGAGGTCCAAAGGACCTACCACGGCATTTTGTAGCTTCCGCGCGTCCGTTTTCGCGAGATTTTGTGTATCTTTGCTGGCTCAACGGACAAGACAGATGAACAGCATCAAAGATACCAGGATTTGCGTGATCGGCCTCGGCTATGTGGGCCTTCCGCTGGCACGCCTCTTTTCTACGAAATACCCGACCATCGGCTTTGACATGAACCGCCAGCGCGTGGATGCGCTGATGGCGGGCCATGATGCCACCCTTGAAGTTTCCGACGAACTCCTGCAGGAGGCCATCGACAAGCACGGTTTCCGCTGCACAGCGGACCTGGAAGAGGTGCGGGATTGCAACTTTTACGTGGTTGCCGTCCCGACACCTGTGGACGAAAACAACCGTCCGGACCTGAAGCCGCTTTGGGGTGCGTCCAAAACCGTGGGCGAGGTGATTTCCCGGGGTGACGTCGTCGTCTATGAGAGCACCGTCTATCCCGGTGTCACCGAGGAAGAGTGCCTGCCGGTGGTGGAGCAGGTTTCCGGCCTGAAATTCAATGTGGATTTCTACGCGGGCTATTCTCCGGAACGCATCAACCCGGGTGATAAGTTGCACACCGTGGAGAAGATCAAGAAAGTTACTTCCGGCAGCACGCCCGAAGTCGCTGATTACGTGGATGTTATCTATAACTCCGTTCTCGTGAACGGCACCCATAAGGCCCCGTCTATCCGCGTGGCTGAAGCCTCCAAGATCATCGAGAATTCCCAGCGTGACGTGAACATCGCATTCATGAATGAACTTGCGAAGATCTTCAATGCGATGGACATAGATACGCACGATGTGATCGAGGCTGCGTCTTCCAAGTGGAACTTCATCAAGTTGAGTCCCGGACTGGTGGGCGGTCATTGCATCAGCGTGGACCCGTACTACTTGATTCAGAAGGCGCAGGTGTATGGCGTCCTTCCGCGCGTAATGTACAATGCACGTCGCCTGAATGATGGCATGGGTGCGTATGTCGCGAACCAGACCATTAAGTGCATGAACAAGAAAGGCGTGATGGTGAAGGATGCGAAGATCCTGATCCTGGGTATTACCTTCAAGGAAAACTGCCCGGACATCCGCAATACCAAGATTGTGGATATTTACCATACACTGGAGGAATACACGAATCAGATCACGATTTATGATCCCTGGGCGGATCAAGCGCACGTGAAGCACGAATACGGCATCGACGTGACGAATGAACTCCCCAAGGAGAAATACGATGCCATTATCATGGCCGTGGCGCACAAGGAGTTCATGGACCTGGATGTCCGTTCCCTTATCCGTGAGAACGGTGTGGTCT
>JAEENZ010000214.1 GCA_016283985.1 Bacteroidales bacterium | reverse complement strand
GATGTAGCCCCGTCCCTGGTGATGAACCAGGGATGGGTGCCATATCCCGCATACTCCGACAGGCAAGGATGGAGCGACTTTCTGGGCGAGTACCAGGCAATTATGGTGGCCCGAGGAGAAAAAGCACTTGCTTACAGGTGGCAGGAACTCACGGATGATGATTATCTAGCCTATGAGCTCACGGGAGACCGGGCTGTGATGGAGGATAAGCTTGTGGATAATGCCGATGTCCTGGGGCAACTGCTAGTTGCGGAGCTGGCGGAAGGGCAGGGGAGGTTCCTGAAGGGAATCTCCGAGGGGGTGGAGTGGTTTTGCCGGCAGCGCTCCTGGGAAGTATCGGCCCATCTGGCAAAGTATCAGAAGTCCAAAAGTCCTATCCCGGACCCGGATGACCAGATATTCGGTCTGTATCAGGGGAATATGTCCCAGTTGCTGTCGTGGGCGTACTATTATTTCCACGACCTTTTGGACCCGGCGCTGGCCGAAAAACTCCGCAGTGAATTACAGCATAAAGCGTTGGATCCCTATCTTCAGCGTGACGATTACTGGTGGTGGGGTTTTGACACAAGTTCAGGAAAGAAACTTAACAACTGGAACCCCTGGTGCAACCAGAATGCTTTGCTTTGCTTTATGCTTCTGGAGAATGACAGGGAAACTCTGGCCAAGGCGGTGGATAAATCCATGCGCTCTGTGGACCTGTGGCTGGAGTCGCTGCCTGCCGATGGTGCCTGCGATGAAGGTACCACCTACTGGTATAAATCTGTCGGGCACCTTCTGGACTATCTGGAGAACCTCGAGCGTATCACAGGCGGGGCCGTGTCCATCTGGGATGAGCCACTCATCCAGCGTCTCGGAGAATTCATCGTCAATGCCGATATCGGCGACTGCTGGCAGGTGAATTTTGCCGACGGCAAGCCTTCCCGGCGGCCGGTTTCCTACTGGATATACCGCTATGGAAAAGCTATTGGCAACCGTTTGATGAAGGATTTCGCAGTGAATGCCTGCCACCGCTATGGCATCAATCCTGAGGATGTGAACTGGATGCTGTTTTATCAGGGCCTTGAGGGCATAAAGGCCGCCAGGGAAATGAAGGTGCAGACGGTGTCTGCTGTTGACACAAATCCTTTTGTGTATTATCCCGATGCCGAGGTCTGCTTCCTGCGCCGCGGAGAGGCTTTCCTCGCCGCTAAAGGCGGAAACAACTACGAGCGGCACAACCATAACGACGTGGGATCCTGCATCTATTTCTACGATGCCAAACCCGTGCTTGTGGATGCCGGTGTGGGCACTTACACCAAGGATACCTTCGGCGAAGGTCGCCAGAAGAACTGGTTCATCAAGAGTAGCTGGCATAATCTGCCGGTAATCAACGGTTGTGACCAGGCCTTTGGGGCGGAGTTCAAGGCCCGCAGCAGCAAGGCATCCTCATGCGGCCGCTTCGTCACCGACATCGCCAGGGCTTACCCGGATTCTGCCGGGGTTAAGTCCTGGCGCATCTGCTATCGGCTCAAAAAAGACGGGTCGATGGTGATAAAAGAGAAGTTCTCGCTGCTTGAGTCGCGGGAACCCAATGTCCTTCACTTCCTGGTGAGCGGGGAACCGGTTATCAGGGATGCGGGGCAGATAGAATTATCGGGAGGCGTTGTGCTTAAGTACGACGCAAAGCAGTTCAGCGCCTCCATTGAAAAGAAGTCGCTTGTGGGGCTGGGATTCTCCTCACGCTGGGGAGACGCATTGTATCGCATCAGTCTTACGGCGAACAAACTGCAGAAACAGGGCCGATATGTGGTGAAGCTGGTGCCGCCGGCGCATGAGCCCATGTCCAAGCTCAGCTCGCGTGTTTTGGAAACCGCAAAGGCGCAGTTCGCGCTTATGTCGGAGCGATTGGACAGTGCTTCCACGCCGCGTACGATACTTCCGGACGGAAGCATGAAAGACTGTGCCGTGGGCTCGTGGACAAGCGGATTCTTCTCCGGCTCGCTATGGATGCTTTATCAGTTGACCGGCGATAAGGATGTGCTCGAGCTGGCGCGCAAGGAGACAGCAAAGATGTCTTCCGTGCTGGAATTCCCGCTGAGTCACGATATCGGCTTCCAGGTTAACTGTAGCTATGGAAATGCTTATCGGATAACAAGGGAAACGCAGTATCGGCAGCTGATTGAAGAGGCGGCAGAGGCGCTTGCCGGGAGATTCAACCCCGTGGTTGGCGCAACGCTCAGCTGGGCACCAGGCGAGAAGGGTGAATATCCGGTTATCATCGACAATATGATGAATCTGGAGCTGCTGGAGTACGCATCTAAGCTGTTCTCCAGCGCTACTCTTGAGGATATTGCCATCACTCATGCGGAAACCACGATTAAGAATCATTTCCGTGAGGACGGCAGCTGCTGGCATTTGCTGGATTATAGTCCTTCCACCGGCGAAGTATTACGCCGGGTTACTGTTCAGGGCTATTCCGACGAGAGCATCTGGGCTCGTGGCCAGGCCTGGGCCCTTTACGGATTCACGATGATGTACAGGGAAGCCGGACGCGAGGAGTTTCTGGCCCAGGCGGAGAAGATAGCCCGGATGCTCCTTCCCCGTCTCCCTTACGACGGAATTCCGTACTGGGACTTCAGCGATCCTGAGATTCCGTTCACTTATAAGGACGCATCGGCAGGGGCAATTATGTGCTCTGCGTTCATTGAACTGAGCACACTTACCTCTGACAAGGCTCTGGCTTCTTCCTGCCTGAAGATGGCTGAAAAGCAGATCCGCACCCTGGCATCCCCGGAATACCTTGCTCCGGTTGGCAGCAATGGCAACTTCCTCCTTATGCACAGCGTGGGCAACCTCCCGGGCAACTCCGAAATCGACGTTCCCCTGCCTTATGCCGACTATTACTTCCTTGAAGCCATGTACAGAGTGCAAA
>JAEENZ010000213.1 GCA_016283985.1 Bacteroidales bacterium | reverse complement strand
GATGGGGTTGGCGACAGCTCCGCCGTAATGGCCGGAATGCAGGTCCTTGTTGGGGCCTGTCACCTTGACTTCCAGATAGCTGAGGCCGCGCATTCCGCAGTTTATGGAGGGCACCTTGTCGGAAATCATCGTGGTATCCGAAACCAGGCAGATATCCGCCTTAAGCAGCTTCTTGTTCTCTTTCATCCACTTGGGAAGGGAAGGGGATCCGATCTCTTCTTCGCCCTCGAAGAGGAATTTAACGTTATGCTTTAATTGGCCGCTGGCGAGCAGGTACTCGAATGCCTTGATGTGCATGAATAACTGCCCTTTGTCGTCGTTGGCACCGCGGCCCCAGATGGCATCCGCCCCAGTTGCGGGATCAGGCCCGATAACGGGCTCGAAAGGATTGGTGCGCCAAAGTTCCAGCGGCTCCGGGGGCTGAACGTCGTAGTGACCGTAAACCAGCACCGTGCGTGCCTTAGGGTCGATAATCTTGCTGCCGAATACCACTGGGTTGCCGTCGGTGGAGAGCACCTGTGCCTCATCTGCACCGGCCTCTACGAGCAGTACGGCCAGTTTCTCTGCGCAGCGGCGCATGTCCGCCTTGTTCGCGGCTTTGGCGCTGATGGAGGGAATTCTCAAAACGGAAAAGAGTTCATTGAAGAACCTCTGCTTGTTGGCTTCTATGTATTCTTTCATAAGTATAAATCGAAATAGTCTGTTACCTTGTCCATAAGATGCACCCTCCATATGCCCCTCACGTTGTGCTCGGTGCGGGGATAGGGGAAGTAGTCGAGCTGCACGCCCTTCACTATGCATTCCTGCACGAAACTGAGGCTGTGCTGCCATACCACGGTGTTGTCTACGGCCCCCTGGCATATCAGCAGCTTGCCCTTGAGATCCGCCGCCTTGTTGATCAGGGATGTCTTTGCGAAGCCCTCGGGATTGGCGGCCTGGGTGTCCATGTATCGCTCTCCGTACATCACCTCGTACCATTTCCAGTCGATCACGGGACCGCCGGCCACGCCTACCTTGAATATGTCGGGATAGTTGGTGAGCAGGGATATTGTCATGAATCCGCCGTAGCTCCAGCCGTGCACGCCTATGCGGTCTTTGTCCACCCACGGCTGTTCCATCAGCTTGCGCAGACCGGCCACCTGGTCGGCCATCTCGGCCTGTCCGCACCGACGGTTGATGGCCTTCTCGAAGGCGGCTCCCCGGTTGGAAGTGCCGCGGTTGTCCTGCACGTATACGATGTAACCCTTCTGGGCCATCAGAAGCTCCCAGAGACGCACGCCTCCAAGCCAGGTGTCCTGCACCATCTGGGAGTGCGGGCCGCCGTATACATAGACTATTACGGGATACTTCTTCGAAGGATCGAACCCCGCCGGCTTGTAGAGACGGTAGTAATTGTCGAACCGCCCGTCCGCCGAGGGCACGGTGCCAAGCTCGATTTCCCCCTTGGCCACATCAGCAAGCGGATCCGGGGCTTCGTAAAGCACTTCCGAGGACTTGCAGTCCACGGAACGGACCGCCACATTGAAAGGCACCTCGAACGAGCTCCAGCTGTCGATGAAGCGCGTGCAGGATTCGTTCATGGTCACGCTGTGCCAGCCTTCATCCGGCGTCAGCCGCTGGGGCTTGCCGAACTTCTTGGTCTTCCGTACCGCCTTTTTGCCTATGTCTATGCGGAAAAGATGATTCTCGATGGGGGATACCTCCGCGGAGGTGTAGTAGACCCAGCGGCCGTCATCCGCCACGTACTGCACGTCCGCATCCACTGCGGTGAGGCGGCGTACGGTTCCGAGAGTGTCGCATAGATAAAGGTTGCGGTAGCCGTCTCGGTTGTCGGTACGGTAGATGAAGTCGTAGCGTCCCTTTATGAAATGCAGGGGATCCTGTGGCTCCACCCATGCGGCGTTTTCCTCCGTGAGGATGGTTCGCACGTAGCTGCCGTCGGCCGCCCTGTACTGGTTAAGCGCCATGTGGTGCTGCTCGCGGTCCAGGACCTGGATGAAGACATACTTGTCGTCCGGGCTCCAGCTGATGCATGTGAGGTAGCGCTCATCGGTGAATTCGGTGGGGATTATGGTGGAAAGGACGTTCCCAAGAGTGTCGCAGACGAGCAGCGAGATATGCTCGGAGGCCATCCCGTTCATGGGATAACGTATCTGCTGGAGGCTACCCGTACGTGTGCTGATGTCCAGCAGAGGGAACTGCGTCACCGCGCTTTCATCCTTCCTGTAAACGGCAAGGTATCTGCCTGATGGAGAGGGGAATACGCCACTGTCGATACCGAATTCATTGCGGGAGACGCTCTGGCCGATGACTATGCCCTCGGCATCCTCTTTGGGCAGGGTCCAGGTCTTACGTTCAGTCGGGCGGAAGCCCTTCTCCGGACTGTCGCCCTCCCAGTGCCAGCTCTGGCGTGCGGGATTAAGGCCTCCTCCAAGCACGGCTTCACGCATGGTGATGGCCCGGCCGTCGCCGGAGGGATGGACGGCCAGGATCTGCAGCAGGGCTGCAATCAAGAAAGATGATATCATTCTCCTGTGTCTATGGGGATAGTGTTGATGCGGGCGGGATCGCTGACCTCGAGGATGTCGTAAACCACATACTTCTGTATGCCTCTCCACGGGAGAGCACCGCGGTATTCCTTGTATTTGACCTGAACCTGCTTGCCGCTGCAGCGCATCAGGGAGTCGGCCACGTGGTACATTGCTCCGTTTGCCTTGCGCCCCTCGGCGTGCTTGTCCACGGAGAAGGTGAACTCGTTGCTCTGCAGGCCGCTGCCTTTCTTGTCGTTCTTGAAGCCGCTCATGATCAGGCGCCCTTCATAGGTCTTCCAGACCCAGCCTTTATAGACCACCTGGTTGAGTTCTCCGGCCTTGACACCGGTGCCGAACACCCAGAAGAAATGGATAAATATCCATCCGCCCAGAATCAGGAGCAGGGCCAGCACCGTGAAGATGAGGATTTTCTTTAATGTTTTCATACTTACAAATTTAACAAAAAAATTTGCAGGTATTCCAAAAATGTCTATCTTTGCAGTCCCAAATGCTAACGGTGGGTTCGTATAACGGTTAGTACTCGAGATTCTCAATCTCGCAATAGGAGTTCGATTCTCCTACCCACTACAAGATTTCTAACAATTACTAGTAAAATGAAAAAAGGAATCCATCCCGAATCCTACCGTCTTGTAGTTTTCAAGGATATGTCAAATGAGGACATCTTCATCACCAGGAGCTGCGCCACCACGAAGGAGACCATCACCCTGGACGGAGTCGAATATCCTCTCGTAAAGGTTGAGATTTCGAACACTTCTCACCCGTTCTACACCGGCAAGACCAAGATTGTCGACACCGCCGGCCGTGTTGATATGTTCTATCAGAGATACAAGGCAAGAAAGAAGTAAGTCTTTCTTACAGGATAAAAAAGAGGCAGCGACAAGGTCGTTGCCTCTTTTATTTTATTATATTTGCAATATGACACTTATCAAATCCATTTCCGGCATTCGGGGAACCATCGGAGGCGCTCCGGGAGACGCCCTTACCCCTGTAGATATCGTTAAGTTCTGTTATGCCTATTGCAGCGAGCTTCGCAAGCGCAAGGCTCCGTTCGGCAAGAAATATAAAGTGGTTGTAGGCCGCGACGCCCGCCTGAGCGGAGTGATGGTCGAGAACCTTGTCTGCGGCACCCTTATCGCCTGCGGCGTCGACGTGGTCAGGTGCGGATTCGCATCCACTCCCACCACGGAACTCGCGGTGCGCTTTGCTGGCGCTGACGGCGGAATCATCCTTACGGCATCCCACAATCCCCGTCAGTGGAACGCACTCAAGCTCCTGAACGAGCACGGAGAGTTCCTCACGGCAGTGCAGGGCCAGGTCATTCTGGACTGCGCCGAGAAGGGAGAATTCGATTTTGCGGAGGTGGACGAACTTGGCACCATCACCGAGCACGATTACACCGACGAGCATATAGATGCAGTCCTCGCCCTCGACACGGTAGATGCGGAGGCAATCCGCAAGGCAGGGTTCAAGGTTGTGCTGGACGCCATCAATTCCGTTGGTGGCATCATCATGCCGCGCCTTCTGGAAAAGCTTGGCGTAGAGTGCATTACGCTGAACGGCGAGCCCACCGGCGATTTCGCCCACAACCCAGAACCGCTGCCCAAGAATCTGGTCGAACTCAGCGAAACCGTCGTCCGCGAGAAGGCGGATCTCGGCATCAGCGTGGATCCCGACGTAGACCGTCTCGCCTTCATCTGCGAGGACGGACAGCCCTTCGTGGAAGAATACACCCTTGTGGCTGTTGCCGACTATCTGCTCGACGAGGCGGTGAAGAAGGGCATGAAGAATCTTGCCACGGTTTCGAACCTTTCTTCCAGCCGTGCCCTTCGCGACGTCACGGAGGCCCATGGAGGCACTTATTACGCCTCTGCCGTGGGCGAGGTCAACGTTACCACCAAGATGCACGAGGTGAACGCCCTGATAGGCGGCGAGGGCAACGGGGGAGTCATCTACCCTGCCAGCCACTGCGGCCGCGATGCCATGGTGGGCGTGGCCCTCTTCCTCAGCAAGCTCGCCCATAACGGGCTGAAGGTCAGCGAGTATAAGAAGACCCTTCCTCCGTACTTCATCGCAAAGAACCGTATCGACCTGAGCGACAGCGCCCTTATCGACAAGATCCTGGAGACCATGAAGGAGACCTTCAAGAATGAGAAGGTAAATACCATCGACGGCGTGAAAGTGGACTTCGAAGCCGCCCGTGAATGGGTGCATCTCCGCAGGTCCAATACCGAACCCATAATCCGCGTTTATTCCGAAGCTCCCACCGCGGAAAGGGCCGAGGCCCTTGGAAACGAGGTGGTGGCCCTGGCTAAGAAAATCATAGGCTGATGTTCTCGTTCCGCACTACACCCATCGGGGATCAGCTCGACAAGGCCTTGCTGGACGGCAAGGTCGGGGTGTTCTGCACGCAGGCCTGCTGGGATTCGGAAACGGGATCATACCTATATGATATCTTCCGCAGGCGCGGAAACCTGGAAGCCGTCTTCCTTCCGGGAGACGAAGCCGTTCCCGGCACCGCCCACATCTCTTTCGATCCCGACCAGCTGAAGGCCCTGGATGCCATCGTGGTGGAGATCCAGGACGGGGGCTCGCGCTATTTCCCCTTCACGATCGACGTGCTGCGGCTGATTTCAGTCCTCGGAGGGATGGAGGATGCTCCGGCGCTGTATATCGTAGACCATCCCAATCCGGCCGGAAGGGAAGTGGAAGGCACGCTGCCTGCCGGTGAAACCGACGTGTGGACTCCTGCAGCTGCGCATCGTCACGGGCTGACCCTGGGTGAACTGGCTCAGATGTATGCCAGTGAAACCGGATCCCGGGTTTCGCTACATGTGATATCCGCCGACGTGGCATCGACCCCGCGTACCCTCATGCCCTGGATGATTCCGCCCGCATCCGATTTCGCGGGCGTTTTCACTCCTTTCTTCTATTGCGGCGGCAAACTCTGGACGGACACCAACGTCAATCCCGGCCTTGGGACCGTGCGTCCATACGAGATGATAGGCGCTCCTTTCATCAAAACGGAAGGGAATCCTGTTCCCGTGCCGGACGGAGTGCTTGCCCGTCCCTGCAGTTTCATCCCCCTTGCAGGGCTCTACGAGGGCGAACGCTGCTTTGGATGGCAGTTCATCCTAACCCCCGGCACCCGCTACCATTCGCTCCTGCACACGGTTCAGTTGATGAAGTATCTTTCCGAAAGATATTCCCAGTTCCATATCTCGGACAGCCTGTATGGCAGGCTGGCGGATCCTGTCATGGCAGAGTATCTCCGCGGAGGCATTACCTTCGACATCGTGGAAGAGCATGTGAAGAGCGAGGAGCAGAAATGGATACGCAAGGCAAAGCGCTTCCTCCTGTACGACGACCAGCCATTCAGAATAAAGTAACTAATCCTTATTTATAATCCTTTATCATTATGAAGAAAATCGTTTCATTACTTGCAATCGCTGCATTGGTTCTTGTAGCATGCAACACCAAGAAGCCCAGTGCCGAAACCGTTTCCGCAGAGGCACAGAAGGCCGCTACCGCCCTCGTTCAGGCCGTGGCATCCGGCGACGAAGCTGCCATTAAGGAAGCTGTCGCTGCAAAACAGGCCGTCCTCAAGAAATTCAAGATCCAGGACGACGAGGAACTCGACGCTATCTTCAACGATGCTTTCGATGTCGCTCTCGAAGACAATGGCGTAGATGAGGAAGAGATCGACGCTCTCCTCAAGGTCCGTGGAATCGACATGCTCGTTCTCGAAAAGGCTGCCGTAGAAGAGGCCGCGGCCGAGACTGCAGACAAGGCTGAAGAAATCGTAGAAGGCGCTGCCGAGCAGATTACTGCCGATGCTGCTGAAAAGGGAGCAGAGGCCGCTGCGGCTGCACAGGAAGTTGCTGAGGAAGTGATTGAAGAGGAAGAGATTCCCTTCATCCTCGTAGAAAAGAAGCCCGGATTCGAAGGTGGTGGCGACGCAGATTTCACTAAGTGGGTCAGCAGCCAGATCGTTTATCCGGAGGCTGCAAAGGCAGCAGGTAAGGAAGGCCGCGTGGTCTTGAAGTTCAAGGTCGGCAAGGATGGCAGCATCCAGAACGTAAGGGTTATCAAGAGCGTTGATCCCGAACTCGATGCAGAAGCGGTCCGCGTCGTTTCTTCTGCTCCCGCCTGGACTCCCGGCATGCAGAACGGTGAGCCTGTCGCTGTCAGCTACGTATTCCCTGTAGTTTACAAGCTCCAGTAATCAAACAGGATCGACGTCTATTACGACATCGGCTTTAGATGAGCTCCGGAAGGCCTCCACGGTTTTCCGGAGTTTATTTTTTTCTTCGGAAAGACGCTTGTCCCGGGCAATGCACACGCGCACGGAATCCGGCATGGTCATGGGGGAGAAACCTGCAGCGGAGAGTGCCTGTCCCAGTTCCGATGCTTTTTGGGTGCGCATCTCCACCATGCGCGTATAAGGGGGAAGGCTGAACCTGCTGCGTTCTTCCAGCAGCGGTTCGGCGCTCTTCAGGCCGAACACCTGATGCCCGGACTGCCTTGTCTGTACTATCAGCCGGGGGCAGATGCTGCGCAGACGCTCCAGATACTGGAATGCGTGCTCGTCCGAACGGAAATCGGAAGGGTTGAAGAGGGCGTCTGCGTTCAGGATTGCGGTCAGGTCATATCCGCCCAGATCCGTTTTGGCAGCCTGCGGAATCGTGAGGATGTCGGCATCGATACCTTCGAGTTCTTCCGGCTTCTCATAGCCGCGGATAAGGGCAGTATTATGACTTCGGCGCATGGCATCCTGAAGTTTCCGGGAGAACGGCCCCTCCATCCCGTTCTTCTTACGCTCAGCCGGGATGTCGATCAGGCTGAACTGGCATCCGGGTTGGATTTCCTGCCCGTCCGGATTCCTGTCGAAAAGGACATACCGCCCGCTGTGGGCATTCAGGATGGATTCCAGTGAAGGGGAGACCGACCCGAGTATGATCCGGCTTCCGTGTATGCGGGCGAGCTGCACGGCGCAGTCCCTGGCATTGTAACGGGGAGCGGTGTCGCTCTGTTTGTAGAATGCAGATTCTTCGTTCTCCACTATGATTAGGCCCAGGTCCCTATGTGGCAGGAAGATGGCGGAGCGTGTGCCGACGACGACATAAGGCCTTCCGGAACGTATTGCATCGGTAATGCGCCTGCGGGCGCTGGCCGTCATTTTGGAATGATGTACGAGAAGAAGCTCTCCGAAAGATGCCCGGAGACTGTCGAACAGTTGACCGGCAAGGGCCGTCTCGTTGACCAGGATACAGACGTTTTTCCCGCTTCTTACCGTTATGGAGGATGCCTTTATATAGTCGGAATTCCGATCCGAAGATTTAAGGAGGACGGGCTTGCCTGTTTTAAGGGCCTCTCGGAAGGTGGGTTCCGGTTTCAGGTCCGGCACCTTTGCCAGAAGGGCGGAATAGTCATCATTCTCGATCTGGAGGCTGTGGCTCAGGGCAGCAAGCCGGTTTTCGGCCTCCTGAAGTTCCTGGAGGATATCGTTTTTCTGGGCTTCCAGCCTGGCGCGAACGGTATCATTGTGCCTGCGTTCGAGATCGGCATTCTTTGCATCCAGCCTTGCCTGCAAGCGGGCGATGCGTGCACGCCAGATGTCTTCGGCGCGGGATTCAAGCGCATGTTTGCGTTGAAGTCTCTGGGCGCCGATTTCCTCGGATGCGGTTTTCTGGTTGGGATATGCGGCCTTGTAAACCTCTCCTATGGTGCAGAGGTAATAATCCGCCATGAATCGCCACAACTCAATCTCCAGCGGCGAAATGGGTTCCAGCCCGGTTTCTATGGCAAGCACGGGTTGGATCCTGGATGGATCGATGTCAGGGGTGACATCCGTTTCGGAAACCACCCCGACAACTCTCCTGCCGGCGAATTTCACGATAACGCGCTGTCCGATGTCGGCATTTCCGGACAGATAATAACAAGGCTCCCACTCCAGGCGGAGTGGGAGTATAAGCTTTATGTAGCGCTTGGGCTGCACTATTTGAGGGTACCGGCTTCTGCGGCCTTGATCATGGCCTCGTTGGCGGTCACGTACACCTCGACGCGGCGGTTCTGTGCACGGCCCTCTTCGGTGTCGTTGGTGGCGATGGGAAGATCGAAGGATTTGCCTTCAGCAACCATCTTGTTCTTCAAGCCAGCCTGTGCGAGGCACTTCTCGACGGCTGCTGCGCGCTGCTTCGAGATGCGCTGGTTGACAGCTGCGGTGCCGGTGTTGTCGGTGTGGCCCCAGATGGTGATGTCGGTATCCGGCAGATCTGCCATGGCGGCTGCGAAGTTCTGCAGGGACTTCTGCGCTTCTTCATTAAGGGCGATTTCGTTGGTCTTGAATAGAATGCCGTTGTCGAAAGTGACACGGATTGCCTCGAGGCCGTTGATTTCGAAGGTCTCGACCTTTGCATTGAGGGCAGCGAGTTCTGCGGCCTTCTTGTCCATCTTCTGGCCGATGAGGGCTCCTGTGGTTGCACCTACTGCGGTGCCTGCGGTTGCTCCGATAGCTGCGGACTTAAGGTCGCCACCGATAAGGTAACCAAGTGCTGCACCGGCTACTGCGCCGCCGCCAGCTCCCCAAAGGGTGCCCTTACCAGCCTTGTTCATGTTCGAGCAGCTCGAGAAAATGAGTACTCCGCAAAGTGCAAATGCAAGAATCTTTTTCATAATGATGATAATATTAAATGGTTATAAGTTCTTCTTTTCCAAATGCAATAATAACAATTATTGAGATAAAAAGCAACTAACCCAATAAAGATGAAAAAATTTTTGTGACTTCCGCAATTTTGTCTATCTTTGCAATCCCAAACCAAAACGGTGCTGTAGCTCAGATGGTAGAGCAAAGGACTGAAAATCCTTGTGTCGGCAGTTCGATTCTTCCCAGCACCACAGTAACCCGCTGATTATCAGCGGGTTTTCTTTTTCCGTCCCACTTTTGTCTTGTACTTCGGCTCTTAACCTGATTTTCGGCCATATTGTAGCCAAGATCCGCATTGGGACGGCTCTTAACCTGATTTTCGGCCATATTGTGGCGAAGATCCGCATTGGGACGGCTCTTAACTTGATTTTCGGCCATATTGTGGTGAAGAGCCGGACTTGCGGGCTAGTCGTGCTCCTCCAGCCAGGACTCAAGGATGCGGCAGTAGTCTTCGTGGCGGTCTACAAAGCACATATGGCGGGCGCCTTCCATCAGTTCCCAACGGCTGCCGGGAATCCCTTCGTACATCGAACGTGCCACGGCGGGCGTACACAGGTCTTCTGAACCGCTGAAAAGTAGGCAGGGGCACGATATCTCCCCAAGACGGTCAATGTATTCGAAATTCCCCAGGTTGCCGGTGGGGACATATTCGTTGGGACCCCAGCCATACAGGTAGGCCTCGTCTCCGAAACGTTTGGGGCGCGTGAGGCATTCCGGGCTGTTCTCGTCCGTGCTGGCACAGTGGAGTTCCATGAAACGGTCGTTGGCCCGGAGGTAACCGGGGGCATTGAAGTCGCCGGTTTCTTCAGCCTTGCGGATCGCTTCCTGGTCCTCTTCGGGCATCAGCGCTATCATCCTGTGCTGCTCGCTGGCCCAGAGGCTGGAGGATGCGTGGCCGCTGGAGATGATGGCTGAGCAGATGCCTTCCGGCTTCTTTTCGATGAGGTAGGCGATGATGAGCATGCCGCCCCAGGACTGTCCCAGGATGTGCATCCTGTCGAGATGAAGATGCTCCCGGAGGGCTATCAGTTCGTCCATCCAGGTATCCAGAGTCCACAGTTCCGGGTGGCCGTCCAGGTATGATTCCCCGCAGCCTAACTGGTCGTAGGAAATCACCTGGCGACCGGTTTCGCCGGCAACGCGGTCCAGCACTTCGAAGTAATTGTGCGTGCTTCCGGGACCGCCGTGAAGAAGCAGCAGGGGAGGCCTTACGGAAGGTTCTCCCACTATCCTGTAGTACGTACTGTAGCCCATGAAGGGCATGCGGCCTTCTTTGATTGTCATAGTCGCGGGCAAGTTTAAATCCTTATTATCTTGCGGAGGCCGCGGTCTGCGGCATTCTTGGCTGCAATCAGGCGGTATCGTCCCTTCTCTGATACCCAGGAATCCGAGTCTTCATCCCATGAGGCAAGGTCACTTTCCGCAAGAATCATTTCCACGGTGCAACTCTCGCCGGGCTGCAGTTCCGGAGTCTTGGCAAAAGCCTTCAGTTCACGGGCGGGCTTTTCCATATCCCTTCCCGGAGCGGAGACATATAGTTGCACAACATCTTTCCCGGCTCTCTTTCCTGAGTTTGTGACATCAACCCGCACCTTCCAGGCACCATCCAACGCCTCCACCTTCATATTCTTCCATTTGAAAGAAGTATAACTGAGACCATAACCGAAGGGATAGGACACCCGGTCGCGGGCCTTCGTGCAGAAATAGCGGTAACCCACCCATATGTCCTCTTCATAATCGGTGTAGTCTATGTCCTTGACGGTGTAGTCCTTCCTGTTACCCTCCAGACGGCGGTAGTAAGAATAATTGAATGGCTTGTCTGCATAGATCAGGGGGAAGTTGGGCGCGGATGGTTCGTCTTCATAGCGTTTTGAAATGGTCATGGGAAGGCGTCCGGAAGGGTTTACCTCACCGCTGAGCACGGAAGCCACGGTGTGGCCGCCCTCTTCTCCCGGCTGCCAGCAGATGATTATGGCATCTGCCAGGTCTTTCCAACTTTCTATTTCAACTATGCCTCCGATGTTCAGTATCACGGTTACTTTCTTACCCCTTTCACGGAAGGCGCTGGATGTCTCGCGCAGTAGCTGCAACTCCCTGTCCTGCAAGAGGTAGTTATGATACAGATCCCTGTCCTTTCCCTCTCCGAAGACGCGCCCGAAAGTTATTACGGCACGGTCCGCTGTCCGGGCTGCGGTGCGGATAATGTCCACTGGCACCACCTCGATCGGACGTTCCCTGTCGATTACCCACGAATTCTTACCGTCCACCATTGCGCAACGCCAGCGTTCATCCTGCATGTAGGCAGAATAAAACTTGTCAAGGCCGCTTTCGAGTGTGAAGCCTTCATCGGCGAGGCCTTGCTGCAGGTCCACCACATAGGGGCGGTGGACGTCACCGGAGCCGGTGCCGCCGGCTATAAACGCATAAGATGTCACGCCGAGCAACGCAGTAGTGCCGGAGGGTCCGAATGGCAGGGCGCCTTCGTTCTTGAGCAGCACCACTCCCTCATCCGCCACTTTGCGGCACACTGCTGCGTGAGCCTCCAGGTCGGGGGCGTCGGAGTGCTTGATGCCCCGGTAGGAGGGACATTTCACAATCAGCTCAAGGGCGCGGGTTACGCTCCTGTCCACGTCTTCCATGGAAAGACGTCCTTCCATGACCGCCGCTATCAGCGCATTGTAACGGGTGTCGGAGCCGGGCTGGATGAGTTCGTTGCCGGCGTGGACCTGCGCTGCTGTATCATAGCCTCCGCCCCAGTCGGTCATCACTGTGCCTTCAAACCCCCATTCGCCACGGAGTATATCGGTCAGGAGCCAGGGGGCTTCGGATGCGTGGGTGCCGTTGATATAGTTGTAGGAGGTCATCAGTGTCCACGGCTGTGACTTGCGTATCGCTATTTCAAATACCTTGAGGTATATCTCACGAAGGGCGCGCCTGCTGACGCGGGCATCGTTTTGGAGTCGGTTAAGTTCCTGATTGTTGACAGCGAAGTGCTTCACGCAGGCACCTACTCCGTTGGACTCGATTCCGTCCACCATTGCGGCGGCCGTCTCCCCGGCAAGCACGGGGTCCTCGGAATAATATTCGAAATTTCTGCCGCAGAGGGGGTTGCGGTGTATGTTCACGCCAGGGCCCAGCAGCACATCCACCCCGTACTCTAGCACTTCGTTGCCCATTGCCTGTCCCGCCTCTCGGACGAGTCCGGGGGTCCATGGGGATGCGAGT
>JAEENZ010000212.1 GCA_016283985.1 Bacteroidales bacterium | reverse complement strand
TCCGGTCAACAATATGGTCTATCAGCTCGCTCAGCCATGCAGACTCGACGACATCTCCTGGATCAGGCCCGGACTCTCAACATGGGACTGGTGGAACGGGTTCCGCCGGCACGGAGTGGATTTCAAGGCCGGAATCAATACGGAGACTTATCTTTACGACATCGATTTCGCCGCCAAATACGGTATACCCTATATACTGGTGGACGACGGTTGGTATAAGAATAGTAATATCTTTACGCCTATCGACGCGATGGATATCCCTAAGATATGCTCCCATGCTGCCGAGAAGGGCGTAAAAGTGCTGCTCTGGGTATCCAAGGGCGTTCTTGGCCTCAAACCCGAAAAAGTCTTCGAGCACTATTCGAAGATCGGGGTGGCCGGATTCAAGATAGACTTCTTCGATTCGCAGGAAGCCGCTATGGTCAACCGGATCAACATGTATGCGGAGGCTGCGGCCGAGTATCATCTGGTGGTGGATTTCCACGGCATATTCAAGCCGGTAGGCCTCAGCAGGACTTATCCCAACGTGCTGAATTTCGAGGGCGTCTACGGCCTTGAAAACCTCAAATGGTGCAATCCGGACCGCTGCGACATGCCGCGCAACGACGTGACCCTCCCTTTCATCCGCCAGGTTGCCGGTCCGATGGATTATACGCCCGGAGCGCTTCGGAACGCCACCCGCAGGGAATTCCGTTCAGTGTCCGGGAAACCCATGAGTATGGGCACACGCGCCCATCAGTTGGCATGTTACGTGGTATTCGACGCACCCCTCCAGATGCTCTGCGATTCTCCGTCAGACTATTTGAAAGAGGATGAGACCACCCGGTGGATAGCATCCATCCCCACTGTATTCGACCGCACCAGGATCCTTGACGGCCGTATCGGGGAGTATGTCGTCACTTTGCGCGAGAAGGATGGCAGATATTATGTAGGCGGCATGACCAACTGGGATGCCAGGGACATCGAACTCGACTTCGGCTTCCTGCCGGAAGGGGAGTGGCGCTGCCGCATGTTCCGTGACGGCGTGAATGCGGATACGGTCGGTGAGGATTATGCCGTATGCGAATATGGAATCAAGTCCGGCCAGAAGGAGACGGTACATCTTGCTCCCGGAGGAGGATTCGTGATGATCATCGATAAGATATGAAAAGACTGATATACTTGGCCGCCCTGCTGCTTCTTGCAGCGTGCGGAACCCCGGCAAATGAGGAGCATACCCTTCATCTGCTTACTACCAACGATGTTCACGGACGCTGGTTTTCTTCCGATTACGTGGGAAAATCCACACGGGAAAGCCTTCTTGCGGTGAACTGGTACGTGGACAGCGTGCGGAATGCCGTAGGAGAGGAGAACGTCCTTTTGATAGATGCCGGCGACTGCCTCCAGGGAGACAATGCGAGCTACTATTATAATTTCGTGGACACAAAGTCCGAGCATCTTTTCAGCCGCCTGGTCTCTTACATGAAGTATGACGCCGTTACGGTTGGCAACCACGACGTGGAGACGGGCCATGCGGTCTATGACAGGGTCAGAAAGGACCTTAAGCGTCATGGAATCCCTTTCCTCGCCGGAAATGCCATCCGCAACGATAACGGAAAGCCATATTTCGAGCCATACAAGGTGTTCAGGCGCGCCGGGCTGAAGGTGCTGGTGCTGGGATACACTAATGCAAACAACCCTGCGTGGATGGATGAGAGCCTGTGGAGCGGCATGCACTTCGAAAGCCTGATTCCCAAGGTGCAGGAGGACGTAGACAGGCTGGCGGCGAAAGAAAAGCCGGACGTCGTGATAGTATCGGTTCACTCGGCCACGGGAAAAGGCAATGGCAAGTCTCTCGAAGCACAGGGTAAGGACCTGTATGACTCGCTGAAAGGCGTTGATTTCGTGGTCTGCTCCCACGATCACCGTCAGGTGACCATGTGCAACGGAAAGACGGCCCTCATCAATACGGGCAACAGGGCCAAGTTCCTGGGGCATGGCGAACTGACCGTCACCCTCCAGAAAGGAAAGGTTGTCGACAAAAAGATTTCCGCCGGACTTATAAAGGTCGACAAGAGCAGGACCGACCCCGTGATGAAAAAGGCCTTCCAACAGGATTACGAAGCGGTCAAGGCTTTCTCTAACAAAGAAATCGGCGCACTTGCGATGGACCTGCGCACAAAGGATGCGTACAGCGGGATGTGCGATTACGTCAATCTAATCCACACTGTAAGCCTCAAGAGTTCCGATGCCAAGGTCTCCTTTGCCGCGCCTCTTACCTACAACGGTACGATCAAGGCCGGCGTGCTCGTCTATAACGACCTGTTTACCATCTATCCTTTCGAGAATCAATTATATACAATGAGGATGAAGGGTTCGGAGATCAAGAATTACCTTGAATACTCCTACCGTGGATGGCTGGCGCCTTTGGGGAAGGACCATGTGCTAAACATCTCTCGCCAGGACGATCCCCGCAACAACCAGACCGGATGGTCTTTCGTCAACCGTACATACAATTTCGACTCTGCTGCAGGCATCAACTATACGGTGGATATCACTCAGCCTTTCGGAAAGAGGATAACTATCGAAAGCATGGCGGACGGAGGCGCATTCAATCCCGATGCGGATTACACGGTAGCGATGACTTCCTACCGCGCAAGCGGAGCAGGGGGGATGCTTACCAAGGGAGCCGGTATTCCTGAAGAGGAACTCGAAAAGCGGATCCTGCACCGCTATCCCGAGATCCGGGAATTGCTCTACGAGTTCATAGAGGAGTACGGCCTGATAGACAACACGGCCGTTTACAACGCGAAGCGGAACGGGGCATGGAAATTCATCCCCGAGGATGAAGCATCCAGGCGGATAAAGGCAGATCTCGATTTGATTTTTAACCCCTGAAATTCTTGAGCCTCTGGGCGAGAGATCCGTCCACGGCCATCTTCATCATCTTGCGGGAGCCTTCGAACTGCTTGAGCAGTTTGTTCACCTCTTCCATGGAAGTTCCGCTGCCTGCAGCTATCCTGCGGCGGCGGCTTCCGTTTATGGCTTCCGGGTGCTCACGCTCATAGGGGGTCATGGAATGGTAGATGGCCTCGGTGCTCTTAAAGGCCTTGTCGTTGTCGATGTCGACGTCCTTCATAGCCTTTCCCATGCCGGGAATCATTGAAGCGAGGTCCTTGATATCACCCATCTTGCGTACCTGCTGTATCTGGTTGTAGAAGTCGTTCAGGTTGAACTGGTTCTTCGCGAGTTTCTTTCGAGTTTCGCGCATCTCCTTCTCATCTACCGCCTGCTGGGCCTTCTCCACGAGGGAAACGACATCTCCCATGCCAAGGATACGGTCTGCCATACGCGATGGGTGGAATACGTCCAGCGCTTCCATCTTCTCTCCGGTGGAGATGAATTTTATAGGCTTGCCGGTGACTGCCTTGATGGAAAGTGCCGCACCGCCGCGAGTGTCGCCGTCGAGTTTGGTGAGCACTACGCCGTTGTAATCTATCGCCTGGTTGAATGCAAGGGCGGATGCGACTGCATCCTGACCTGTCATGGCATCCACCACGAACAGGCTTTCGGTGGGCTTCACCGCCTCGTTCATGGCGCGGATCTCGTCCATGAGCTCCTGATCGACGCTGAGGCGTCCTGCGGTATCGATTATGATGACGCTGTAGCCCTGCTGGCCACCCTGCGAAATGGCGGCCTTTGCGACCTTGATGGGGTCTTTCTCCCCGTCGATGGTGAACATGGGGACTTGGATCTGTTCCGAAAGGGTGCGCAGCTGCTCTATTGCGGCCGGGCGGAAGGTGTCGCAGGCTGCGAGCATGACCTTGATGCCCTTGCGCTTGAGATACAGCGCCAGCTTGCCGCTGAAGGTGGTCTTACCGGAACCGTTCAGACCGGCCACCAGGACCACTGCGGGATTACCCTTTACGTTGATGTCGGAGGCGTCGCTGCCCATGAAGGCGGCCATCTCGTCGTGGACGATCTTGACCATCATCTGCTGTGGCTTTACAGCGGTGAGCACTCCCGTGCCTATGGCCTTGGCCTTTACGGTATCGCAGAATTCTTTAGCGACCTTATAGCTGACATCCGCGTCGAGCAGCGCACGGCGTACGTCCTTAAGCGTCTCGGCGACATTGACTTCGGTTATCTTGCCTTCTCCTTTGAGGATCTTGAAGGATTTTTCGAGCCTTTCGGATAGATTTTCAAACATAGCGGTGCAAAAATACTGAAAAAAAGTGAATCTTTCGCCATCGTTTAACTTAACACCTTTCTTATGAACAAGGTATTTTCTATTATGGTCAAATTGCTGATGCGATGCTATTCGACGATCGCCGAGCCGACGCAGCGTTCGGTCAACGAAAGGATTGCGCGGCAGTTTCATCTCTGGATTGCCGAAAAGAAATACTGCCGTCACGATACGAGCATGGCAGACGTGGCGGAAGAATTCGGCGTATCGGAAGAAGCATTGTCTTTCTATTTCTCCAACGTGGTTGGGGAACGCTTCAGCTCCTTTCGGAAGAAACTTCGCCTTGAGGAGGCTCGGAGGCTGATCTGCGAGAATCCTGACTGCAAGCTCAGCCAAATCGCCGGCAGGGTTGGAATCCCCGACAAATGCAATTTCCGGAAACAGTTCTATTCCGTTTATGGATTCCCGCCCAGCGAGTGGCAGAGACAATGCGCTGAAATGAAGAAGAACAGGTAAGATACCGTTTGTCAGCACGGTCCTTCACTCGTTCCATCCGGGTGAAAGTCCGGATGAGGGGGAGTGTGCTCTCAAATGAAAATAAATTGCTATCTTTGAAAGTTAAATCGATATATGACTCAGGCGAACTATATTTTCCTTCTTCTGCTGGACCTGGCACTGACCGTGGGTATCTCTTTCCTTTGCTCGATTCTCGAGTCCGTCCTGATGTCTACTCCGCTTTCTTTCATCATCATGAGGGAAGAAGAAGGATACAAGCCTGCCACCCTTTTCAAGAAGTACAAGACGGATATTGACCGCCCCATCGCGGCCATCCTTGCGATGAACACCATCGCCAATACCTTCGGTGCATCGCTGGTCGGCGTACTGACCGCCAAGGCATTCGGCAGCGTCTGGGTAGGATGGATGTCCGCCCTCACCACGCTGCTCATCCTTGTCTGCTCGGAAATCATCCCCAAGACTATCGGCACTACCAAGTATCGCAGCCTGATGGGATTTACGACCAGGGGAATTTCCTTCCTGCTGGTGGTAATGTACCCGCTGGTCATCCTGATCCGTTACGTCAGCAGTCGCTTCTCTTCAGATGAAGACGAGGCCGCCATCAGCCGCGAGGAAGTATCCGCCATGGCCAACGTGGGAGAGGAAGAAGGTGTGATTGACCGCAGCGAGAACAAGGTCATCCAGAATATAATCAAGCTGGACAACGTCAAGGCCTACGAAGCCATGACTCCGCGCGTGGTCTGCTCGGTCGCACCCGAGTCCATGACGCTGAAAGAGTACTTCGAGGCGGATGAGTTCGAGCACCATTCCCGCATACCGGTTTATGCCGAGTCTCCCGAGTACATCACAGGATACATCCTTCGCGACGATGCCCTCGAGGACCTCGCTGAAGACAAGTTCGGAAAGACGCTCAAGGAACTCAGGCGCGACATCTCCTTCTTCCATGAGGAGAGTTCCCTCGCGGATATCTGGGAGAAACTCCTCAAGAGCCGTGAGCAGATGGCGCTCATCATAGATGACTACGGCTGTTTCGAAGGCATACTTACCCTGGAGGACATAATCGAAACTATCTTCGGCCTGGAAATCATGGACGAGATGGATGAGGTGAGCGATATGCAGGAGTATGCGAAGGAACGCTGGAAAAAGCGCCAGAAACGCTATCGCAAGGTTAATTTGCAGCCGACAGAGAATAATGAGCCGAAATCTTGATGATTTTCGGCTTTTTTTATTATTTTTGTATGTTGTAGGCTAAAGCGCCAATGCCATGCTGGAAGATGTAAGATCAAATATTACGCGTCTCATCGCCCTTTACGAAGGCGAAAAGAAGCGTGCCGATGATGCCCTGACACTCCTGGCAGAAAGCAAAGGCGAGGTGGAAGCCTGCAAGAAGCAGATTGCTGAATTGAACAGACAGATAGACAATCAGAGGCTTACAAGCGCCTTTGCGGCCGAAGGCGGCAATGCCGAAGCCAAACAGCGCCTGACCAAGCTGATTGCGGAGATTGACAAGTGCATTTCGTTGTTGGATAGTTAGTCATGGATCAGAATATTACACTCGTCATAGCGGGAAAACAGTTTAGCCTCAAGGCTTCGTCTCCTGAGATGGAGCAGTCCATGAGGCTCGCAGCCGAAGACATCAACCGGATGCTGGACCGCTATACCGAGAAATATCCCGAAAAGGACTATCTTGAAATGCTCCTTTTCGTCACTTTGACGGAAACGGTATACAAGTTCAACGCCCAGAACAAGTTGAACGCCCTTTCCGCGGAGCACGAAAAGCTCGCCAACGAACTCTCCGGCTATCTGAGCAAAATAGAAGGTAACCGTTAGTCCGTCCTTGCTGAAACAAAACAAGTTCCACGGAACCGGGTGTACTCGTGCTGAGGATGGCACGCCTGCAGCTGCAGGAAGCTTGATACAGGGCGGAGCCCAAATCATACAGAAATCATTTTCTGCTAAGGACTAACGGCTTTCTAACGGCATCTGCATGAAAGTGCGGATGCCGTTTTTGTTTGACATACTTAAAACACTATATATTATGTTGTTCTATTTATTGTCGGCCATTGCAGGTGCCATAGTGGCACTGGCCATATACATACTTGCCCACAAGGCCTCCGTGAAAGGCCGCGGCGAAGCCATCATACAGAAGGCTGAAATCGAAGCTGAAAGCATAAAGCAGCAGAAGATCCTACAGGCTAAAGAGAAATTCGTGCAGCTCAAGAGCGAACACGAAGACTACATAAGCAACAAGAACAAGCAGCTCCAGGAGCGTGAAAACGCCATCCATCAGAAAGAATCCCAGCTTGGCCAGCAGGCGAGCGAACTCGGGCGCAAGCAGCATGAACTCGACAGCGCAAAGGGCCAACTGCGTGCACAGATGGAGAATCTCGAGCGCAAGCAGGAAGAATGCGACCGTCTTGTCGCCCAGGCTAACAAGCAGCTCGAAACCGTAGCCGGCATGACGGCGGTGGAAGCCAAGAACATGCTGGTCGAGAACATGAAGGCTGAAGCGCGTACGGAGGCGCAGGCCTACATCAACGACACGATGGACGACGCCCGCCTGAATGCGGCAAAGGAAGCCAAGCGCATAGTAATCAACACAATACAGCGCACTGCAACCGAAACAGCCATCGAGAATGCCGTAACCACTTTCCCCATCGACAACGATGAGGTCAAGGGCCGTATCATCGGCCGTGAAGGCCGCAACATCCGCGCCCTTGAGGCAGCTACCGGCGTTGAAATCGTGGTTGACGATACTCCCGATGCGATCATGCTTTCCGCATTCGATCCCGTCCGCCGCGAAGTGGCCCGCCTGGCACTCCATCAGCTCGTGATCGACGGCCGCATCCATCCCGCCCGTATCGAAGAGGTCGTGGCCAAGGTAAGCAAGCAGTTGGAAGATGAAATTCTGGAGACCGGTAAGCGCACCTGCATAGACATGGGCGTACACGGCCTTAACATCGAGCTCGTGAAGCTGATCGGCCGCATGAAATACCGTTCTTCCTATGGCCAGAACCTTCTGCAGCACTCCCGCGAGGTCGCCAATATCGCCGCCGTCATGGCATCCGAACTCGGTCTTAACCCGAAGATTGCCAAGCGCGCGGGCCTGTTGCACGATATAGGCAAGGTGTCCGACGAGGATCCCGACCTGCCGCACGCACTCCTCGGAGCCAAGCTCGCTGAGCAGTACAAGGAGCGTCCCGAGATCGTGAACGCCATCGGTGCCCACCACGAAGAGATGGAGATGACTTCGACCATTGCGCCCATCGTGCTCGTCGCAGACGCCATCTCCGGAGCCCGTCCCGGTGCACGCCGAGAGGTTATCGAATCCTACATCAAGCGCCTCAAGGGCATGGAAGACCTTGCTGCATCCTATCCTGGCGTTACCAAGTCCTACGCCATCCAGGCAGGCCGTGAACTCCGCGTCATCGTGGGGGCCGAACAGGTCAGCGATGATGATGCCGCACGCCTCTCTTCCGACATCGCACAACGCATCCAGGACGAGATGACTTATCCCGGACAGGTGAAGATTACTGTCATCCGCGAGACACGTTCGGTCGCATACGCAAAATAATTGCAGATGAACAAGTTACGCCAAATAGCGCTGCTTGCGGCAGCCCTCCTTTCAGGATTGTCCGCATTTGGTCAGAGGCTTCCGGACACCACGGTCAACTGGGAGACCGAAGTGGTTACAGCTGCTGACGGAACTTCCCGTATAGTCTTCACCGGCACACCCGTAGTTCCCCTTGACGAAATCCACGGCACCCTGCAGTGGATCTCCTGCGTAGGCGAAAACTGCCATAGCCCGGAGGAACTGGAATACGATCTGCATCCTACCGCATCAGCGGAGGATAGCTCCGATCCTCAAGCCGGCCTGACGGCCCCTCCCAGCAATGCTGGGCCCATCCCTCTACATCCGAGGGCGGATATGGCGTCCGGATCGGACATATCCTCCGCCTACAACAGCACAGCACCTCTTCAATCCAGGGGGAAATCAATTTGGGGCCTGATTCTGGAAGCGATACTGTGGGGCCTGGCAATGCTGCTGACACCCTGCGTCTTCCCGATGGTCCCCATGACCGTATCGTTCTTCGTAAAGGGCAGCGAAAATGCCGCTGCAGGGAAGTTCAGGGCCCTGATGTATGGTCTGTTCATCGTTCTGCTGTATACCGTGCCGATATCTATAATAATAGGATTGACATGGATTTTCGGCGGATCTACGGTTACGGCGGATATATTCAACTGGCTGGCAACCCACTGGCTGCCAAACATCATCTTCTTCGTAGTTTTCATGCTCTTCGCGGCATCCTTCTTCGGTGCATTCGAGATAACGCTGCCGTCGAAGCTGGTGAATTCGTCGGATAAGAAATCGGACAAGGCAGGCCTGGCGGGAGTGTTCTTCATGGCGCTTACGCTGGTGCTGGTATCGTTCTCCTGCACAGGGCCGATAGTGGGTACGGTTCTGATAAAATCCACGTCCGGTGAGTTCTGGACGCCGATGGTTACGATGCTGGCGTTCAGCATCGCTTTTGCCCTTCCGTTTACTCTTCTGGCATTGTTCCCTTCACTTCTGAAGAGTCTGCCGAAGAGCGGCGGATGGCTGAACAGCGTGAAGGTGGTGCTCGGTTTCATCGAGGTTGCACTGGGATTCAAGTTCCTGAGCGTGGCGGACCAGACCTATCACTGGGGCATCCTGGACCGCGAGGTCTATCTGGCTATCTGGATCGTCTGCTTCACGATGCTCGGATTCTATCTTCTGGGCAAGCTGCGCTTCAAGTACGATGATGAGGTGAAGCATATAGGCATTACGCGCCTGGCTCTTGCCATCACGGTGTTCTCGTTCGTGGTATACATGATTCCCGGCATGTTCGGTGCGCCCCTGAAGGCCCTTTCCGGATATCTGCCGCCCCTTGAAACTCAGGATTTCGTGATAGGCAATTATCGTAATGATACAAGCGAGAATTCGGTTATCAGTATGCCTCATGGTCTTGTTGGATATGACAGTATAGAAGCGGGTATGCAGGCGGCGAAGGGGAGCGGCAAGCGGGTGTTCGTGGACATTACCGGCCATGGATGCGTGAACTGCCGCGAGATGGAAGCTCGCGTGTGGAGCGATCCGCAGGTGCTGCAGAAGCTGAGCGAGGATTTCGAGATAGTGGCGCTCTATACCGACGATAAACTGAAACTGCCTGAAAGCAAGTGGATTACGACTCCGGAAGGGAAGGTGCTGAAAGATGTGGGCCGCGTTAACAGCTACATAGCCCGCACGCGCTTCGGCGTTAATGCACAGCCGAACTACATCATCCTCGATGCAAACGGAAACATACTCGCAGGCCCGCGGGGCTACGATCTTTCGATTCCGGGTTTCCTGGAATTCCTAAAGTGACGATATCAGGGCACGGAAGAGCCCTGTCATCTTACGGGAAGCGAGATCGGCCTGACGGACGATCTCGTTTTCGTCCGTAACGTAGTCATCTTCAGCCTCATGAGCTATGTCGGTTATTACTGACATGCCCAGAACGCGGATGCCTGCATGGCGGGCCACGATCACCTCGGGCGTCACGCTCATGCCCACGTTGTCCGCCCCCATAGAGGCATAGTAGGCATATTCGGCCGGGGTTTCGTAGGTGGGACCGGAGCAGGAAACATAGATGCCGCGCTTGAGTTCCACGCCCTGTGATGCGGCAATCTCCAGCATCTTGTCCTGAAGTTTCAGGTCGTACGGGCAGGTCATGTCCGGGAAACGGGGACCGAATTCATCGAGGTTCGCACCGATCAGTGGATTGGGCAGGAGATTGATATGGTCCGTTATAAGCATCAGGTCCCCGATGCTGAAAGACTTGTTCATGGCTCCGGTGGCATTGGAGACAAGCAGGTACTTGATGCCCAGGCGTATCATTACCCGTATGGGCAGCACCACGGTATCCATGGGATAGCCCTCATAATAATGATAGCGTCCCTGCATGGCCAGGATGCACTTCCCGCCAAGATATCCGCAGATGAAATTGCCCTTGTGGCCTACGGCAGTCGCTGCCGGAAAACCGGGTACGCGCACATAGGGGACCACTATGGGATCTTCTATCTCTTCCGCAAGCTGGCCGAGGCCGCTGCCGAGTATGATTCCGGCGATGGGCTTGCGTCCGTCAAGCCAGGAAGAGAGGAACGCAGCGGCTTCCTCAATGACTGACATCCTTTTATCCATCAGAGAGATGCGACAAGTTCGGTGAACAGCGGAATCATTCGTTTGGTGGCAGCGTTCGCCTGCATTACGACATCTTCACCGTCGTTGAAATTGCGTTCTACGTTCTGGGTGTTGCAAACGTTGGTGACCACGGACATGCCGAAAACGCGCATGCCGCAGTGGCGTGCGACTATCACTTCCGGAACGGTCGACATGCCGACCAGGTCTGCGCCGGATGAACGGAAGAAACGTACCTCGGCGGGAGTCTCGTAAGATGGGCCCGTGCCGCCGAAATAAATGCCCTGATGGAGTTTGAATCCCATTCCTGCGGCAATCTCGAGCACCTTCTTCTGGAGCTCGAGGTCATAGGGGCAGGTCATGTCCGGGAAGCGGGTGCCGAATTCTTCCATGTTGGGCCCGATGAGCGGGTTGGGCATGAAATTGATGTGGTCCTTGATGATGATGGTGTCACCCACCTTGTAATCCGGATTCAGTGCGCCGGCTGCGTTGGAAACCAGCAGGAACTTCACTCCGAGCTTGCTCATGACGCGAACGGGGCGAGTAAGCGTGGCCATGTCGTATCCTTCGTAGTAATGGAAACGGCCCTGCATCGCGAGCACGCACTTGCCTCCGAGGTATCCGCAGATGAAATTGCCTTTATGGCCGATTACTGTTGAAACCGGAAAGCAGGGAATCTCCGTATAGGGGATGGTGATGCGGTCTTCGATTATTTCGGCGAGCTGGCCGAGGCCGCTGCCGAGGATGATGGCGGCAAGGGGCTTGCGTCCTTCGAGCCTGGACTCGATAAACTCCGCCGCGGTGTTGATCATGTTGATTCTTTCGTCCATAGTGTTATTTGATTTTAGACAGGGCCTGCCTGGCTTCATGGAGTATCTCTTTTTCTCCCGGAATCTCCCGGTTGCGCATGACGAAACGGCCTCCGGCAATAACCGAATCTATGCAGTCGGAATGTGCCGAATACACGAGATTCGCCAGGAACGGGCCGGGTGAGAGGAAGTAACTGCTGTCGGTCTCGACTATCGAGATGTCGGCGAGAGCTCCTTCCTCGAGGCGTCCGCTGTTCAGGCGGAGGGCCCTGGCTCCGTTGATGGTCGCCATGTCCAGAAGCTCGGGCAGGGGGAGTGCCTTGGGATCGTTCCTCCAGGCTTTCTGGAAGAGGGCAGAAGTCTTCATGGCCTCGAGGATGTCGAGGTTGTTGGAGGATGCGCATCCGTCCGTGCCTATGCAGACGTTCACGCCCGCATCGCGCAACTCGTTGTAGAGGAACTTGTAGCCGGAAGACAGCTTGGTGTTCGAATTGATGTTGTGGATGCAGTGGACGCCGTGTTTCGCCAGGAGCTCGATATCGTGCTCCGAAAGCCACAGGCAGTGGGCTGCAAGGAGATTGGGACCTAGTACGCCTATCCTGTCGAGATATTCGACGGGAGTCAGGCCTCCGTGTGCCGCCTTGCAGTCTTCCACTTCCTTGAGCGTCTCGCAGAGGTGAATGTGCAGGGGAATGTCGTGCCCCCGGGCAAAATCGGCCGCCCAGACCATCATGGGTTCGCTTACCGAGTATATTGCATGGAATGCGAGCTCGTATATGGAGCCCTCGTCGTTCCACTGGTCCTTGACCTCCTCGTACTTGCGCTCGCACTGATCCATCTGGCGCTTGGCCTCCTCGGGGTCTCCGTGGTCGATGATGTCGTAGCCTACGGCAGGGCGTATGCCCATCTCGGCAGCGGCCTTCTGGCATGCCTGGAAGAACCAGTACTGGTCGTTGAAGGTCGTGGTGCCGGTACGTATCATCTCGATGCATGCCACCTTGGCGCTCCAGTAGACATAGTCGTAGTCGAATCCGGCCTCGATGTCCCAGATTCTCTTTAACCAGTCCTGGAAAACCATGTCTTCGCCTATGCCCCTCATCAGGGCCATTCCGGCGTGCGTATGCATGTTGACGAAACCGGGGATTGCGACTTTCCCGGAGCAGTCCATCACTTCGATATCGCCAGCGAGGTCCCAGTCGACGCATGAGCCGGCGGGGCTGATTTTCAATATATGGCTACCGCCGATGAGAACGTCCTTGCTCTCATCGGCGATGCATATATTCTTCAGCAGGATGGAATCCATTAAAAGTATCCTTCCTGTTCGGGCTGGGTTTCGGGCCTGACGGGAATCTCACCGCCGAAGCAATTGTCGGTGATGTACTTGATGACCTCGTCGAGACCTTCCTTGAATTTGTCGAAATCTTCCTTGTAGAGGAAAATCTTGTGTTTGTCGTAGGTGAAAGTGCCGTCGGGGTTGTTCCGCCTCTTGCTCTCGGTGATAGTCAGATAAAAGTCATTCTGCCCCTTCGTGCTCTTTACATCGAAGAAGTATGTACGTTTACCGGCTCTGACAGGCTTTGAGTAAACATCTTCTGCATTGCGATCCTGGAAATTAACCTGATCTCTGTCCTCTCTGTACATAATCTGTAATTGAATTTGGTTTTATTATTTCTGCA
>JAEENZ010000211.1 GCA_016283985.1 Bacteroidales bacterium | reverse complement strand
TATATTTGCAGACCAAATAGTACCAAATCAGATGTTTATTTTCAATTCATCCATCGGAAAGAAATTCATACAGTCCATCAGCGGCGCTTTCCTCATCATCTTCCTGCTCCTGCACGGAACCATCAACTTCTTCTCGGTGATCGATACTTTCACCGGCAAGTTCGGAGCACCCGACGGCCTGTTCCAGAAGGGATGCGACTTTATGGCCCTGCCCATCGTCACCATCATGGTGCCGGTGCTCGCACTGGGATTCGTGGTGCATGTCGGATATGGTTGCTGGCTCACGTTCCAGAACCTTGCCGCCCGCGGAGGAATCAAACGCTATGAGGTTTCCAGCAAGGCTGCCACCGACAGCTGGAGCGCCCGCAACATGTTCGTGCTCGGAATTATCATCCTCGGTGCCCTCGGGCTCCATCTTATGGACTTCTGGGCTCACATGCAGCTTCAGGAATTCATGGGCAACGAAGCCGAGAATCCTTACACTCTGCTCACCACCACCTTCGGCCCCTGGTGGCTGACCACCTTGTATCTGCTTTGGTTCGTGGCCATCTGGTTCCACCTCTGCCACGGTTTCTGGAGCATGTTCCAGACTATAGGCTGGAGCGGACAGAAGTGGATGAAGCGCCTCAAGGTCATCGGAATCATCGTCGCGACGCTCATTTTCCTGATCTTCGCAGCGGTTGCCGTGAACGCATTCATACAGGCTAATTTCCTGATGGCATAGGCGGTATTTTGATTTTATCAAATATTTTTCTAACTTTGCGGCCCCTTATTTTTAAGGGATCGCAATTTTTTTAAGTATAACTATTAAAGATCAAGACAGTGGACACACTAAGTTACAAGACAGTCTCGCTTAACAAAGCAACTGTAGACAAGCAGTGGGTTGTCATTGACGCGACGGATCTCGCTCTTGGTCGTCTTGCATCCAGGGTTGCTCTTGTCCTCCGCGGCAAGACCAAGCCCGGCTTCACTCCCAACGTGGACTGCGGTGACAATGTCATCGTCGTCAACGCAGAGAAAGTCGCCCTCACCGGCAAGAAGATGACCGACCGCGTTTACACCCGTTACACGGGCTATCCGGGCGGACAGCGCTTCACCACTCCCAAGGAGATCCTCGCAAAGAGGCCCGAGGAGCTTGTGAGGAGAGCAGTAAAGGGTATGCTCCCCAAGACCCGTCTTGGTGACAAGATCCTCCACAACCTGCACATCTATGCAGGCCCCGAGCATCCTCACCAGGCACAGAACCCTAAAACCATCAAGTTGAACGAAATCTAAAAGTCGCAAATGGAACAGACACACGCCCTTGGAAGACGTAAAGCAGCTGTAGCTCGCGTTTATCTGGCAGCAGGTGCTGGCAACGTAACCATCAACGACCGTCCCCTGGAGAACTTCTTCCCTCAGGACAGCCTGCGTTACATTGTCAACCAGCCGTTTGCAGTGACCGAAACCGAAGGCAAGTTCGACGTTAAGGTTAACGTCGTCGGCGGTGGCACCAAAGGCCAGGCCGAAGCCATCCGTCTCGGTATTGCACGCGCCCTCTGCGAGATCGACAAGGAAGCATATCGTCCGGCTCTCAAGGCAGCAGGTTTCCTCACCCGCGATGCTCGCGAGGTAGAGCGCAAGAAACCCGGCCAGCCCGGAGCACGTCGCCGCTTCCAGTTCAGCAAGCGTTAATATTATCGCTGTTTTACTTTCGCACAGATGCTGTTTAAACCCTCCCGAGGATAGTTGCAGCACTGCGGAAAAGGCCGGGGACCGGCAAGGCCGCTACCCTGTCCTTGAAGAAAAGAGGCCCGCACAGCGGGAAAAACAAAACAAAAAAGAAACAAAACAAAATGTCACGTACAAATTTCCAAGAACTGCTTGATGCAGGCGTTCACTTCGGACATCTCGCCCGCAAGTGGAACCCTAAAATGGCTCCGTACATCTTCGACCAGAAGAACGGCATCCATATCATCGACCTGCACAAGACCGTCGTCAAGATAGACGAGGCGGCAGAGGAGATGAAGATCCTGGCCAAGAGCGGCCGCAAGATCCTCTTCGTTGCCACCAAGAAACAGGCCAAGGATATCGTATCCGAGAAGGCCGCAGCCGTCGGCATGCCCTATGTAACCGAGCGTTGGGCCGGCGGTATGCTTACCAACTTCCCCACCATCCGCAAAGCCGTCAAGAAGATGAGCACCATCGACAAGATGAAAGAGGATGGCACCTTCGAGAAGCTCGCAAAACGTGAGCGTCTCCAGATCGACCGCCAGCGCGCGAAGCTCGAGATCAACCTCGGCTCCATCCGCGACATGAGCCGCCTTCCCGCCGCTCTCTTCGTGGTCGACATCCAGAAAGAGGCCAACGCCGTCAAGGAAGCCAATCGTCTGAATATCCCGGTTTTCGCAATGGTTGATACTTGTTGCGATCCCACCCCCGTTGATTATGTGATTCCGGCGAACGACGATGCCGCGAAGAGCGTAGAATGCGTTCTCACCGCCCTTTGCGCAGCTATCCAGGAAGGTCTCGAAGAGCGCAAGCTCGAGAAGGACAAGGAAGTTGAGGCAGCTCCTGCAGAGGAGACCGCAGCTCCCAAGGCCGAAAAGACACTGCGCAGCCGCCGCACCAAGAAGACAGAAGCTGAAGCAGCCCCCGCACCTGCCTCCGAGCAGGAAGCGCCTGCCTCCGCTGAAAATGCTCCGGCAGCCGATCCTGCTGCTGCGGCAGAACCCGAACCCGAAGTTGAACAGAAGTAAACCCAAGAAGTTATGGCAAACATTACCGCAGCAGACGTAATGAAATTACGCAAGATGACCTCCGCAGGCATGATGGATTGCAAGAAGGCTCTCGAAGAGGCCGAAGGCGATTTCCAGAAGGCTGCCGACATCATCCGTGA
>JAEENZ010000210.1 GCA_016283985.1 Bacteroidales bacterium | reverse complement strand
TTTATACGCACAACTCTTTCGAGCAATTGAAAAAAACATACTTAACCGCTCATCCAAGAGCAAAGATTGGAGGTAAAAATGGAAATTAAAGTCAACTCACACAAATTCGACGCAGACAAGAAACTGATCGAATTCACAGAGAAGAAACTCGGCAAACTCGACAAGTTCTATGAGGACATCGTAAGGACCGAAGTAAACCTCTCACTGCTTCCTGAGCCTGAAAACAAGAACGTAAAGGTCAGGGTTCTGATTCCTGGAACTGAAGTGCTGGTAGAACGCAACGCAGCCACCTTCGAGGACGCAATTGTCGAATGCGCAGGCATCCTCAAGGAAAAACTCGTCTCCGCCAAGGAGAAACGTTTCAAATAATGAACAGGGAGCATAACTCCGCGAGGGTTATGCCGTTGAAATATTCGCCGAACGGAAGCTGCGAAGCCCGTTCGGCGATTTTTTCTTGTGTCGCAGGGCATCCGCGCATCGCTTCGCAGAATCCGTCCGTATCCCGAGTGAAGAAGTAGTCGCCGCTTATGGCCAGGTCTTCTATCGTACCTTTCACAATCCTGGCAGTGAGGGTGATGGTGCCGCAGGGGAATTTTGCGGTCTTGCTGAAGGAATATGCCGGTGACGAAGCGAAGTTCCATTCCTCAGTGCGGTATTTGCCGTCGGCCAGCCGCCCTATCGCCTCTATATCCTCCCGGGAATACTCGTAGCGCTCAGCCTGGCCCGCCAGTTCCTGCCATATGAACTCCATAAAACCGGCTGCGTCCATAGGCTCCGCAAGGTGAGGCAGTATGTTCGTGACGCGGCTGCGGCGGGAAGCCACCGCCCTCCCGGTGAACTTCGAAGTGTCGGTGGAAAGGACCTTGCCCAGCACATCGAGCGACGTGTCGAACAGCATAGTGCCGTGGTGCATCATTCGTCCGCCCCTGACATAAATGGCATTGCCTGAGAACTTGCATCCGTCTATGGTGAGGTCGTTGCGCCCTTCCAGGCGGGCATCCACGCCCAGTTTCGCCAAAGCAGAGATGACAGGTGCCGTGAATCGGCGGAACATTTCTGCGGAGCTCTCGTTCCTGCCGCAGGCGTCCAGAAAAGTGTAGTTGACATTGCCGAGGTCGTGGTAGACCGCACCGCCTCCGCTGAGCCTGCGCACCACTGCTATGCCGTGGCTTTCTGCATAAGCCCGGTTTATCTCCGCCAGAGCATTCTGGTTGCGGCCCACGATGACTGCGGGGGCATTGCGCCAGAGTCTGAACACAGGCTGGTCAAAGCGGTCCAGAAGGTATTCTTCAGCCGCCAGGTTCCAGTAAGGGTCGGTATGGGAGTCAATGATGGCGAGCATCAGCTGTTCAGGGTGTTCCACAGCATATCCTTGAGCTCGGTGATGTTGTAGCCGGTGACGCTGCTGATGAAGATGTGGGGCACCTTGCGGGGCAGATGCCTGCTGATCTCGCGGCGCAGTTCGTCGTCGAGCATATCGCTCTTGGAGATGGCCAGTATGCGGTCCTTGTCGAGCAGCTCGGGATTGTAGAGTTTCAGCTCGTTGAGCAGGACCTTGTAGTCGTGGGCTATGTCGTCGCTGTCGGCCGGCACCAGGAACAGCAGCATCGAATTCCTCTCTATATGACGAAGGAAACGTAGTCCGAGACCCCTGCCTTCGTGGGCGCCTTCTATGATGCCGGGGATGTCTGCTATTACGAAAGAACGGTCGTCACGGTATCTCACGATGCCGAGGCTGGGCTCGAGGGTAGTGAAGGCGTAGTCTGCGATCTTGGGTTTGGCTGCCGAAACGGTGGAAACGAGTGTAGATTTGCCTGCGTTGGGGAAGCCCACCAGTCCTACGTCCGCCATTATCTTCAGTTCGAGGATGAACCATCCCTCGACTCCTTCCTCTCCGGGCTGGGCGTAACGGGGCGTGCGGTTGGTAGGGCTCTTGAAGTTGTTGTTGCCCAAGCCTCCCCGGCCTCCCTTGGCCAGGATGACCTTCTGCCCGTCCTCAAGTATTTCCAGCAGCACTTCGCCGGTCTCAGCATCCTTGGCTACGGTGCCCAGAGGCACTTCGAGGATGATGTCCTTACCGTCCTTGCCGTCTTTCAGGCCGCCGCTGCCGGGCTCTCCGTTCTCGGCCATCACGTGCTTCTGGTATTTGAGGTGGATGAGCGTCCACATCTGGGCGTTGCCGCGCAGTATGATGTTGCCGCCGCGACCGCCGTTGCCGCCGTCAGGACCGCCTTTGGGAATATACTTCTCGCGGCGCAGATGCACTGAACCGTGGCCGCCGTTGCCTGCCCTGCAGTAGAGCTTGACGTAGTCTATGAAGTTGCTGTCTGCCATATCAGGAGCAAAGGTAGGTATTCTTTTCGACTTATAGCAGCGAAACCAGCAGGAAGAGGAAGTGGGCGATGATGCCGGCGCAGAGGCCTGCGACGGCGTGGGCGCTGAGGGCTTTGGAGATGGCCTTGCGGAAGCCCAGTGCATCGAGCATTGCTGTGTGTGTTGAGAGGAATCCGCTCCAGCACATTCCGATGGCGGTGAACACGGCTATTGCGTTTCCGTCAAGTATGCCTTCGGCATTGAAGGTGGGGAGCAGGCCGAGTGCGGCGCCGACAGCTCCGAGCGTAGTCATAGGGAAGGCGATCAGGCGCATATCGGTGAATCCGAAGAGCCACTCGAACACCCAGTGGATTTTCTCTGCAAGCCAGGGGAGGATAGGGACGCCCTGGTTGGCCGCTCCGGTGTATCCTTCGGGACCTGCCCCGAAAGTGATGAGGATGACCATCGTGGTGATGACCAGGACTCCCGGTATGATGGCGAGTCCGAGTTCCACTCCGCTCTTGCCACCGTCGAGAATCGCATTGATGAAACGAAGGAACACGCCCTGTCTGCCGCCGTCATCCTGTTGCTCTTCGGTGAAATCACCGGCGGCAGAAGTTTCTACTGCGGGCGCATCGAGCTCGGGAAAGCTCTTGAGGCAGCTGCGCTGCATTATCCGGGTGGATATGATCGAGCCGCAGAACGCTCCCACCAGGCCTACGAGCGCACCTCCGGGCTGGCCGAAACTCATCATCGTGACGATGACCACGAATCCCATTCCGAACGCGGTGCCGAAGTTGGTGAGCGACAGCAGCTGGTATTTCTTGAAGTATGAAGAGAAAGACTTGTCCTTGGCCAGGGCAATGATGGCGGGATTGTCGGAAAGGAAGGTCATTATGGCTCCGAGCCCCGCCACTCCCGGTAGGTTGAACAATGGCTTCATAAGCGGCTTCAGCACGCGTCCGATGATGGAAACCAGGCCGAACTCCGACATCAGTTTTGCCAGAGCACCCGTCAGTACGGTGATGCTCATCAGGTAGAATACGGTGTTGAGCAATAGCCCGTGGGCGGTGCGCATTATGGTGTTCAGGAGGTTGTCTCCGCCCATCCTGATTCCGAGCGGAATGAAAAAGGCAAGGAACAGTATCGTAAAGACCAGGGCTTCGACGGAAGACCTGCTGATCCGCTTGCTAGTTTTGTTCATCGTTCTTGAATGGTTCGCTGGCTGCCTTGAACATCCTGCGGGCGTCGGCCGGAGTCATTCCGGTAGATGCCTTCGCGAGGTCGGGAATATTGAAAGAGCGAAAATTATAGTCGTAAAAATGTGAGGATTTCTGGGGAAGCACGAAGGGCTTGGAAGTGTTGCCATCGGCGTCGATGTGGCAGAAATAAGGCTTTCCGTAATGGCCGTCACCGCGCTTGCTGGCGAATACGAACCAGCGGCTGTTGGATGACCAGCTGTGGTAGGTGTCGGACTTGTCGCCCTTGATGTCGCTGAGGGCCTTCACCGCTCCGGTCTGGAGGTCGGCCAGATAGAGCGTGCTCTCGGTGTGGAACAGGGGGAAGGTGCCGTA
>JAEENZ010000209.1 GCA_016283985.1 Bacteroidales bacterium | reverse complement strand
CCAGATATCTGACCGACAAGCAGATACAGCACCATACCCAAGCCATCCACAACAGCTTCCAGCACTTTATGAACGTGGAGCACCCTTCGGACGAGCGTGCAATCCGCACGGAAATCTGCGAGGTGGTGCGCCGCGCCTGCCGTCAGGGGCTGATGAGCTCATCCTACGGCACGGCATCCATCCGCTGGAGGGGAGATGATTTCCTCATCACCCCCGCGAACGTGCAGCGCTGGGATATCGAGCCCAACGACATCGTTCAGGTGAAGGACGGTATGATAGAGGCCGGCAAGACCGCCAGCCGCAGCGTCGCCCTCCATTACGAGATCTACAAGCGCAACCCGAAGGTCAACTCCATCATCCTCACCCAGACCCCTTCGCTGATGGGTTACTGCTGCACCGGAGAGAAGTTCGACGTGCGCACCATCCCTGAGAGCTGGATCTTCCTGCAGGACGTGCCCAAGTTCCCTTTTGGAAGCCAGTACGACAATCTCAACGCCCTGGCGGAAGAGTTCAAAGTGCGCCCCTGCGTGATGCTGGAGAACGATTCCGTGATAGTGACGGGAGACAAGCTCATAAACACCTTCGACCGTCTGGAAGTAGCCGACTTCAGCGCCCGGTCGCTGATAATGGCGGCACCGGTCGGGAAACTGAATCCCATCACCGATTCCGAGATCGACGAGCTCCGCGTGGCGTTCCACGTTGGATGCTGATCGAGCGCAGCAGATAGAGAACCGGGAATATTTCCAAGCGTCCGACAAGCATTTCGAGCATCCCTGTCGTCTTAAGGATGGCAGGAAATGCTGCGTAATTGGACATGGATCCCACATCGCCGAAGCCCGGGCCAACGTTGCCTATGCAGGCGATGGAGGCGGTAACCCCGGTGATGAAATCCAGGCCGAAGGCGATATTGATAGCAGCGAACACTACCACTATCAACAGGTAGCAGAAGATATAGCCGTATGCATCGCTCACCTGTTCGTCCGAACGGATCACACCATCTACCCTCACACAACTAACCGAGTTGGGGGCTACGGCCACACGAATCTTTCTGCGTATTCCCTTTGACGCAAGGATGGCCCTGTCAATCTTGATGCCGCCGGATGTGGAGCCGGAGCATCCGCAGATGAACGAGCAGATTATCAGCATAGCCATGCTGAGGGGTGGCCAGAGAGTGGTATCCCGTGTGGCGAATCCCGTGGTAGTGGAGATGGATGCGACCTGGAAGGACGCATCCCGCAGCGCTCTGCCCAGGGAATGATAATGGCCGTTGACCATCAGGTCTGAGGTAACGATGACTATGGCTCCGGCAACCAGGGACAGGAATACCTTAATGGTTTCTGACTTCCATATATAAACCGGGCGCCGTTTAATGATGGCAAGGAACAGCAGGCCGAAATTGATGCCGGCGGCAAGCATCGCTACCGTGAGCACCATCTCCGCGGCCGGATTGGCATAGAAGGCTATGCTGGTGTTCTTTGTGCAGAAGCCGCAGGTGCTGCAGGCAGACATTGCATTGGTGAGAGCATCGAACCATCCCAGTCCGGTCAGTTTAAGGGAGAAGAAAGTCACCAGCGTGAGCGAAACATAGGTGAGAAGCATGCGGTTGGCAAAACTGTCGTTCCTTTCCCCGGCAAAAGGGTCGCGCGCGACGCTGGATATCTCCGCCCCGGAAAGAGTGGATTTATCCTGCCCCATGACTATCATCGAAAACAAGGTGACAATTCCGACACCTCCTACCCAGGCAGTAGATATACGCCAGAACTGCAATCCACGCGGCAAGGCTTCTATGTCATTCAGAATGGAAGCGCCCGTGGTGGTGAACCCAGACACACTTTCGAAGAGCGCGTTTACGGGAGTGAACTCTCCGCCATAGAAAAGGTAAGGGAACATTCCAAAAAAACAGGCAAAACACCATGCCCCTACCACGATGCTGTTCCCTTCACGGAAAGACAGGCTGTGCTTTCCCCTCCTCACGAAGATCAGCGGGAAAAACCCTACCGTACCGGTCAGGATAACAGACATAAGCAGGGGGAACCTGCTCTCGTCTCCCGGCGTGCAGAACGCAATGATCCCGGATGCCGCCATCAGCATCGCCACGAACAGCAGCGAGACTCCGGTGTACCAGGTGATAATCTTCCAATTCATGTCATTTCGTTTTGCGAGGGCAAAGATATCGCGCGGATTATCATTTATCAATACAAAAATGTTTATCTTTGCATTGAAAATATCAATCATCATGACTCTTCAACAACTGCGCTACATAGTCGCTATCGACCAGTACCGCCATTTCGGAAAGGCGGCGGAGGCCTGCGGGCTCACCCAGTCTACACTCAGCCTTATGGTAAAGAAGATGGAGGAGGAACTTGATATACGTCTATTCGACCGTGAATCACACCCGGTAGCTCCCACCGAAGTGGGCCGAAAGGTCATAGACCAGGCCAGGGTAGTTCTTTTCAATGTGGAGCAGATTACGCAGATTACGCAGTCAGAGAAAAGTATTCTCTCCGGCTCTCTTAGGATTGCCCTGATTTCAACCGTAGCCCCGGTCCTGATCCCCGGCCTTTTCAAGCACATCGGAGAAATGCATCCTTCCATCTCCATCCTGACGGAAGAAATGCTTACCGCTACAATCAAAGACAAACTCAAAAAGGCCGAAGTGGATATGGGCATCCTGGCCGGCCCGGTTAACGACCCGGACTTTCTGGAAATCCCCCTTTACAGTGAACGCTTCCTGGCTTATGTTTCGGAAGACAACCCGGCTTTTTCTCAAGAAAGCATAGCGAGCAAGTCGCTGCGGGGTCAGGCAATCTGGATCATACGCAACGGCCTGCGGCGCCTGGATCCGGCTGATGTGAAAGAAGGCCGTTTTACCTATGAAAGATTCTTTGAGGGGGGCCGCGTGGGCACGCTGATACAGGTGGTCAACGACAACGGAGGCATAACTATAATCCCGGAGACACACAAGAATCTGATCATGTACAGCCACCACCGCTGCATAAGGCCAATAGTAGATCCGGTGCCGAGCCGGACCATCTCGCTGATAATAAGAAACGATTACATCCACGAGGCGAAGCTGAACGCCGTGGTGGATGCAATCCGGCAAATCATTCCGGCACCCATGCAGGAAGGCCCCGTCAAAAAAGGATATATCAGCCTGTAATTACTTAAGTTTCAGAAACTCTGCCCTGGCCCTCGCGACCTGCTTGCGGAATTCTTTGCTTGTCTGGATCTTGGCGTAGGCTATGCTGGCGGCGGCGCGGCTGGCATCCACATCGCTCTGCCAGTGGGCTCCGGCAATCACGCGGCTCTCGCCGTATTCCCATCCTTTTGCATATAGGGCCTCGGCGGCATCCGGATTGATTTCCGAAGG
>JAEENZ010000208.1 GCA_016283985.1 Bacteroidales bacterium | reverse complement strand
TAGGGCGACGGCCAGATAATCGGCCCCCGCCTGCTGCATCAGGTTGGCGAATTCGACGGCTCCGTGCCCGTACGCGTTGGCCTTCACGAGCACCAGCATCTTCGTTTCCTGCTCCAGCAGGGAACGGAAGTACCGGTAGTTGCGATTTGCTGCCGGAAGGCTCAGTTCGAGGCGTGAAAAGTCGTCGGCGGAATTCATACAGGCTACAAAGTTACCAATTTATCGGGAACTACATACCAAACGGCACCTGAAACCTCATATCCCAGCGAAGCAAACAACTTCATGTAGCGGGAAACCTGTTTGGAATATTTTGCATCGCTTTCCGGCGTGCTTTCACCGAACTTATAATCGATTATCTGCGCGGACTGCCCTGAAATCACCACCCTGTCCGGCCTGTGCTCGGATCCGAACGCGTCGAATATGGCGGTCTCGTTGAGGCCTCTTGCCGAGAACCATTCCGGATGCGAAGCGATCCTTTCGGAAAGCAGCGCATAGGCGTCTTCTCCCTCGGTCATCGTCAGCTGTCCGTCCAGCACCGCATCGTCCACCGCAGCCCTCAGGTCTTCCTTCGTCTGCACCCTGGAGAGTATCCCGTGCAGGGCGATGCCATTCCGCCTGGGGGATGCCGCAGCGCCAACGGCGCCGTCCTCTCCAAAGAAGTCGGACGCGTCGGCGGATGCTTTCAGCCTGTCTCCGATCGGAATCGACACGTATTGGAACGGTAGTTCAGTCGTTGCGGAGGCAAGTACCCCTTCTGGAGCATTTTCCCGGAACGGGTTGCGGAGCAACGCGGAAGAAGGGGTACTTGCCTCCGCAGCGAAGCTATACGGTTCCCCAAACGAATAATCATCCATCCGTCCGCAGAAATCATAAAGTATCTGCGAGAAATCCCTGTAGACAGGGCTCTTGGCTTCGCGGAAAGACTTGGGAGGAGTCGCCGCAATCACGTGCAGGCACTTCTCCGCGCGGGTCAGGGCAACGTAGAAGACGTTGATGTTATCCACCTTCTGCATCTCCTCTTCGTCTCGTTTGGCATCTGCGAAGAGGGTATTGTCGGCGGAACTGTCCAGCATTATGGGATAGGTGCCGGCGGCACCGGGGATGAATGGTGTGCCTTCGGTTTCCAGCCTGCACCAGTGCCAGTCGGCCTTGTAGAATCCCACCTTTTCGGCATAAGGGAATATCACGTATGGGAATTCGAGCCCCTTCGCCTTGTGTATGGTGATCACACGCACCGCGGAATCGCTTTGTGGCGAGCTGATGGTGGCGTTGCTCTCCTCCCAGTGCTTTAGATAGTAGCGGAGTTCGTTCCCGTTGGCATCCGACCATTCACGGAGGTCGTCCATGAATGCCTGTATATAAAGCGTTTCGCCCGCAAATGCTTCGGGAGAAGCTGCTTCGAGCTGGCGCAGCAGGTTCTCGCAGAGGTCGGTCAGGGAATGATAGTTTTCGGGGAAGACCACTGCTTCGGATCGCGCGATGAAGGCGTTTATCTTATCGTCCGGATTCTCGTGATTGGCGAGTATGCCGGTCAGTTTGCGGAGGATGCGGGAGGATTTAAGGGTGAGGGAGTCGTCCGATACTACCGGAATGCCCGCCTCGATGAGGGCGGCGGAGATGGACGTGCCTTCCGCACGGGCCCGCACCAGCACGGCGATGTCGCCGTATCCGGCTCCGGCCTTGCGTGCGTCGGCGATCGACTCCAGCACAAGGGGTATCTGTTCGTCCTTGCTGCGGAAACTCACGCGCACAAGGCCCTTCTGGTCATCTTTCGCCCGGACTTTCTGTTCGACGTCCGCATAAAGGTCCTCTCGTCCAATCTGTTTTGCTGCGAATTCGAAGAACCTGTTGTTGAAGTCCACCACGGTTGCGCAACTCCTCCAGTTATTGTCCAGGGTGTCGGTAACCGCGCCGGGGAAATCCTGCACCACCTTGCGAGCCAGCAGGGTCCAGTCAGAATCGCGCCAGCGATAGATGCTCTGCTTCACGTCTCCTACGATCAGGTTTCCGTGGGCGTTGGAATCGCTCTCGTGCAGCAGCGGGCGGAAATTCTCCCACTGTATGTTGGAAGTATCCTGGAACTCGTCCAGCAGGAAACTCTCGTAGCGAACGCCCATCTTCTCGTACACGAAGGGCGCATCGCTTCCGGCTATGATGTCTTTCAGGATTTCGTTGGATTCGTCCAGCACCATCACGTTCTTCTCGGCGAGCATCTGCTCGAACGAACGGTAGAACTCTCCAGCCAAGCCCAGGCTGAAAGCGAGGTCACGGAGCAGCCAGGCGGTGTTGTACCAGCGGAATTCGTCACTGTCGAACAGGTTGCAGAAGGGGGTGCCTTCAGCCTCCTTATACAGCGTCGTTCCCGGGAAGGGTATCTTCTCCCAAGTATGGAATCCTTTCTGGTAGGGGGCGATCTGCTTCAGGGAATAAGACTTGGAAACCACCACGTCATTTGCCGCGGCATTCACCTTCTCGGTAAAGTTCCTGATGATGCCGTCGCAGTTATCCATCAGCGCAGCGAGATTCTCCTTGCCGAAACGCTCTTTCAGTTCATCCCTGCGCCCGGCCTCTCCCATCATCAGCCTCCGGCCGATTTCATAGAGCTGCCCCTCGATCCCGGCCTTCCTGCCCTGGTCCAGACTGTCTGCCACACTTCTGCGCAGCCAGTCCAGAAGGTCAGTGCTTTCCGCGGTCAGCGAGTCGAGGATGCGGTCCATAGCCTCGTCGATCAGGGCCTCCTTGTCGAGGTCTATCTGGTAGTCCGCCACCTGGCCGATCTCCCGCGCAAAGGCCTTCAGGGCCTGCTGGAAGAACTTGTCGATGGTGGTTACCGCGAAGGCGCTGTAATCATGGAGGATGTCCCGGAGCATGTCCTTCCTGCCGGCATCGGGGCTCTCGTAGAGGAACTTGAGTATGCGGCTCTTCATCTCGGCCGTGGCCTTGTTGGTGAAGGTGACGGCGAGGATGTGCCTGTAAGCGAAACGCTCGGTAAGGAGCGACAGGTAGCTGTTTGCAAGGGCGTATGTCTTGCCTGACCCTGCGGAGGCTTTGAGTATCTTTATCATCGTCCGCAGATAGTTTTAAAGTCACACCATTCGCAAGTCTTCGCATCATCAGTGCGCTTCCACGGCACTGACGTGTCCTGCATTTCGGAGAGTACCGCCTCCAGCCTTTCGCCGGCCAGGCGGCAGAATTCGGCGCTTCGGGGGATGCTCTTCGGCTTTTCGCGGAAAATGCCCGTTGTCTGGTAGATGCAGTTCTCCAGTGGCTTTCCCTCCACTTGGGGATAACCCGTTAGATATTCTCCATACAGATATAGCTGCAGGGCGATTTTCGGCCGGTTTGCATTGTCGGTGCCGAAAAGCTTGTCCGCCACGTCTGCGGCATTCGCGTCCGTCACGTCTATATCCTGTTCAGTGACCTTTCCGGTCTTGTAATCCACTATGCGCACCGTGCTGCCGTCGAAACTGTCCAGCCGGTCGATGTAGCCCACGAACTCGAAGCCTCCGATCTTCATGATCCTCTTCAACTCCAGTCCGAGTATGCTGAACTCTTTCTTCCCGGCATCTTTCAGAAGGTCCAGGTCGGTACGGATGATCTGCAAGGCGTATCGCGTAATGATTTCCTCGAAAATCAGGTTCCTGCCCAGCACCTCATCCGTGTGCAGCTCTTTCATTATCCTCCGGGAGACCGTTCCGCGCACCCGGTCCTCATCTTTCAGAAGGCTTTCCAGATACTCCCGGCTTATCGTCGCCCGATCGGAGTACAACTCCTGCATGCTCTCATGCAGCACCGTGCCGAGTTTCCCGGCATCCAGCGCTTCGCTCACCTCGTCCGCCGCTTTCAGGGCCTTGACCTTGGCATAATAGAACTGTGCGGGGCAGTTCAGGTACTTCTGGACGGCAGATACCGAAAGCTGGAAGCCCGGTGCATGCATCGTTGCCACATCCTCTTCGGTCTTGGGGATGGAGCCCTCCGCTTCAGCTTCGCGGATGGGGGCTTTGAGGGTATGGCGGCGGATGTCGAAATCGTAGAGCATCTCCAGCTGCCGGATGTAACGGCTCTCCTCACCGCTGCGGCTGAGTTCGGTGCGGGTGTCAGACAGCAGCCACACGTTGCCTGCCCGCTGTATCAGGCGGTAGAAATAGTAGGCCCAGACCGAATCCTGATACTCGTAGGTGGGCAGACCGAATCCCTTCCGCAATTCTGCGGGGATGAAAGACGGTGCCACCGCCCTGCGGGGGAACAGGCCCTCGTTGCAGGAGAGGATGACGACGTTGTCGAAATCCAGGGCACGCGTTTCCAGCGGCCCCATTATCTGCATGCCCTTCAGCGGCTCGCCCTTGAAAGGCACCGCCGCACTGCCCGTAAGCTGCCCGATGAGTCTCCACCAGGTGCGAGGCTGAACGTCCGGATCCAGGTCCTGCAGGCGCGAGACAGCCTTGTAGGCGTACATTGCAAAGTCCAGTTCCATCTCCTTGCCCTCCTGCGCTTTCAGCAGATGGGCGAGACCGAGGATGAGTTCCTTGAGGTATGCGGGGATGTCCGTTGCCGGACGGAAGATGAGTTCCAGGAGGCTATCGCCAACAAATGCCTGGCTGTCGACGTAGTATCTTGCTTCCTTGCGTATGCGGCTGATGACCTTCGCTCCGGCTCCGCTCACGCTGCTGCGCACCAGGCTGTTGCTGAAGATGCCCCATACGTATTTATGGTAGAATTGCACCTTCCCATCTTTCTCGCGTGTGTTGAGTTGCAATGCCGCGATATCGCTCATCAGCGCCTCGAACTCGCTTCCCTTCATCGGATACCCCATAGTCACGTTCACATCCTGAACGCTCTCAGGGATCGAATTCAGCACTGGCACCAACAGCCCCTCGTTCGGCAGCACGACGGCGGTTTCGATTCCGGCCGCAGGTGCGAGGATGGTTGGCAACAACTTCGCCTGACCGACGGAGGAGGGGCAGGCGACTACGTTGATGACGGGGCGGGGGAGACCGTCGGGGTCGGGCGTGAATGCCTGGGGAAATTCGGAAACGTTCCGGGTGAGGAAGAAAGACGAACGGTTCGCAGGATCCTTGATCTCGGCACTGCTGAAATCCCAGCAGAACTCGGCAAGGTGCGCATCCCTCATCTTCCGCATCACCACCTTCTCGCACTCGTTCAGGGCATTCAGCCCCACGAAAACATATTTCT
>JAEENZ010000207.1 GCA_016283985.1 Bacteroidales bacterium | reverse complement strand
CCCCTCGCGCTGGGCGTGGAGGCGCGCTTCCACTTCCCTCCCATGAGCCTGGCGCTGCCCACATCCATGCTCATCGAGCATTGTTACGTGCTGCCGTTCAACAGCAAGCCGGCGGCGCTGCTCTACAATACCAACCAGTACAGCCAGACGGACGCATTCAAGTTCGGTATCACGATGATGACCTTCTCCTGGCTGCTTATCCTTTTGTTCGGCCAGACCGTGCTGAAATGGCTGGCCATCACTCCCGGACTGTTTTAAACATCTACCGCTATGACAATCGAATGGGACTTCATACTCAGGATATTCGTGGCCGGGCTCCTCGGCGGGCTGATCGGCTTTGAAAGGGAATTCAGGGCCAAGGAAGCGGGCGTGCGCACACACTTCATCGTGGCGCTCGGCAGCGCACTGTTCATGGTCATCTCCCAATATGCTTTCGCCGGCCGCTTTGATGCCGCGCGCGTGGCGGCACAGGTGGTGTCCGGCATCGGTTTCATCGGCGCGGGAGTCATCATCTTCCAGAAGAACGTCATACGCGGAATCACAACCGCCGCCGGCCTTTGGGTGGCCGCAGCCATAGGCTTAAGCTGCGGAGCGGAGATGTACTCCGTGGCCATCGCAGCTACGGTCATGACCATCCTGGTGCTGGAGACAATGCACTTCATTACCCGCAATCACGGAGAGAAGGAAATCACCGTTACCCTTTCTCCCGTCTCCAACGAGGAGTTGCTGGATGTGATGAAAACACTGAAAGCCATAGGGGCGGACGTTACGGCTTTCACTCTTGCCGACGGCGAAGCTTCGCTGGACCTTAAAATAAAACAAAAGGACTATGCCACAACCGTGGACACAGTCCTTTCATTCTCAAAAGGCCTTAAGGTGGAGATCTCCTAGAAGAATCTCGCCCTGTTATCCTTCACGACACCGTTCTCGGACATCGTAGGAATGATGCCCTGTGCGCCGTACTGCGCCTTGCGCTGTGCGAACATATCAGCATCGTTCTCGGTGTAGAAGGATCCGACTTCCTTGCTGTTGACTACGAGCACATAGGTGCCATAGGCTCCTGCGACAGGACCGGTCAGTTTTCCTTCCTCGGCGGCATAGACTGCGCCTGCAAGACCGGGATCCACACGGCCGCCCATAGGAGCGAGGCTGAGTGCGGATTCGCTGGTGATGGTGGCCTCGAGCTTGTCTGCAACCTCCTGGAGGGTGGTGCAGCCTTCGATCTTGCCTGCGATTTCAGCCTTCTTGGCCTCGGCCATCTTCTTTGCGTAGAGCTGGCTCTCGATGGTTGAGGAAACCTCGTTCAGGGGCTTCACGCCTTCTTTATGAATGCCGATGAGTTCTGCGATGAAGAAGTACTTGTTGTTGACGGTGATGATGTTGGACGCCTTTCCGACCTTGTTGTCGAACGCCCAGCGGGTGACCTCCTTGGCATTCTCGATGGACCCGTAGGTAGAGGTAGCCTCGGTGACGTTCATCCTGTGGGAATAGACGCCAAGGCTGTCGACGGCCTCGGAATAACCGGATGCTGTTTTGTTCGCGATGGTGGCGAACTTGTTGGCCTGGGAATAGAAGGTGTTGAAAGTCTCCTTGCTCGCGATTGCGGTCTTCTCGAGGATGGCCACCTGCTTCTTGACGACAGGGGCGGTCTTCTTCGTGACGACGACCACGTGGGTGCCGTACTGGGTCTTGAGGACCATGGGCTGGTTCACGGGGGCAGTGATGACGCTCTCGAACCCGGGGATCATGTAGGTCTGGGTCAGCCAGCCGATGTTCCCGAGGGTTCCGTCTGCGGCAGAGTTCTGGTCGGCGGAGAATTCAGCTACGAGGGAGGAGAAGTTGCCACCCTTGCGCACTACGTTCAGCAGGCTGTCGGCGGTTGCGCCGGCCTTGCTGCCCTGGAGGAGGATGTGCTTGACATAGGCGGAGTCGGCCACGGGCTTGGTATCCATCACGCGGACGGCATAGAAAGTGTCGCCGTCGGCGATGACGGGAGATACGCTGCCCTTGCCTCCGAACACAAAGTCGTTGACTTCCTTGTTGATGCTGGTTAGTTCGCCGGCCTTATACCAGTAGTTGCTGAGCTGACGGTCGGAATTCTTGAGAAGGAACGCCTTCATGTTGTCGGCATCCGCAAACTTGGCATAAGCCTCTGCGAACTGCTCGTTGGTGGCTGAAACGTCCTCTGCGGAAGGAACGACCTCGAACACCACGTATTCGATGTCGCGGCTGGCCTGCTGCTCGAAGAAGTTCTGGTGGGCCTTATAGTACTTCTTGATCTCGGCGGGAGTCACTTTCACAGTGCTGTCGGGAGCGAAAGGATAGGTTACGTAGACATAGTCCACGTTTGCCGTAGTGTTGTTCTGCGCAATGTTAAGCCCCTTTTCAAGAGCATTCTGGTAGGTGCTGGCATTGAAGAGGGCCCCGTACTTTGCATAGTACTGCTGAGTGTTCAGGGTGTTCTGGAGATAGTTCCAGTACAGCTGCAGGCGGCCGCTCTCGTCGGAAGGGATCTGGGCGACAAAATCGCGCACGCGCTCGGCGGAGAAGTTGCCGTTCTCGTCCATGAACGCGGCGTTGCCGGCAATCATCGGGGAAGGATTGGCGCCGGTGGTGAGGTCGAGAATCTCGGCCTTGCCGACGGTGATGCCCGCCGCCTTTGCATTCTTGATGAACAGATACTTGTCCACAAGCTCCTGCCACGCTGCGTCGCGGATCTGCTGCTGGGTCTGCTCGTTCTGCACGCTGGTGCCGGTGATTATCTCATTGATCTGGGTGTATCTCTCCACATCCTCGAGGAAATCGGTATAAGGAACCGCCTTGCCGTTGATGACGCCGACGTCATACTTGCTCGACATTGAATGCAGTGCGGATTCGAGGGTGCTGGGATCTATGATAAAAGACAAAAGGGCCAGTGCGATGATAATCGAGATCGCAAGCCCGAACTTAACGCGAATTTTTTCAAGAACCGCCATTTCAGTTTATGTTTTTTAATTATTAATAATCAATTAAGCCCGCAAAGGTAGTAAATTATCTTATATTTTTGACCAAAGGGCCTATAAAATTCACGGAATCAATCACTACCACCGTGCTATCCTTTACGGTGTAACCGTATCCGTTGAACGGCTCGAGCAGGATGGCGTTGCGGGCGTGGTCGTCGGAACGCATGCCGTAACCCTGCAGGAAACCCTGCGGAGAATACATCTTCACGTAGCAGTCGGTGTATATCTCGTTCTTGGCCTGATTCCAGAAAAGAGTATCCGTTTCCATGGTCTCCTGCTTGAGCACGTTGTGGATGACCACGTTGCCGAAAGCCTCCCAGATTTCCTCCTGCTCCTTCCCGGGACGCTTTTTGTTGGTGACGTGCCGGCCGTCGTCCGAGACGATGATGGTCTCGAGCAGCCCCTCGTCGGAATATCCGTAGATTGCTATCCCCTTCGGAAAGGTTTCGTAAGATGCCGTGTCGTTGTCGTAACGCTCCATGACGGAACTCTCCACCCTCATCACCACCAGGCCGTTACGGGTCTGGACGGCGAACATGTCGTCGATGGTCTGGATGGGGGTGCTCTTGAGGTTCAGGGCCTCGGCTTGGGCCATCTTGCTCTTGCAGGAAACAACGAGGATAGCCGCCGCAATCACGACAGCTATCCCGATATAATTCAGATAAATCCTGCCTCTGCCCACTTTACTTCCTGGTGCGGACGGTGGTGGTGGCGCTCATGCCGTTGCAGACCACCCTGTAAGCCTGTCCGTCGGTCACGTTATACATGAACGCCTCGGCGGTTTCGGGGAAGTAGATGCTGTAGGATCCGATTGCCCTGTTGGCATCGTCGGAAAGGGAAGGATCGGCGGCCTTTGCCTTCTGCAGAAGGTCGACGGCGACCCAGTAGTGGGCGCGTTTCTCGATCTCGTCTCCACCGCAGGAGGTCGCTCCCCAGATCTGTCCCATCAGGAAATAGGACTTGCCGGCGAAGTTCTCGTCCAGGCTCTTGGCGTTATCGGCATAGTTGTATGCCTTGGCAAGGCGGCCGTTCTTGAAGCAGAAGGTCGCGGCCTCGAAGCTGTAGCTTGCATCGGTCGAAGCGTCGGACGTCTCATATGCGATGGCCTCGTCGATATACTTCAAGGCGGCATCGATATTGCCCCTGGAAGCGTTCAGCCTATAGAGATAGTATGCCGAATTGTAGGAAGGATCCAGCTTGTACATGGAGGTGACCGCGTTCAGGAAGAGATCGTTATCCTGGCAATCCTCGGTGATGCTCAGCATCTTGACGATGTTGGACACCAGGGCGAGATCGTCGGACCCGGCCTCGTAGCGGGGGGTGAAGAGGGCGATGAGATCGTCACACTCAGCCACCTTACTGGTGATGAAGAGGCTTTCCAGGTCGGTCTTGACCTTCTGGTTCTGCTCGGCCATCGCGGTAGTCTTGGCAGGAGCCTTGTCGAGAAGGTCCACGTTCCTCTGGTAAGTATTGATCACATCCTCCGCGGAAAGCACGCCCTTCTTGTAGAGTTCGATGGCCACGTTCATATTCTGGATGAACAGGCTGGTGCGGGTGTCCTTTCCGTTGCGGGTGATCACGTCGTTGAGCCCGTCGAAGATGGCCTTGTCATCCCCGTTGAGGTAGTTGACGATATCCACGCCCTTGTTGTTCAGGGCGGATACGGCATACTTGGGGAAGAGCTGGGCACGCTCCTCGTGCAGGGTCATCAGCGAGTCGATGAGGGCCGCACGGTAAACGACGTTGCCCTTGTTCTTATTGATGAGCTTGCGGATGAGTTCGGTTCCGTTGGTGAGCATGGTCTGCCTAACGCCGTGAGGGCAGATGGCATAGGCCTTGCGCCAGTTCACGGTTGCGTTGTCATAATCCTTGGCCTTGTAGGAATCATCGTAGAAGGACAGGTACTTGATGCAGTTCGCGCTGTCCGCGCCCCACTTTCCCTGTGCCGAAGCTCTGAATCCGGCAAGAACCATAACCATGGTCAATAATGCTACAACAATCTTTTTCATATCTTTCAGGTTATTGAATTTACTATTCATATCTGCGTTTCTGGAACCAAATGTCGTGCAGGTTCAATCCCACGCAGAACCTTATGTATCTTTCGCGCACCAGCCCCGCATTCGTCGTTCCCCTCTGTCCCATGTCCACTCCGAGAGATATCCCGTTGTGCAGATAAGCCTCTCTTACAGGGAGGGTTGCACCAAAAGTGATGCCAAAAGTGCCGATTTCGTTGCCTGCGACTTTGTAATACTCTGTAGTATAGTATGCTCCGGCACGGTAGGAAAACCTCTTCCAGCGATATCGGACGTTGTATCTGTCGGGGGTATACTCCAGCCCGGCGCGGAAGCACTGGCGCACTCCGGCGGCGAACGGCGTCTTGCAGTCGGGATTGGCAAAACCGGACGCGGTTCCCATCCCGGTACCCGTCCAATCGGCATAGCTGTAATCAAACTCAGCCCTGATGCGGTCTTCTATGTTGAGGGACACGCCAACTCCCAGCTCGGATGCGAGACGGACGGATTCGGAATTCACTCCGAGGGTATCCGATTTGGAGGAGACGACGACGGTCTCGACGCTTCCTACCGATTGATGCTTGTAGTCCACAGTGCCCTTAAGTTCACTGCCCAGGGTATAGGTTGCTCCTATTCCCAATTTGGTCTTTGCATTCAGTTTCTGCTCATACTGAAGGCCGAACTTACCGGTGAAGGAATGCAGGCCGAGGGAATAGCTGTCCTGCACGCTGTTGTTTCCTTTCTGCGTGAACTGCTCCGTGAAATACTTTCCGTAATTTCCAAAAATATAATCAGCCTCGGCTCCGACGGAAAGGCTCTTTGTCAGTGCATATCCGAGCCCGCCGTACAACCTGTAAAGGGCTCCCTGGCCGTAATCGTAATAGGTTATGTTCCCGGTGTTGGCGATGACGGCCTGGTCGGTTTCCTTGACGGAATAACCATATCCCCCGGCGCTGTACGGGCTGACCCCGGCCATCATCGCAAGATTCTTCATGATGGGGAAAGAGAGGGTCATGCTGCCGATGTTGGTGATGTTCCTGGCCGAGGTCATGCTTCCCTGCCTGTAGATGTTGTTGGTGTTGAGGAGGGAGAAGTCCAGCATGAAGGATAGGGTGTCCCTGACGGGCAGGGATGCGGGATTGAGGGAATTCAGGTAGCGTACGTCCCTGGATGCGATGCCCACGCCGGCCATGCTGCGGTGATAGGCGGACCCCTGCTGATATAGGTCTCCTATTCCGAAGATGGAGTAAGGCGTGTAAGCCATGTATTCCCCAGACTGGGCGGATGCCTTGGAGCCCGCCAATGCCAGGGAGGCAAGGATGATCACACTACTGAATATTCTTTTCAACATAATCGTCCGTAATAAGTGCCAGGCCCACCAGAACCAGGTTGCTCACGATGAACAGCGACTGTTTCATGCGCTTGGCAAAATATGTGGCATCTCCGCCGGTGAATACCACTACGTGTCCCGGATGCCGGCGGATGTACCCTTCAATTTCAAACATTATGCCCGAAACTACTCCCGATTCGATGGAGGACTCCAGGGAGTTACCTTCGTGGGGTACGCGGGCGGGGATGTTCATCAGCGGCAGCGACCTGGAATAACGGTTCAGGGCCTTGAAGCGGGTCATGAATCCGGGGGAGACGTTTCCGCCCCTGTACTGACCGGTTTCCGAGGTCAGGTCTATGGTGAGCGTTGTTCCGAAATCGAACACGATGCAGGGCTTTCCCTTGAACAGGTAGCGCACCGCCAGCAGCGACGCGGCCCTGTCGTAGGAAAGATAGTCCGGCAGGTCGTAGCGCTGGAGGATGTCCGTATGGGTGCTGTCCAGGATCATGAGATGCCTGCACTCTCCCCGCAGGACGGCCTCTTCTTCCGGAGTGACGGGCTTTGCCGATACGACGGCCATCACCTCCGCCTTCTCCTTCTCGGTTATGGAAAGGATGAATTCCATAACTTTCTCCCCCTGGAAACGGTAGGTCTTGCCGAGGGTCATCCCCTCCGCCCAGGCCGCCTTGAGTGCCGTGTTGCCGATCTCTATCAGTAAATTTGCCACTGCTTGATTTTATATAGCCTGCAAAGATACTAAATTATACTAATTTATTCAAGAGCGACCAGGCTCCCTGAAGGCCGTCTACCCCGTGTGCGACCAACTTGAGTTTGCGGTCGGTCTGTTTCAGCACGAAAGGCGTGGTGCCGGAAGAGACGGTGGCGAGTATCTTTTCGAAAACGTTTGACTTGAAATAAGGGGAGTGTTCCTGCGAGATGAACCAGCAGATACACATTCCGTTCTTGACTATTATCTTTTCGAATCCGAGTCTCATCCCGAGGTTGCGGATCTTGACCACGGTGAAAAGGTTGGACACTTCCCGGGGAATTCGGCCAAAACGGTCGGTAAGATGCATGGACAGACGATCCATATCCTTCTCCGAATCCATGGAATCGAGTTGCTTGTAAATGCGGATTTTCTCTGCCAGGACATCTATGTAGCTATCCGGGATCAGGGCTTCCTGGTCCGTTTCAATTGTGCAGTCCGAAATAAATTTCTCCCTACTCTTATTTACCTGTACACCCGTCTCTATACCAAGTTCGTCCATAGCTTCGTTGATAACCTTCTGGAAGGTTTCGTAACCCATGTCCATCATGAATCCGCTCTGTTCGGCTCCTAGGAGGTTGCCCGCTCCGCGGATGTCGAGGTCTTGCATGGCGATGTTGAATCCGCTGCCCAGGTCGGAGAATTCCTCGATGGCGCGGAGACGCCGGCGTGCATCTTCCGTAACCGATGCGAGCGGCGGAACGATCAGGTAACAGAATGCCTTGCGGTTGGAGCGGCCGACTCTTCCGCGAAGCTGGTGAAGGTCGCTGAGCCCAATGTTCTGGGCCTGGTTGATTATGATAGTGTTGGCGTTCGGGATATCAAGTCCGTTCTCGATAATGGTTGTGCAGAGAAGGATGTCGTAGTCTCCCCTGATGAATCCCAGCATCCTGTCTTCGAGCTGGCGGGATTCCATCTGCCCATGAGCCATGCATATCCTGGCATCCGGCACCAGCCTCTTCAGGATAATCTCGATATGGGGGAGTTCCTCCACTTTGTTATGGAGGAAGAATACCTGGCCGCCGCGGTTGAGTTCGTAGTTGATGATACTCTTCACCTCGTTCTCGTCGAAGAGTATGATTTCGGTCTGCACCGGGATTCGGTTCGGAGGGGGAGTATTTATTATACTGAGGTCCCTGGCGCCCAGAAGGGAGAACTGGAGGGTACGAGGTATAGGTGTGGCAGTGAGGGTGAGGGTGTCCACGGATGTCTTGAACTGGCGGAGACGCTCCTTGGCGGCAACCCCGAACTTCTGCTCCTCATCTATGATTAACAGGCCTAATTCCTTGAATTCGAAGCCGTTGCCCAGAATCTTATGGGTTCCTATTATGATATCTATCTGCCCGGCGGCCACTTTCTGCTTGATGTCGGATATCTGCCTGGCGGTACGGAGGCGGCTTACATAATCTACCGTACAGGGGAAATTTGCGAGACGGGAGGTAAAGGTGTTGTAGTGCTGCAGGGCGAGGATGGTTGTAGGCACCAGCACGGCCACCTGCTTGCCGTCGGTGACGGCCTTGAATGCGGCGCGGATGGCCACTTCCGTCTTGCCGAAACCCACGTCGCCGCACACCAGGCGGTCCATGGGGCAGGGGTCTTCCATATCTCTCTTGACCGCGATGGTGGCCGCTTCCTGGTCGGGAGTATCCTCAAAAATGAAGGATGATTCAAGTTCATCCTGCAGGTAGGTATCCGCCGAAAAGGCGAAACCTTTCGTGGCTCGGCGCTTGGCGTAGAGTTGGATAAGGTCTTTGGCAATATCCTTTACCTTGCGCTTGGCGTTGGCCTTAAGGGTGGACCAGGTCTTGGATCCTAGTTTGTTTATGCGCGGCTGCTCTCCGTCTGCGGAGCGGAAGAGGGACAGTTTGTTAAGGGCGTGGACGGATACGAATACCACGTCACCATCCTTGTAGTTTATCTTTACTACCTCCTTGACTCTTCCTTTTTCGTCGAACATGCGCACCAGACCGCCGAATACTCCGATACCGTAGTCGATATGAACCACGTAATCCCCTATGTTGAAGGAATTCAGGTCGTTGATGGTGAGTTGCTCGCTCTTTTCCACCGTCCGGCGTATGGTTACCCTGTGGAAACGGTCGAATATCTCGTGGTCGGAGTAACGGGCTATCCTGGTATCCTCGTCCACGAAACCCTCGTGAATATTCTTTCCTTCCACGAATTCAGGAAGTATTCCCCCCTCGCTGCTTATAATTGACCGGATCCTGTTGATCTGAGAGGATTTTTCCGCATAGATCAACACCTTATATCCGTTTTCCACCTTGCGGCGGATATCCTCCTCAAGAAGGTCGAAGTTTTTGTTGAATCTGGGTTGGGGGGTGATATGGAATCGTTCGGCATCCTCCTTCTTTTCTCCTACCGGCACCTGGAGGAAAACCCGGCGGAAAACTGCCGTGCGGGAGAAGAAATCCCTTTCCTTATAGATATCCGCCGAATCCAGCCATATGGTGCTTCCTGTGGGTAGGATGTCCAGTATATTCTCTCCCTCCTCTGAGGTATCTGACAGGGAACTTCCTATTATATCTATGCTTTCTCTTTCCTCTTTGGAAATCTGGGTATTGCAGTCGAATACGCTGATGATCTCTATCTCGTTTCCCCAGAAAGAAATGCGGTAGGGAAGGTTGTCGGAATAAGAGAATATATCTATCAGTGAGCCCCTTATGGCGTATTGGCCGGGAGCTGAAACGAAGTCCGTACGCTCGAAACCCTGGTCGTTAAGGGCTGAAATGATGGTATCGAATGATATTTCCTGACCTTTGGATAAGGTGAAAAGGTCCTTAGTCTTGCGTCTGGATGAAGGTATTTTTTCTTCGAGTGCCTCCGCACAGCATACTATGAATAATTTTTCTCCTTTATTCTTAAGTATGGCGCTAATGGCAACTGTACGCTGTACGCTGATGGATGATTTATAATTACTCCTTTCAATTCCCTTTCCGTTCGGGGGAAGAAGAAAAACTTTATCTCCTTCTATAAGATTATAAAGGTCGGCGGTGCAGTATTCTGCAGAGTCTTTGTCGGGGAGAATTACCAGGTTTATCCCTTCCGGGGCGGAGTCGCTCAGTACGAACCATCTCGCAGATAGAAAGAGTCCGCTGCAATAAACTGTTTTTTCTTTATCTATCCGGGTTTTTAACATAAACTACGATAATCCTATTGATAAGTTGTTAATAAAACTGTTGATAACTTCTTTATAACTTCACCGCCTTTTTAATCAACAGTTTTTTAATAAACGACTTTTTAGGTTCTTAACATTCTCTTATTTTATAATTAATTTATTATCAATTATTTAGAGAGTTTTTAACATTTCAACATCCAAATAAACAATAATAGATTTACAAATAAAAAGAACTATATTTGTATTTGGAATTAAAAACTGGGACCGATGTCAGATTTCAACCCCCACGATACAATCGAAAGCAAAGATAAGGAATTGGACGGAATAATCCGCCCCCGGGAACTCGAAGATTTTACTGGGCAGGGAGAAATCGTATCCAACCTGAAAGTATATATTAAGGCGGCCAAACTGCGTGGGGAAACTTTGGATCATACCCTGTTCCACGGTCCTCCCGGCCTGGGAAAAACCACCCTTGCCCATATCATTGCAAACGAGATGGGGGTGAACATGAAGATTACTTCCGGTCCGGTACTCGACCGGCCGGGGGATCTGGCAGGCCTGCTGACTTCTCTCGAGCCGGGGGATGTCCTGTTTATAGATGAAATCCACCGTCTCTCTCCGGAGGTCGAGGAGTATCTCTACTCCGCGATGGAGGATTTCGTGATAGATATAATGATAGATAAGGGCCCCGGGGCGAGGTCCGTGCGCATCTCCCTGAATCCTTTTACCCTGGTGGGAGCTACTACGCGAAGCGGTCTGCTCACAGCTCCGCTCCGTGCCCGCTTCGGCATAACCTGCCCGATGGAGTATTACGATACGGATGATCTGGTGAAGATAGTGAAGCGCAGTGCCGGCATACTGAAGGTGGATATCGATGATTCGGCCGCGCAGGAGATTGCCATGCGCAGCCGCGGCACCCCCCGTATCTGTAATTCACTACTCAGGCGTGTCAGGGATTTCGCCCAGGTCGAGGGTGACGGCCGCATAGACCTGAAGATTGCCAAATATGCACTGGATAAGCTCCATATAGATACCCTTGGGCTTGATTCCATAGATAACAAGATACTCCGCACGATAATAGAAAAATTCAAGGGCGGTCCGGTTGGAGCGAACACCCTGTCTACAGCTATCAGTGAGGATCAGGGAACTTATGAGGAAGTTTACGAACCTTTCCTTATAAAAGAAGGATTCATCCTGCGCACACAGCGCGGACGCATAGCTACCGATCTGGCTTATAAACACCTTGGTGTAAAAAGGGGAGTGATTGACGAGAATACCCTGTTCTAATCTTGTTATTCCCGCCAAAAATGAGTAAAATTGCAGACTATTAAATAACTCTACATAAAAATGGCAGATAAACTTATCTCTAAGATTCCTGACGGCCCGCTGTCCGAGAAATGGACGAAGCGCAAATCGGAAATTCATCTTGTCAGCCCCAACAACAAAAGAAAACTTGAGATTATAGTGGTAGGAACCGGTCTCGGTGGAGCTTCCGCAGCTGCGAGCCTTGGTGAACTGGGCTATAACGTAAAGGTTTTCTGCATCAGTGATTCTCCCCGCAGGGCCCACTCTATTGCAGCCCAGGGAGGTATCAACGCTGCCAAGAATTACCAGAATGACAATGATTCCATCTATCGTCTTTTCTACGATACTATAAAAGGTGGAGACTATCGCGCCCGCGAAGCCAATGTTTACCGTCTTGCAGAGGTAAGTGCTGCCATTATTGACCAGTGTGTTGCCCAGGGTATTCCTTTCGCACGTGAATACGGCGGATATCTTGCCAACCGTTCGTTCGGAGGAGTGCAGGTAAGTCGTACTTTCTACGCCCGCGGCCAAACCGGCCAGCAGCTGCTTTTAGGTGCCTATGCATCTCTGAATAAGGAAATAGCCGCCGGCACGGTGACGAGTTATCCTCGTCATGAGATGCTGGATCTGGTAGTTATTAACGGGGAGGCTAAGGGTATTATAGCCCGTAACCTCGTAACCGGCCAGTTGGAGCGCTTCGGGGCTCATGCGGTGGTAATTGCAACCGGTGGATATGGAAATACCTACTTTCTTTCCACCAACGCCATGAACAGCAACGGTTCCGCCGCCATGCAATGCTACCGTAAGGGTGCTTTCTTTGCAAATCCCTGCTTCGCGCAGATTCATCCTACCTGTATTCCCGTCCACGGCGACCAGCAGTGCAAACTCACTCTTATGAGTGAGTCCCTTCGTAACGACGGCCGCATCTGGGTACCCAAGAAACTGGAGGATGTGGAGAAACTTCGCAAGCACGAAATCAAGGCCTCTCAGATTCCTGAAGAGGATCGTGATTACTACCTCGAGCGCCGCTATCCCGCCTTCGGAAACCTTGTTCCCCGCGACGTGGCTTCCCGTGCCGCCAAGGAGCGTTGCGATGCCGGATTCGGTGTGAATGAGACCGGTAAGGCCGTGTTCCTGGACTTCTCCGATGCTATCCGCCGCCTGGGCCACCAGAAAGTTGCCGAACGCTACGGAAACCTCTTCGAGATGTATGAGAAGATCACCGCTTCTTCCCCTTGGGAGGAGCCTATGATGATCTATCCTGCCATCCACTACACTATGGGAGGTATCTGGGTTGATTACGACCTTCAGACCACCATCCCCGGCCTGTATGCCATCGGCGAAGCCAACTTCTCCGACCATGGCGGAAATCGCCTGGGTGCATCCGCCCTCATGCAGGGCCTCGCGGATGGATACTTCGTCATCCCGGTCACGATAGGGGATTATCTCTCGCACAAGTTCGCGGAACCCAAGACGGATATAAATGCTCCCGAGTTCGTTGCGGCGGAAAAGGCTGTGCAAGCGCGCATAGATAAGTTATTTGCAATCAACGGCACCGAGACCGTGGATTCCATCCATAAGGAGCTTGGCCATATAATGTGGGATTATGTGGGTATGGCCCGCGATGAGGAAGGCTTGAAGTCGGCAATTGCCCAGATCAAGGCCCTCCGCGAGCGCTTCTATAAGGAAGTAAAGGTTCCTGGAACCCAGTTCGAATTCAATCAGGAACTGGAGAAAGCTCTCCGCCTGGAAGATTTCTTCGATATCGGCGAACTTATGGCCTACGATGCCCTGAACCGTAAGGAATCCTGTGGCGGACATTTCCGCGTGGAAAGCCAGACCGAGGAGGGTGAAGCCAAGCGTGACGACAAGAACTTTATGTATGTGGCTGCGTGGGAATATACCGGCGAAGGCAAAGAACCTAAACTCCATAAGGAAGAACTCATGTATGAGTTTATAGAGGTTAAGACAAGAAACTACAAAGATTAAGCACGAGTATGAATTTCAATGTTAAGATATGGCGTCAGCGTAACGCCAAGGCAAAAGGACATTTCGAGACCTATCATATAGATGATATTGAGTCCGATGCTTCCTTCCTGGAAATGCTCGACATTCTCAACGAGAAGTTGATCCGTGAGGGAATTGATCCGGTTTCTTTCGACCACGACTGCCGTGAGGGTATTTGCGGAGCATGCTCCCTTTATATAGATGGCCGCGCACATGGTCCGGACGACCATGTTACCACCTGCCAGCTGTTCATGCGCCACTTTAAGGACGGTGCAACCATCACTGTGGAGCCCTGGCGCAGTTCAGCATTCCCTGTCATCAAAGACCTTGTGGTAGACCGTAGGGCTTTCGATAAAGTCCTCCAGGCCGGTGGATTTATCTCCGTGCGTACCGGATCTGCCCAGGATGCAAACAACATCCTCATCGGGCACGATACTGCCGAGGAGAGTATGGATGCGGCAGCATGTATCGGCTGCGGCGCCTGCGTGGCAACCTGTAAGAACGGTTCCGCCATGCTGTTCGTGGCCGCCCGCGTGAGTTCTCTTGCGCTTCTTCCCCAGGGTAAGGTGGAAGGAGCCAAGCGCGCCCGCGCCATGGTTAAGAAGATGGATGAACTTGGGTTCGGCAACTGCACAAATACCCGCGCCTGCGAGCTGGAATGCCCGAAGGGTATATCCGTGGCTCACATCGCCCGCCTTAACCGGGAATATCTCAAGGCTAAGTTCTCCGAGTAGTTACCAGAGGAAATTATTGAAGGGGTAACGCCCCGCGTGGATCTCCGCCACCATCTTATAGATGTCGTGGCGGAGTTTTTCCAACCCTGTCTTGTTGAGGGCGGAAATGAAGATGCAGGGTGTCTTCTCCTGGGCTATCCAGCTGTTTTTCAACTCGTCCAGGGTGTAGTTTAGCTTAGTCCTGGGTTCCAGCGAGAATTCGTCGTATTCTTCATAATGATAGGCATCTATCTTATTGAATACCACGTATATAGGTTTATTCCCCGCCCCTATCTCCTGAAGGGTTTTTTCTACGACCTGCATCTGTTCTTCGAAGTCGGGGTGGGAAATATCTACCACGTGCACTAGAATATCTGCTTCCCGAACCTCATCGAGGGTGCTCTTGAAAGCTTCGATGAGTTGGGTGGGAAGTTTACGTATGAATCCTACCGTGTCGCTGAGCAGGAAGGGGACGTTTTCTATGACTACCTTCCGGACGGTAGTGTCCAGAGTGGCGAACAGTTTATTCTCTGCAAAGACATCAGATTTGGCAAGAAGGTTCATGAGAGTACTCTTACCCACGTTGGTATAGCCTACAAGGGCCAGACGGACCAGCTGGCCGCGGTTTCCGCGCTGTGTGGCCATCTGCCTGTCTATCTTGCTTAATTCTTCTTTAAGACGGCTTATACGTTGTTTTACGATACGGCGGTCCACCTCTATCTGGGTTTCGCCCATACCGCCTCGGGTTCCGACGCCACCCCTCTGCCTTTCAAGGTGGGTCCACATACCTGCAAGCCGGGGGAGCATATAGTTCAGTCTGGCGATTTCCACCTGCGTCTTGGCATAGGCTGTCTGTGCGCGCTGGGTGAATATTTCCAGGATCAGGCTTGTCCTGTCTATCACCTTGGCGGACTTGATAACCTTCTCTATATTGCGCTGCTGCATACCCGTGAGTTCGTCGTCGAATATGCAGTAGCAGATGTCGTTCTCTTCGCAATATTGCTGTATTTCAGCAAGTTTTCCACTCCGGATATAGGTTGCTTTTTCCGGCTTGTCCACTCGCTGTACAAACTTCTTGTCTCCCACTGCACCGGCGGTTTCTGCAAGGAATTCCAGTTCGTCGAGGTATTCCATTATCCTGGATTCCTCGTCGTTCTGACGGATGATTCCTACAAAGACCGCTTTCTCGCTTGTATGCTGCTTTGTTTCAAACATTTCATTTAAAAAAGGCCATCCGGTTGGGGACGGCCTTAAGGATTGATAGTTAATTACTTACCTTAACTGGAAGATAACAGGGAAGGTATAGGTAACCTTAACTGCGCGGTCGCGCTGTTTGCCGGGAGTCCACTTAGGTGAACTCTGCACGACGCGGACTGCCTCTTTGTCGAGAGCTGGATCCACGCCACGGACAACCTTTACGTTGGATACCTTACCGTCGGCTCCTACCACAAACTGGAGAAGAACACGCCCCTGGATACCATTTTCCTTGGCTATTTCAGGGTACTGCAGACGCTCGTTAACCCACTTGGAGAAAGCGTTCGCGTCTCCGCCCATGAATCCGGGTTTTTCTTCCACCAGCTGGAAAGGAATGGCCTCTTCTTCGATTTCCTCCTCTTCCACCTGTTCGACATATTCCTTGATTTCCACGCCCAGATTGGCATCATCCTCGAGGTTGAGGATGTTGTCTTCTACCTGAAGGTCGTCGTCAACGATGTCGATATTATCGGAGAGAACGGGAATCTGAGGTACTTCCGGCGGCGGGGGAGGTGTCTCCTGAGTGATAGGAATCATCTCCTCTTCTTCGATAGGTCCTACTTCAGCTTCGAGAGCCTTGGTCTGCTTGTCTTTGGTGCTGTATTCGAATGCGCCGTAAACTACGAGCAGTGCAAGGACGAAACCGATTTCCGTGAAGAGCAATCTCTTGTTCCCCAGGCTCGCCTTTTCTGATTTCTTGACTTCCATGTTACCGAACTCAATTAAGTTTGTTTAACTTTCAAAGGTAGAAATAAAAAATTTGATTTCCAATTTTTTGCATTTCTCTCCTCTTGCTTTTAACTTTGCAAGCGAAAACTATG
>JAEENZ010000206.1 GCA_016283985.1 Bacteroidales bacterium | reverse complement strand
CATAATGAAACCCGTTCCAGACAAGAGGCTCGGCAGTATTGAAGCAGAATATGACAGCGCCGCAGGCCTTATCAAGAGTTCGTGGAAGTTCGAGGGCGATATCTGGAACTGGTCCGTTACCATTCCGGAAGGCGCAGTCGCAACGATCACCCTTCCAGGTGAGGACGATTCCGCCGATTATGAAGGGGGCACCTACAACTTCAGCAAGAAACTCTAAGGGCAGGCTGAATACGTAATCGAATCTTCAGTACCGTCATCCGCTACTACCCGCAGGGTCGTGGCGGATGATTGTATTCTGATGTTGTCGAACCGCCAGATGACACCGGAGACGTCTCCGGAGGAGGTCATCGTACCGATCTCCCGTCCGTCCTGCCAGAGCGTGAGCGAACGGGCGTTCGAATAAACTTTGAGACTGTATTTCTTGTCCCGGGGCCGGCATGCAAGCCTCTTCCCTGCGATGTAGACGGTAGTCTCCGCATCGTTCCACCATGCTTTGTAAAGATAGAAGGCATCCTTCCGGACCTTGCGGTCGCGGGTGACGAGGCCCTTGTCGTTCATGTAGCAGCGTTCAGGGTTGGGAGTATAGTTGATACCATCTTCTGAATCCATGTACCCTTCCTTGCGGTCGGCGACGGGGAAATCGAAGAACACCCAGATGGAGGTGAAACCCAGGAAGGGCATGCATGCAATCTGCTGAAGATGTGCTTCATGGAAGCGGTTGCCGTATTCTTCGGGATGGAAAGCGTCGTCGCGGTAGCGGCGTATGTCTTCCGATTTCCAAGTGTGGCACCAGGGGTTTACTCCGACTCCGTATTCGGAGATGTTAACCGGACCCATAGTATCCTTTATCCAATGTGCAACGGGCGTGAGGCCGGAGAAGTCGTTCCTGCTGTAATACCAGCCGTAATAGCAGTTCTCGGAATAGAAATCAGCGCGGAGGTCCAGATAATTCTCCCTCTGGAACTTGGAATCATCCGTGAAGCCCGTAAAGCGGGTGGGGTCAAGGCTCTTGGCGAAAGAGTAAAGCCTTGCCGTTTCGTCTACCACCCTACGCGTATCCAGGGGTCCTTGCAGGTTCTCTTTGTTCCCCCAGTCGTCCAGTTCGTTCCACATGCCCCAGAATACTATCGAAGGATGGTTATAGAGGGATGTTATCATCTCCCTCATCTGGCTGTGGATGTTCTCAAAGTATTCTTCGGAAGCCCTTGTGCCGCAGACGTTTACCCAGGGAATTTCTGTTTGCACCACGATGCCGAGGCTGTCGCACAGCTTGAACGCGTAGTTGTTGTGGGGATAGTGCGCCAGACGGAGGAAGTTGCATCCGATCTCTTTGACTATCGCATAGTCGGCATCATAGTCTTCTTTACAAAGGGCGGAAGCCTTTCCGGCGATATCCTGATGCATGGCTACGCCCCGAAGCGGATACGGCTCCCCGTTCAGGAAGAATCCCTTCTCGCGGTCCAGGCTGTAATAGCGGAAGCCCACCTTTCCGGAGGTGGCATCCTCCCCGGCCTTGACGCTGACGGTATAGAGATACGGGTCTTTCTTTCCGTTCCACAGATGAGGCCTGCGGAGTTTCAGCGCCCTGTTGACGTCGGCATGGCCTCCTGCGGCAACGCGGACTCTCCTGGAAACGCTCTTGACGGCGCTGCCGGACGCATCCTTCAGGATAATCGAAATCTTTACCGTCGCATCCCTATCCGTGCTGTTGAAAACGCGCGTGCGAAACTCGCAGAGGGCCCTTTTCCGGGAGATGTCTTTCTGGACCAGATGGAAACGGTTGAATCCGAATCCTTCAGGATCCAGATAGATGGACGGCATCTGCAGCAGAACTACCGGATTGTGCAGGCCTCCGTTCTTGTTGAAGTCTGACGAGACTGGAATCCTCTCCGTGCTCTCGGCATTGTCGCAAATCACCTCCACCCGGTTGGTTCCGGCCTGCAGTAGACCTGCCAGGGGAACCACGAACGGTGTATAGCCGCCATTGTGATACATGACGCTCCGTCCGTTGACTATCACCTCGGCTTCCTGGGCGGCTCCTTCGAACCTGAGGAAAGCCGGCAGGGCTGGATCGTCGCACGCGATTCCGGTGCGATAATATCCTTTTCCCCTGAAATATGAGGCGCTATGGCCATCGATGGCATTCCAGGAATGGGGGATCGTTACGGCGCTCCATACATCTCCGTCCTGGGAGAATTCCCAATCGCGGATTTCAGTTTCCATGGCCCCGGCCACGATGCAAGAAAGCAGTAAAGCCGCGGCAACGGAGTAAAAGATGCTCTTGCGTCCCATGTAGAAAGGAATTATTTCTCGATATACTTCCCCCTCTTGCTCCAGGTGTAAAGTCCTATGAACGAGGAGAGTATGCAAAGCACGAACTGGATGACGAAGGCGCTCTTGTCGAGGTTGATGTTCATCCAGATAGCAAACACGTCCGCGAAGATCCAAATCCACCACTGGTAGATGATGGAGCGGGTGAGCCACCATGTGCCGACTATGCTCATTACCGTGGTAATGGAATCCAGGAACGGATTGGGGTCGTCGAGGGCTCCGAGGATGAAATAGAGGGCGGGGATGCCGATGACGGTTATGGCGAGGCTTATCCGGATCACCTTCGGGGTCAGCTTGCCCAGGATGATGAAACCCTTGTGCTCGCTCGCGGCAGCCGCATCCATGCGCCAGTTGAAGATACCCACGAATCCCATCACGATGTAGTAGACGTTCAGGGCCGCGAACGCCCATGTGGCGCTGTCGAAGAAGGTTATGGCGGCGGCGATGCAGCTGGGGATATATACGTACCACATGAACTTGTGGTGCAGTATCTGGAGGACGAGATATATGACGAACAGCGACGTTGCAACGATATCCAATATGCCTGCAATCTGCGGAGAAAGGAAGAGATGTGTAACTTCTGGCATAACTTGCTGATTTGTGGGTGCAAATATAAAAAATTATTCCTATCTTTGCAGGCTTTTTCGCGCAGGCGCGTCCTGCGCAAGGCACAAAACATATTGTTAAACAACTAATTAGTTCAAACAAAAACTTATTATGTCAGAAGAAATCAAAAAAGAAACCGGGATGCTCAACGCATCGGTAGCTCCCGAGAACTTCGACTGGGAAGCCTTTGAGGGATCAGGTGTTTACGACACCGCCGATAAGGAAGAAATCCGCAAAGCTTACGACCAGACCCTCAGCAAGATCGTCGAGGGAGAAGTTGTCGAAGGAGAAGTAACGGCAATCAACAAGCGCGAAGTTGTTGTCACCATCGGTGGCAAGAGCGAGGGCGTCATCGCTGCCCCTGAATTCCGCTACAATCCCGACCTCAAGGTTGGCGACAAGGTGGAAGTCTACGTAGAAAACGCAGAAGACAAGAAGGGCCAGCTCGTACTTTCCCACAAGAAGGCACGCACTCTCAAATCCTGGGATAGGGTCAACGAGGCATTCGAAAACGACGAGATCGTCAAGGGATATGTCAAGACCCGCACCAAGGGCGGCATGATCGTGGACGTGTTCGGAATCGAGGCATTCCTCCCCGGCAGCCAGATCGACATCAAGCCCATCCGCGACTATGATCAGTTCGTGGATCAGACCATCGACTTCAAGATCGTCAAGATCAATCAGGAAGGCAAGAACGTGGTCGTATCGCACAAGGTTCTCCTCGAGGCAGAGCAGGAGGCCAAGCGCGCCGAACTCATCGGCAAGCTCGAGAAGGGTCAGGTTCTCGAAGGCGTGGTCAAGAACATCACCAACTACGGAGTGTTCGTGGACCTCGGCGGCGTAGACGGACTCATCCACATCACCGACCTCAGCTGGGGCCGTGTCAACCACCCCGAAGAGATCGTCACCCTCGACGAGAAGATCAAGGTCGTGGTCCTCGACTTCAACGAGCAGCAGAAGCGCATCGCCCTCGGTCTCAAGCAGCTCACCGCACATCCTTGGGACAACCTCAATCCCGACCTCAAGGTTGGTGATAAGGTTACCGGTAAGGTGGTCCTCATCGCAGACTACGGCGCATTCATCGAGATCGAACCCGGCGTGGAAGGTCTCGTACACGTGTCCGAGATGTCCTGGAGCCCCCGTCTCCACTCCGCTCAGGAATTCCTGAAGGTCGGCGACGAGGTCGAGGCACAGATCCTCAGCATCGACCGCGAGGCCCGCAAGATGAGCCTTGGCCTGAAGCAGCTCACCGCCAATCCTTGGGAGAGCATCCGCGAGAAATATCCCGTCGGCAGCAAGCAGACCGCAACGGTTCGCAACGTCACCAACTTCGGTGTGTTCGCAGAGCTTGAGGACGGCGTGGAAGGTCTCGTACACATCAGTGACCTCAGCTGGACCAAGATCAAGCATCCTTCAGAGGTTGTTGCTCCCGGCGATACCATCGACGTCCAGATCCTGGACTTCGACGAGGCCAACCATAAACTCAGCCTTGGCCACAAGCAGCTCACTCCCAACCCTTGGGATGAGATCGAGGCCAAGTTCCCCGTCGGCTCCACCGTCGAGGGTACCGTAGCTTCCACCACCGACAAGGGCGCCAACATCACCCTTGACGGAGCAGAGGGCTTCGCATTCAACCGCGAGCTCGTGAAGGAAGACGGCAAGCAGGCAGTCGTTGGCGACAAGCTCCCCTTCAAGGTCGTCGAGCTCCGTCGCAGCACCAGCCGCATCCTCCTCAGCCATCTCCGCACATATCAGGAGGTGAAGGAGAAGGCCGCCGCCACCGAGGCTGCTACCACCAGCAAGGCCGTGAAGAACATCAATAAGTCCGTCGAGAAGACCACTCTCGGTGACATCGACGCACTTGCCGCTCTCAAGGAGAAGCTTGAGAAGGGAGAGTAATTCCCGATGAACTTCACCCTGACGATATTGGGCTCGGCTTCGGCCCTGCCCTTTTCCGACAGAAATCCAAGCGCCCAGGCACTGTCCGTGCACGGGCGCTTGTTTCTCATCGATTGCGGAGAGGGCACCCAGCAGCGCATCCGTCAGGAGCACCTTTCTTTCGTAAAGATAGAGGCCATCTTCATTTCCCATATCCATGGGGATCATTGTTTCGGGCTGTTCGGCCTGCTGAGCACGATGAGTCTGTATCATCGCACGGAAGACCTGCATATTTACGGTCCTCAGAATCTCGGGCCAATCCTCAAATTCTACCTGTCATATTTCGGTCAAGATCTCGGCTTTGAAATAGTATTCCATAGCCTCCGGGCGGAAGGCAGTTCCACTTCCTCCGCGTCGCCAAGCGACCCGTTCCGGGAAAATGCTGCGGAAGTGGTACTGCCTTCCGCCCTGGCAGGATTGGTGAAAGTGACGGCATTCCAACTGAACCATAAAATTGACTGCTATGGGTTCAGGTTCGAAGAAGTGGTAGCTCCGCGCCGGAACCCATGGAAACCGCGGTCGTATGCTTATGTCTCGGACACTGCTCCGTTCCAGGAACTGGCGGAATATGTGAAGGGAGTGGACATACTGTATCACGAGGCCACTTATCCGAAGGGGATGGAAGACAAGGCGAAGCAGTATTATCACTCCACGACACTTCAGGCCGCATCCTGCGCCAGGGAGGCAGGTGTCGGCAAACTCGTCATCGGGCATTATTCCTCGCGGGTGAAGGACATCGCCACGCTTGGGGAAGAATGCCGGGAAATTTTCCCTGAATCCTTTACCGTAAATGATGGAGATATCTTCGAAATTCCGTATATTCGCGAGTATGAAAAGGTATCTGCTGATTCTTCTTGCGATGCTGACGGGGCTTCTGGCTCTGTCGGACACTCCGCAGAATGATTATATTAATAAGTACGCGCCCATTGCGATAAGCGAGATGCAGCGTTCCGGGGTTCCGGCGAGCATCACGCTTGCGCAGGGCATGCTGGAGTCCCGCTACGGCCTCTCCAGCCTTGCGGCGGATGGCAACAATCATTTCGGCATCAAGTGCCACCGGAACTGGAAGGGTAAGACCATGAGGGTGAACGACGATGCTCCCAACGAGTGTTTCCGGGTCTACGGCAGCGCCGAGGAGTCTTTTAAGGATCACAGCGATTTCCTTCGCTATCAGGATCGGTACAAGCCCCTGTTCGAACTGAAGCCCACCGACTACAAAGGTTGGGCGAAAGGCCTCAAGAAGGCGGGGTATGCCACCGATCCAAAATATGCGGAGAAACTGATCAAGATTATAGAAGATTACAAGCTGTATCAGTACGATACCGGCAAGACTCCCGCAGGTGCCGTCACCAGCGCCCCGGTGGCCGTTCCGGAATCCCCGCTCAAGATCGAGGAGAAGGCCCAGGTGGAGGTTCAGAATCCCTTGCGCAAGGGAGGTCCAAGGGAAACATATTCTTTCAGTCTGGACAGGAAGGTCTTCAAGAAGAACGGCATACTCTGCGTGTATGCTGAGCATCAGGACACCTACGAAAGCATCGCGCTGGAATTCAATCTTTTCCAGAAGGAGATACTGCGTTTCAACGACGTGCCCGTCATGCGTCCGCTGAAGATCGGGGAAGTGGTTTACCTGAAGGCCAAGAAGCGCCAGGCGCCGACCGGGCTGCCCATGTATGTTGCGGACGACAGGCCGGAAAGCCTTTGGGAGATATCCCAGCGCTTCGGAGTGCGCATGAAGTATCTTCTGAAGTGGAATCCGGGCCTTACGGCTGATTACATGCCCATCGAAGGCGACGTTATCTATCTGAAAAAACCTTTGAGATGACAAAGAAAAGAAATACGCTTTTTGGCCGCCTGGTGGTCGGTATCCTGGTCGCCGTTTTAGTGGTCGGCGGTGGGATGGCATGGGGCTGGCTGTCGGACAACAAACTGCCGAACGTCCGCAAGGCCGTGGAGCTGTTCGTGTATCCCGACACTACCCCGGAAGACGTGCTGGCGGTGCTGGATACCTGCGTGGCCCGTCCGGGAAGCCTGAAGCGGGCTTTCGAGGAGCATAAGGTTGCAACTTACCTGACCCCCGGGCACTACAGCGTCGAGCCCGGGCAGACCAGCGCATATATCTCCCGCATGCTGAACAACGGCTGGCAGACTCCGGTCAAGCTCCGCATCCCTGCAGTGAGGCTGAAAGGGTCGCTTGCGCGCAGCATATCCTCGCAGATGATGGTGGATTCGGCCACTGTGGCCCTGGCGCTCGAGGACGATGAACTGCTGGCCCGCTACGGGTTCAAGCCCGCCACGGCCTTCAGCCTGTTCATCCCGGATACCTACGAGATGTACTGGACGGATTCGATAGATGAGATATTCGCCCGCCAGAAGAAGGCCTGGGATGCTTTCTGGACCGACGGGAACAAGGCGAAGGCCAAAGCGCTGGGCCTGACTCCTCTGCAGGTTTCGATACTTGCATCCATAGTGAAGGGGGAGAGCAACCGCCAGGAAGACTTCGCCAAGCTGGCAGGCGTCTATATCAACCGCTTGCGCAAGGGGATGAAGCTCCAGAGCTGCCCCACGGTCGCTTTCCTGTTCGATTACCAGAAGACGCGCATACTGAATGCAGACCTGAAGACGGAGTCTCCCTACAACACTTACATCCATGCGGGGCTGCCTCCTGGGCCGATATCCGTACCGGACAAGGCGTACCTGGAGGCCGTGCTGAATCCCGATACGGCGAACGGATATCTGTTCTTCTGCGCAGACCCTTCGTTCAACGGACTGCACAGGTTCGCCAAGACTTTCACCGAGCATTCCCGCAACGCGAAAGATTATCAGAAAGCCCTTGACGCGCGTAATAAATAAAAGGTATGGAAGCGATTGTCGAACAAGCACGTGCGCTTGCCCTGGAAGTCCTGAAGGATGAGCAGCGCTTCGACGGGACGCCCTTCATAGGGCATCCCGACGCCGTCGCGGCCATAGCCCGCGACGAACTCGGCCTGCCGGCCGAGTGCAGCGCTGCGGTCTATCTGCACGAGGCCACCCGCACGCATCCCGACGTCGACATATCTTCCTTCCCCAAAGACATACTCACGATGGTGGACGGGCTCAACAAGATTTCCACCATCAAGCCGAAGGATACCCGTCTGGAGGCTGAGAACTATAAGAAACTGATAGTCCAGTACTCCACCGATCCGCGCGTGACCGTGCTGAAGATCGCGGACCGTCTGGAGGTGATGCGCAACCTTGCCATCTTCCCAAAGTCCTCGCGCGACCAGAAGGTTCTGGAAACCCTGATGCTCTACATCCCGCTGGCTCACCAGCTGGGACTCTACAACATCAAGAGCGAGCTGGAGAACATCTATTTCCGCTATGCGGATCCCGAGCAGTACCGGGCCATCACCAACAAGCTTAAGGCTACCGAGCGTGACAGGGAGCGACTGATGGCGGAGTTCATAGAACCCCTTAAGCAGAAGCTCTCCGATGCGGGGATAGTCTATAAGCTGAAGATCCGCACCAAGACCGCCTACTCCATCTACCGCAAGATGCAGGTGCAGAAAGTGCCTTTCGAGGGGGTCTACGACGTGTTCGCCATACGTTTCATCATCGACTGTGACCAGGATCCCAAGCTGGAGAAGGAATTGTGCTGGAAGGTGTATTCCTATGTTACCGAGGAGTACGAGCCGGATACGAAGCGCCTGCGCGACTGGCTGACAACACCTCGCCCGAACGGCTACGAGAGCCTGCACATCACCGTCAAGAACAAGCGGGGGAATGCCCTGGAGGTACAGATCCGCACCAAGCGCATGGACTATGAGGCCGAGAACGGGCAGGCCGCCCACTGGGCCTACAAGGGCGTGCAGCACGAGGCGAACATGGACCGTTGGCTGAAATCCGTCCGCTATGCGCTCGAACATCCTTCCGAATCCAAACCCGAAGACCTGCCCCAGCCGCCGTCGAAGGAGATATTCGTATTTACCCCCACCGGGGAGCTTCGCATACTGTCTGCCGGCGCCTCCGTACTGGATTTCGCCTTCAACATTCACACGAACGTGGGTATTCGTTGCACGGGAGGGCGAATCGGCGGTAAAGCGGTCTCCATCCGCGAGAAACTCCATACCGGTGACACCGTCGAGATAATCACCTCGAAGAATCAGCGCCCGAACCGGGACTGGCTGAACTATGTGGTGAGTTCCAAGGCCCGCACCAAGATCAAGCAGGAACTCGATGCCGAGGAACGCAAGTTGGGCGCCGATGGCCGCGAGCTGCTCGAAAGACGCCTCAAGAACTGGAAACTCGAGTGGCCGGATGCCATGCAGCAGGAGTACATGAAGGCCCACCAGTACTCTTCCGTCATCACTTTCATGGCTGACATCGCCCGCGAGGTGATAGACGTGAACGACATCAAGGCATACATCCAGAAGCAGTCGGAAGTGCAGGCGCATGAGGTCGAGCAGGCTCCGAAGGAGAAATCACTCAGCTATACTTCAGGAAGCGATGAGATCCTGGTTATCAATGCCAAGAACGTACGAGGACTGGATTATAAGCTCGCCAAGTGCTGCAACCCCGTGTATGGGGACGATGTATTTGGTTTCGTGACCCGCACCGACGGCATCAAGATACACCGCATGGGCTGCCCGAACGCCGCCCAGCTGATGGAGAAGTATCCCTACCGGATCCAGAAGGTGGTGTGGCAGGACAGTGCTTCTTCGGGAGACTTCCAATGTACGCTTAACATTACCGCCGAGAAGGAGCAGTCCGCACTGGCTTCCATTATGGAGATAATCGGCCAGTTCAAGGCCTCGTTGCGCTCTTTCAATGTCAATGAAAACCCCCGCGGAGGGACTTACGACATTTCTGTGCGCTTGCTGGTGCCTTCCAATATGGAGTTGGATAAAATCATCTCCCAAATAAGCAATTTGCGTAATATTCTTAAGGTAAAGCGGATATAAATGATTATATTTGTAGACTGAAACTTACATATTAATACTCTATATTTAAAATGAAAAATTATTTCGATCTCTCCGGCCGCGTAGCAGTCGTTACCGGCGCATCCACTGGCCTGGGCCTCCAGATGGCCAAGGCATTCGCCAGCCAGGGCGCAAATCTTGTGCTTCTTGCACGTCGTATGAACCTTCTTGAAGAGAATGCAAAGGCCATCACCGCTGAGTTCGGCGTCGAGGTTCTTCCTTTCGCATGCGACATCACCGACACCGAGAGGGTGAAGGCAGCAGTCGCCGCAACGATCGAGAAGTTCGGCCGCGTGGATATCCTCATGAACAATGCAGGCACCGGTGCCGTCGCTCCCGCCGAGGAAATCACCGATGATCAGTTCAAGCACGAGATGCAGATCGACCTTTTCGGAACCTTCGTCTGCGCACGTGAATTCGGTAAGGAGATGATCAAGGCCGGATATGGCCGCATCATCAACATCGCTTCGATGTATGGCCTCGTGGGCAACCTCATCTGCGGAAGCTCTCCCTATCATGCAGCAAAGGGCGGCGTGGTGAACCTCACCCGCGCACTCGCAGCCGAATGGGGCAAGTACGGCATCACCGTCAACAGCATCTGCCCCGGCTACTTCTACACCGATCTCACCACCGCTACCCTGGATTCCGATTACTTCCAGGCAATTGCGAAGCAGAGCATTCCTCTTGGCCGCTATGGCAAGCAGGGCGAACTCGACACCTGCGCCCTCTTCCTCGCATCTCCCGCCAGCACCTATGTCAACGGCCAGAACATCGCCGTCGACGGTGGCTACACCTGCATCTAATCTGTTGTTTAGATAAAAAAGGCCGGAACCAAACAAGGTCCCGGCCTTTTTTATATGAAAAATCACTAACTTTACGCACTGATGTACAAACTTGGAGATTACATCCATAACGGGTTGTTGTATCTGAACAACATGGCCAGGCCTCGGCACAAGAAGCTGAGCCAGTTGATGATTTATGCCACTACCATCTGCCAGTCCAAGTGCAGGCATTGTTCCATCTGGCAGAAGCCGCATGAGAGCCTGAGCCTGGATGAGATAAAGGCAATAGTGGGCAGCAAGTGCGTCACGCGCAAGACCGTTGTAGGCCTGGAAGGCGGTGAATTCGTGTTGCATCCCCAGTATCGCGAGATAATGGAATGGCTGCGGGACAATCATCCTTACTATACTCTCCTA
>JAEENZ010000205.1 GCA_016283985.1 Bacteroidales bacterium | reverse complement strand
TTGCTGTAGCTGAGATTCTCGCGGATGGCGGCGAGGGCCACGATGGCGAGGAACCAGCCGATGCCGGAACCGAGGGCGTAGACTGCGGATTCACCCACGTTGGCGAATTCCTTCTGCTGCATGAACAGGGCTCCGCCGAGGATGGCGCAGTTCACTGCGATGAGCGGGAGGAAGATGCCGAGCGCGGAGTAGAGTGCAGGAGCGAAGCGTTCCACCACCATTTCCACTATCTGCACTATTGCCGCGATGACCGCGATGAAGATGATGACGCTGAGGAAGCTCAGGTCAACTCCTTCCACGAGGGCGTTCGGGGCGAGTACGTACTTGTTGAGGAGATAGTTGATAGGAACTGTGACCAGAAGGACGAAGATAACCGCGACACCGAGTCCGGTAGCCGTCTTCACATTCTTCGATACCGCCAGGTATGAGCACATACCGAGGAAGTATGCGAAGATCATGTTGTCTACGAAGATCGACTTTACGAATAAGCTGATGTATTCCATATTCCGTAAGTGCTAGGGTTATTTCTCCTGAAGGTCTTTCTGGATGCTGCGCTGCACCCACACGATGCATCCGAGGAGGATGAGCGCGAACGGGGGCAGGATAACCAGATTGTTGGTCACATAACCTGCAGGCATGACCTGCAGTCCGAAGAGGGTGCCGCTTCCGAGGAGTTCCCTGAAGAAAGCGACTATGATGAGGATCATGCCGTAGCCGGCTCCGTTCGCCAGACCGTCCAGCAGCGAGGGGATGGGCTTGTTGCCGAGGGCGAATGCCTCGATGCGGCCCATCACGATGCAGTTGGTGATGATAAGGCTGATGTAGACGGAGAGCTGCTTGTCGATGGGATAGGTGGCCTCGAAGCTCTTGAGGATCTGGTCTACCAGTATCACCATCATGGCCACCACCACCAGCTGTACGATGATACGCACGCGTCCGGGGATGGTGTTGCGCAGGGTGGACAGGATCAGGCTGGAGATGCCGCAGACCGCCATGACGGAGAGGGCCATCACAAGGGCGCCCTTGAGGGTGACCGTGACTGCCAGCGAAGAGCATATGCCAAGCACCAGGACGGTGATCGGATTACTCTTGAAGATAGGATCGAGAATGGTTTCTTTCAGTTTCATATCTTTTCCTCCTACTCTGCTTTAGTTCCAAAATACGCGGCATAGGCTCCGAGCCAGGTGTTGATGGCTGCGTCGAGGCCCTGGGACGTCATGGTCGCGCCTGTGATGGCGTCGATCTTGTTGTCTATCAGGCTCTTGCCATCCTCTTTCGGGGCTCCGCCCTTCACGATCGCGAAGACGGGGCTTTCGCCGAAGAAGGCCTTCTCGCCGACAAACTGCGCCTGGAAGGCGGGATCGTCCTTGATCTTGGCACCGAGGCCGGCGGTCTCGGATTCATGGTCGAAGTATGCACCGTGGATGGTGTTGCCGTCGGCTTCGAAGGCGATGTAACCCCAGATGGGGCCCCAGAGGCCTGCTCCGTAGACGGGCACCACGGTGATGCCGTTGCTGAAGATGAAGACGGGGATTTCGTATCCTGCGCCTTTCTTTACATTATAGTTCTGTGCCTTGAGCTGGCCGCGGGAGAAGATCTCCTTCTCCTCGATGTTCAGCTCGGCGACCTTTACGCCTTCCTCGTTTACGGTGAAGGCTTCGGCGATCTGGGCGCCGTAGGTCTCGAGCACCTTTGCGTTGCCCATCGCCTGGAACTCGGCCTTGGTGCCGAATCCGCCCGCGGTGAGCATCTGGCTGATGGTCTCGGCCTTTTCGTTGGCTTCCTGCCTGCTCTTGAGGCTCTGGCTCACGAATGCAAGAACCGCCGCCACTACCACGACTACCAGCGTGGTGTAGACTACTGTATAGAGATTTCCGTTAGTATTCATACCTCATATATTTAAGCGGTTTTTACAGCGGCCTTGTTCCTGCGGTTCATCGCCGTAGTAACAACGTAATGGTCGATCAGAGGTGCGAAGGTGTTGCCCAGCAGGATGGCCAGCATCATACCCTCGGCATAGCCGGGGTTGAAGAGGCGCACCGTCACGCAGAGCGCACCCACGAGGAAGCCGTAGATCCACTTGCCGCACTCGGTCTGTGCCGAGGTGACGGGATCGGTGGCCATGAAGACGGTACCAAAGGCGAATCCGCCCAGCACGAGGTGTTCCCATGCGGGGATGCCCACTCCGCCAAGGTTCGCGAGGCCTCCCACGAAGAGAGCGCCCACCACAGATGAGAGCATTATCTTCCAGCTCGCCACACCTGTCCAGATGAGGATGGCTGCGCCGAGCAGGACTGCGATGACGGATGTTTCACCCACGGAACCGGGGATGGTGCCGATGATGTAGTCCCAGATGCCTGTGCCGTACTGTGCGGCAGCCCCGTCCAGGGCGAGGGGAGTGGCTCCTGTGAAGCCATCCACCACGCTCTCGCCGGCCTTCAGGCTGATCCAGCACTGTGAGCCGGACATCGCTGAAGGATAGGAGAAGAACAGGAATGCGCGGGTAACCAGCGCAGGGTTCCAAATGTTCATTCCGGTGCCGCCGAAGACCTCCTTGACGAAGATCACGCTGAATGCGACCGCTACCGCGAGCATCCAGAGCGGAACCGTGACGGGAACGATGAGAGGGATGAGCATACCCGACATGAGGTAGCCCTCGTTCACTTCTTCGTTCCTGATTCCTGCGGAGAAGAACTCGATGAACAGACCCACTCCGTATGCCACCACGTAGAGGGGCAGCACCTTGAGGAATCCGTACCAGAAGTTGGCCAGGATCTGGAGACGGCCGTCTCCGATGGCCAGGCCGTGCTGATATCCTACGTTCCACATGCCGAAGAGGGCAGCGGGAACGACGGAGATGACGGCGATTATCATGATGCGCTTAAGATCTATCGCATCGCGCACGTGAGCACCTCTCTTGGTGACCGTGCCGGGGACCCTGAGGAATGTCTCGAAGGCGTCCACTGTTGCATGCCAGAATTTCTTCATAATCTTAAGCCATTTCTTTGAGCATCAGGTCGATACCCTGTGCTATCATGTCCTGGATATTGTTCTTGGAAGGATCCACGTACTCGCAGAGTGCGAGGTCTTCCGGGAGAACCTGATAGATGCCGAACTGCTCCATCTTGTCGATGTCGCCTGCGAGGCAAGCCTTTATAAGGTAGAGAGGGAAGATGCCCATGGGGAGCACCTTGCCGTAGTAGGCGTCGTTCATGACGAACGCACGGGGACCTCCGTGGAGGTTGGTGTCCATGTCGTACTTGCGCCAGGGGGTGAGCCAGGAGAAGTAGGAATGGTCGGTGCTGAACTGGCCCCAGCGTATGGGCTTGGCCCAGCCGAGGAGTTCGGGTTCGGTGCCTTCGCGGAGGATGGTGACGGTGTCGTCGAAGAATCCGAGGTATCCTTCTGCTCCGACCGCATTTCCGGAAAGGATGTCGCCGCTGACTATGCGGAGGCCTTCCTCATATCCGCCGTAGAAGCCGGCCAGCGTCTTCATGGGAGCGCCGGGGAGGGTTTCCACGTAGGCGGGTTCGATGGCCGCGGGTCCTGCGACAGCCACCTTGCGGCGGACGTCGTAGATGCCCTTGGTGAGGAACTTGCCGATGGCTGCCAGGCCCTGGAGGCTGACGGTCCAGACGGTGTCCCCCTTGAGGATGGGGCTGACGGCTGCGATCTGCACGCCCACGTTGCCGGCGGGATGCTTGCCGCTGAAGACCGTGATCTCCGCGTTCTCGATCTTGGCGAATGCGGAGTCGGCCTTGGCTATGCCGATGTGCACTTTCGCGATCTTGGCCAGGGCATTGACGCCGGCCTGGATGTCGTTCACGCGGCCTCCGAGGGTGAACTCGGTGTCGGCTGCGAGGGGCGCCGTGGAGAATGCAGAAACGAAAATGGCCTTAGGTTCTGCGGCCGGATCTGCTACTATGCCGTAGGGCCTCTGCACGATGAAAGGCCACAGGCCGGCCTTGAGGAGGCTTTCCTTGACTTCTTCTTTGGTGGCGGCCTTGGGCTCCGACTTCAGGTACTGCTGAGCGTCGTCTGCCTCCACCGTCACAGCCAGAAGCTTGCGCTTGTCGCCACGCACGATTTCCTTGACCGTTCC